>JACPVT010000018.1 GCA_016191685.1 Rhodospirillales bacterium | reverse complement strand
TGCAGCCAGATCTCGTCGAAGGCGGTGGCGAGGTAGTAGCCCTGGTTGCCGGGGCCGAACTCGCCGAACGACTCGGAGAAGGCGAGGGCGAACTTGCCGGAGGCGCGGAACGCCTGGACCGCGTCGCGCAGCTCCTGGGTGACGCCCATGGCGCCGAACGCCTGCTGGGCATGATCGATCACCTCGGTCGCCATCTCGGTGGCGAAGACCTTGATCATCGACGCTTCCATGCGCACGTCGCGGCCGTCATCCTGCTTGACCGCGGCATCCATCACCATCAGGCGGCAGGCATGCAGCTTGGTCGCGGCATCGGCGATCCACCACTGGATGGCCTGGCGGTCGGCGAGCTTCTGGCCGAACGTGACGCGCTGGTTGGCATGCTCGACCAGCATGTCGAGCGCGCGCTGCGCCATGCCGGTGCACCAGGCGCCCATCTGCAGTCGGCGCACGGTGAGGCGGAGCTGCATCGGCGCGAAACCGGCGCCGACCTTGCCCAGCACCTGGCTCTCGGGCACGCGGCAGTCCTCGAACACGACCTCGTAGGTGCGCTGGCCGGCCAGCATCGGAATCGCGCGCGCGACGATGAGACCCTTGGTGCCCTTGTCGATCAGGAAGGCGGTGATGCCGCCGCGCGAGCCGAGTTCGGTATCGGTCACCGCCATGGCGATGGTGAAGTCAGCCTTGGCGATGCGGCTGATCCAGATCTTGCGGCCGTTGATCACCCAGTCGTTGCCGTCCTTCACCGCCCGGGTCTTCATGCCGGCCGGATCGCCGCCGGCGCCCGGCTCGGAGATGGCGATGGCCGAGCTGGTTTCGCCGGCCGCGTAGGGCTCGAGGTACTTCTTGCGCTGCTCGGGATTGGCCGTCGCCAGCAGCATGTGCAGGTTGGGAGAATCCGGCGGGAAGGTGAAGGGCACGCAGGTGTAGCCGATCTCCTCGTTGACGCCGACCAAGGCGACGGCGGGCAGATTGGCGCCACCCACCTCCTCCGGCACGTCGAGCGCCCACAGGCCGAGCTCCTTGCACTGTTTGAAGAGCCTGGCGTTCTCCTCGTCGTTCAACGCCGCCGGCTGGCCGCCGGCGAAACGCTCCAGGATGTTCTTCTCGAGCGGCATCAGTTCGTTGCGGACGAACTTCTTCACCAGCTCGCGCAACATCCGATGCTCTTCACTGACCTGGTGCATTTGCCGTTCCCCTATGCTTTCCCGATGCCCTTGTTCACGAATTCGAGTGTATAGGCCCTGGCGACATCGAGCCCCCGGGGCAGCACGTCGACATCGGCCATCTGATCGTAAAACGCCTTCCAGCGCGCCGCGCTCATGGCGCCGATGCCGCCCTCGAGCGCCTCGCCCGACAGCACTATGCCGCGCTCGTTCAACACCTTGATCGCGTAGGCGATCCGATCGTCGGTCTGATCCGGATTGTGCCGCTTGATGAGCGCATTGGCGGCGGCGATCGCCGGGCCGCCCTTGAGGTACTGCGCCCAGCCTTCCAGCGTGGCGTCGACGAAGCGTTGCACCAGGTCCTTCTTTTCCGCAGCCATCTTGCGCGAAATCGCGATGGTGGTCTGGTAGGCGCTGAAGCCGGCGTCGGCGATCAGCAGCACTTCCGGCGGCCGGCCGAGCGCCTGGGCGATCGAGTAGGGTTCGGACGACAGGAAGCCCTGCTGCACGGCGTTCTTGTCGGCGAGGAACGGCGCCATGTTGAAGGTGTAGGGCCTGAGCTGTTCGTCGCGAAGCCCGTACTTCTTCCTGAGATAGGGCCAGTAGGTGACGCGCCCGCCGTGGCCGATCAGGAGCGTGCGCCCCTCGAGTTTCTCGAAGCCGTCGAGTCCCGACCCGGGATGGCCGATCAGCACCTGCGGGTCCTTCTGGAAGATCGCGGCGATGGTGAAAAACGGTGCGCCTTCGCGCACGTAGGTGAAGGCCTCGAAACTGTTCGACATGGTCATGTCGACGCGGCCCGTCAGCAGGAGCTGGCCGATGTTGAGGCTGGGTCCGCCCTGGCGCAGGTCGCACTCGATGCCGGCTTTGCGGTAGAGACCGGCGGCGACCGCCTGATAGTAGCCGCCATGCTCGGCCTGGGCGCGCCAGTCGGTCTGGAAGGTCACCCTGTCCAGCGTCTGGGCACGCGGCCGGCGGGCGAGCGGCACCAGCAGCGGTCCGGCCAGCGCGAGCCCCAACGCAGCACGACGATCGAGACGCCAGGCCGACGCGGTCATGGCGCCAGACTCTCGCCGCGGCGATCGAAGGCGTTGGCCAGGATCTCGACCAACGCAATCGTCGAAACCGAAAGGGCGCTCAACGAGGGAATCCATTCCTCCCACACGGCGCGCCCGTCGGCGGGAGGACCCCAGTCAGTCGGGAAAGCCGCGACGTTGAGGCCGGCGATCCGCGCCAGCCGCATCGCCCGCGGCATGTGGGAGGCCGACGTCACCAGGGCCACGCGGCCGTCCTTCACCAGCGTCCGCACCTGGCGGATGTTCTCGATGGTGTTGAGCGATGCGCCTTCGATGACGATCGCCTGGGAAGGCACACCGAGATCGGTCAGGAACAAACGCATCGCCTCGGCTTCGGTCATCTCGCCGTCGCCGCCGCCGCTCACGATAATGCGCGGCGCGAGGCCACGATGATAAAGGCGGGCGGCGTGCCAGATGCGATCCGCGGAATCGGTGAGATGAGGTTCCGGGACATGCGGTGGCTGAGCCGGTCCGATGCCGCCACCCAGCACGACGATGGCGTCGTAGCAGCAGGCGGGCGCGGCCTTGGCCTCCACGCGCGCCTGGTCCTGCAGCGATGCCAGCAGCGCATCGGCGACCGGCGGCAGCGACAGCAGAAGCAGTTCGGCGATGGCAAGCACCATCACGAGACGCGCCAGGCGGCGCAGGCCCGCCAGCACAAGCACGCCGGCAACCACAAGGCCGATCGCCAGCGATGCCGGGGGCAGGGCCAACTGGGCCAGGAATTTCAGGGGAACGAACGTATCCATGCCGGTGCGCGCCAGAGGCGGCTATACTAGCCCACGATGCCTCCGGCAAAGAGTTCCAAAGCGCCGGCCGACCCGCGCCCATCGATGCCGCTCTGCGAATGCGCGCGGCCAGGAATCGCCCGATGATCTCGCATGTGCATGTCGGTGTGACCGACTTCGAACGCGCCTTCGCCTTCTACTCGAGCGTCATGGATGCGCTCGGCTGCCCGTTGAAATTCTGCGAGCGCGACCGGCCATGGGCAGGCTGGATGCCGACGGCGGCGGCGCGACCTCTCTTCCTGATCGGCCATCCGTATGACGGCGATCGCGCGGCGCCGGGAAAGGGCCAGATGGTGGCGCTGCTGGCGCCCAGCCGGACGGCCGTCGATGCCTGCTACAACACTGCCTTGGCCAACGGCGCGCGCGACGACGGACCGCCGGGCCTCCGGCCGCACTATCATCCCGACTACTACGGCGCCTACTTCCGCGACCCCGACGGCAACAAGATCTGCGTCTGCTGCCATGATGCCGAGTAGGCAAAAAGAAGGGCGGACCCGGCTCGCGCCGGCGCCCGCCCGATCTTCGGTCGGAAGCGGCTTAGATAGCTTCCTTGAGATCCTTGGCGACGCGGAAGGCAACCTTCTTCGACGCCTTGATCTTGATCGCCTCGCCAGTGGCCGGGTTGCGGCCCATGCGCGCCGGACGATTGCGAACCTGGAAGATGCCGAGGCCGGTAACGCGGACCTTGTTGCCCTTCTTGAGGTGCTTCACGACCAAGCCGATAAACTCATCGAGGGCGCCGGTGGCGTCCTTCTTGGTCATGCCCGTCTTCTCGGCCAGCTCGGCCGCGACCTTGGATAGCGGGACAGTCGGAACAGTGGTTTTGGTAGCCATAGTGGAGGGGTCCCTTACGTTTTTTCGTTTCACCAGCGTCTTCCTGACGCCCCAGGACAGCGCTGGCGATCCCAAGGTTATCCACGAATCGTTCCCCCGCAAGCCCGGAACACGCGAAAAATGTCGATTTCTGTGGCTTTTTCGGCCATTTGGGCGGCCATCCACAGACAGCAGAGAGTGCCCCGCGTGCCAACGCCTGAATTGAAGCCGACTTTCAGCACCGCCGTGAACACCTGGCAGTGCGATGAGAACGACCATCTGAACGTGCAATTTTACACCGAGTTCGGCCATGAGGCGTCGGCGCATCTGCTCGCGGGTCTCGGCCTCGGCCCGCGCGCGCAACGGGCATCAGGCCTCGCCGTGACGGCCGCGGACGACCACGTCCGCTACCTCCGCGAGTTCCGCGTCGTCGATGCCGTCGAGGTCCACTCGGCCCCGGTCGAGGTCGGCGAACGTCATCTCGTGGCCTATCACGAAATCCGCAACCCGGCGGAAGCCGGGATCGCCGCCACCGTCCGCCGTCGCATCGTGTGCGACCGGCCGTGGCCCGAGGCGTTCCGGGTCCGCGCCGAGGCGGCCAAGGTGGCGCTGCCGGAGGTCGCGAAGCCGCGCAGCGTCGGCGCGCTCGCCCTGCCCGATCTCACGCTCGCACAGGCGCCCGCCACCGGCTTGATCGAGATCGGCCGCACCGTGATCACCCCCGACGAATGCGACGAAAGGGCTGAGTTCCTGCCGCGCCATCAATTCGGCCGCTACTCCGACGGGGCGCCGGTGCTGTGGAACCATCTCGGCTTCGATCGATCCGCCATGCAGGAGCGCCAGGAGGGTTCGGTCGTGGTCGAGATGCTGAACCATTACCACCGTCCGTTGCGCGCCGGCGACCTTGCCGTGGTGATGAGTGGTCTTGCCGCGTTCACCAACAAGGTGCTGGTCTTCACCCATTTCCTGTTCGAGGCTGAGACCGGCACGCTTGCCGCTTGCGCCGAGGCCGTGGGCATGAAGTTCGACCAGAACGCCCGCAAGATCATGACGTTCACGCAGGAAGACCAGGCGCGGCTTGCCGCCAGGAAGCTGCGGCTTTAGACGGCGAGGTTCACCGTCACGCTCTTGCGCTGGGTAAAGCTGTCGAGCATGCCTTCCAGCGAGAATTCGCGGCCGAGCCCGCTCTGCTTGAAGCCGCCGTAGGACATACCGGGCGTCTGGCCGCCGCCCTGGTTGACCTGGACCCAACCCGATTCGATGGCGTGGGCAGCGCGCAGTCCCTTGCCGATATCGTGCGTCCAGACATAGGCCGCGAGGCCGTAGTGGCTGTCGTTGGCCATGCGGATCGCCTCGGCCTCGTCGCTCCAGCGGATCGCCACCAGAACCGGCCCGAAGATTTCCTCGCGCGCCAGGCGCCAGTCGTTGGACCGGTCGGCGAACACGGTCGGGAGGGTGAAGTAGCCCTCGGAGAGCGGGCCTGTCTTGGGCGGCAGGCCGCCGAACACCAGCTTGGCGTCGGACCTCTTCAGCCCCTCCTCCACGTACTTGCAGACCTTGGTGTACTGCTTGTTGTTGATGATGGTGCCGATGTCGGAGGCCTCGTCGAGCGGGTCGCCGATCCTGAGCGCCGTGGTCTTCTTCTCGAGCTTCGCCAGGAACGAGTCGAAGATGTCCTCGTGCAGGAACAGGCGCGAGCCCGCGGTGCAGCTCTGGCTCTGGCGCGTGAAGCGCATGGCATTGATGATGCCGTCGACCGCCCAGTCCTCGTCGGCGTCGGGATAGACCAGCGAGGGGCTCTTGCCGCCGAGTTCGAGCGACACCGGCACGATACGCTCGGCCGCGGCCCGCATGATCACCTTGCCGACCTCGGTCGAGCCGGTGAAGGAGAGCTTGGCGATCTTCGGATGGTTGGCGAGCGGGCCGCCGCATTCCGCGCCGTAGCCGGTGATCACGTTCAGCACGCCCGGCGGCAGGAATTCCTGGCAGACATCGGCCATCATCAGCACGCCCAGCGGCGCGTCTTCCGCCGCTTTCAACACCATCACATTGCCGGCGCAGAGTGCGGGTGCGACCTTCAGCGCCGCGAGCATGACCGGCGCGTTCCACGGGATGATGGCGCCCACGACGCCCAGCGGCTCGCGACGGGTGTAGGAGAGGACATGCTCTCCCAACGGTACGGTCTCGCCCTTCAGCTCGGAGCCGAGCCCGCCGAAATAGCGGAAGATGTCGGCCGTCATCTTGGCTTCGCCGCGCGCTTGCGTGCGGAGCGCGTTGCCGGTCTCGAGCGCAATGGTGCGCGCCAACTCCTCGACGCGGGCCTCGATCGCTTCGGCAATCCTGAGCAGGAGCTTGCCGCGCTCGCGCGGCACCACGTTCTTCCATGCTGGGAAGGCTTTTGCGGCGGCGCCGACTGCAGCCTCGACGTCGGCCGCTGCGGCGCGCGGCACGTCAGCCACGGTCGTGCGCTTGGCCGGATTTTCGACGGCGATGCCTGCGCCCGAAGCGCTGCCGACCCATTTGCCGCCGATCAGCATGCCCTTGGGCTGGTAGGTACCGGCAACCGGCACGGCTTGTTTGCTCTGGGGGGCGGTCATCGACATGCGGGCACTCCGGTTACAAAACGGCCCGGAGTTTGGCCCGCATGTCGGGACGCGACAAGACTATGCGGCAGCGGCCAACTGCGGCACGAGCGCCTCTTCCGCAGCGAGCGTGCAGGCAACCGCATGCACCGTAGCGGCGATCCGCACGGCGGCCTGGATCTGCTCGGCCGAGAGCCCGGCCTCGCGGCAGACCTTCTCGTGCGCCTCCAGGCACATGCCGCAGCCGTTGATGGCCGAGACCACCAGCGACCACAGTTCGAAATCGACCTTGTCGACGCCGGGCTTGGCCATGGCGGTCATGCGCAGCTTGGCCGACAAGGTCTTGTAGTCGGCGGCGTGCACGAGATGCACGAAGCGGTAGTAGATGTTGTTCATCGCCATCAGGGACGCCGCGATCTTGGCGGCGTTGAGCGCTTCCGGCGACAGCTCGGCGGCGAAGGCACCGACCACGGCCCGCGTGGTCGGCGCATGGTTCGCGGCAAGTGCTGCGACGACGAAGCTGCCGGCCTTTTGTTGCGGACTGAGCAACGGCTCGGCGGCCAGGCTCGAGAGGTTGAGCTTGAGGTCGCGCGCGTAGTCGGGCAGCCGGTCCTTCAATGCGTCGAGAGACATGGGATCCTCCTCAGGCCGCCTTCAGGACGTCGTCGCCCTTCTGCCAGTTGCAGGGGCAGAGTTCGTCGGTCTGAAGCGCATCGAGCACGCGCAGCACTTCCTGCGGGTTGCGGCCGACCGAGAGGTCGTTCACCGACACGAAGCGGATGATGCCCTCGGGGTCGACGATGAACGTGGCGCGCAGGCAGACGCCTTCGGCCTTGTCGAGGATGCCGAGCGACTGGGAGAGCTCGCGCTTGAGATCGGCCAGCATGGCGAAGGGCAGCGCCTTCAGGTCGGCGTGGTTCTGGCGCCAGGCGAGATGCACGAACTCGGAGTCGGTCGAGACGCCGTAGACCACCGCGTCGCGCTCGTTGAAGTCCCTGTTGAGCTTGCCGAAGGCCGCGATCTCGGTCGGGCAGACGAAAGTGAAGTCCTTCGGCCAGAAGAACACCACCTTCCACTTGCCGGCGTTGCTCTTGTCCGAGAGCTGGGTGAAGGCGGTCTTGGGGTCGGTGCTCACCACCGCCTTGAGGTCGAAGGAAGGAAACTTGTCACCGATGGTCAGCATGAAACGCTCCGTCTTGATCAGTTTGGAATGTTTCTACATATGCCGCTCGGTTCCTGAATTGCAAGTAACTCCTAGAACTATTTTAAAGAGATAAATTACTTCTTATTCTTCAATGATTTACGTCTTCGCCGTTTGAGCTGTTCGCCGTATTTCATGCCTTCGAGCTTGAGCCCGTCGGGGTCAAGAAAGAACACGGCGTAATAGTCGTCGTAATACTCGGCGGCGGGATCGACGATGCGCACCCGCTCCTTTTCGAGGAATACCTGCAGGGCATCGACGTCCTTCCGGTTGCGGAGTTCGAACGCATAGTGGTGGAAGCCGACGTCGCCGATGCGATGGGTCTTGCAGCCTTCGGCCGGCGCGATCCAGTACCGGGTCCGGCCGTTGGTCCAGCCGATGGTGGTGCCGTAGTCGTCCGACAGCTCGAAGCCCAGGAAAGCAAACAGCTTGGCGTAGAAGGCCTTCGATTTCTCGTAGTCGCTCACCCGGATGGAAATATGGTCGATGCCGACGACACGGGACTTGTTTCGGGCCATGAGCGGCCTCCTGTAATTCCGGTGGTCATAACGGTCGGGATATCGGATTGTTTCCCGTCCGCCGCAGGATGGACCAAACAAGGACAGAGAACATGAACGCGATATCGAAGAAACTCGGCATCCTGACATTGGCGCTGAATGTCGTATTGGGGGGCACCGTCCTGGGCGGCGACGCCGTGGCCGCCACGCTCGACGACATCCGCCAGAGCAAGACGCTGCGCGTCGCCTACCGCGAGGACGCCGCACCCTTCGCCTACAAGACACCTGCCGGCCAACCCGCCGGCTTCATGATCGACCTCTGCCAGGCGGTGGCCAAGGACCTCGCCCAGCAGCTCAGGATCCCCGACCTGAAGGTGGCCTACGTCCCGGTGACCACGGCCAACCGCCTCGATGCGATCACCCAGAACAAGGCCGACCTGATCTGCGATTCGCTCACCCAGACCCTCGACCGGCGCGCGATCGTCGACTTCTCCGTTCCGACCTTCGTCGACGGCACCTCCTTCGCCATCCGCAACGACGGACCGCAGGACCTCAAGCTGCTGTCCGGCAAGAAGGTCGGCATCGCCGCCGGCACGCTTACCGATGAGATCACGCGGAAGTCGCTGGCCGCGCTCCACGTCAATGCCGAGATCGTGCCGTTCAAGACCTTCGAGGAAGCGATGGTCGCGCTGGAGAAAGGCCAGATCGCCGCCTATTTCGCCGGCCGCGCCATGCTTGCCGCCATGATCAAGGGCCATCCCGATGCCGCCCGCATCCTGCTGGCCAGCAATTCCCTCACCATCGAGCCGTTTGCGCTGGCGATGCGTCGCGGCGATGGCGACTTCCGCCTCGCGGTCGATCGGGCGCTGAGCCACATCTACCGCTCGGGCGAGATCGCCAAGATCTTCACCAAGGCGTTCGGCGAAAAGGAGCGGCCGACGCCCACACTGCAGGCGCTCTACATGATCGCGACCTTGCCGGAGTAGCGCGCACGGCTTACCTCTCGCGCAATGTCACAGCTCACGCGTCTTTCCGTCCTCGACCAGTCGATCGCCGTCGCCGGGCGCCCGCAGGACCAGTCGATCCGCAACACCGTGGCGCTCGCCAGGCATTGCGAGGCGTTGGGTTACCAGCGCTTCTGGGTGTCGGAGCACCACAACCATCCGACCATCGTCGGCACCGCGCCCGAGATCGTGATCGCGGCGATCGCCGCCACCACGGAACGCATCCGTATCGGCAGCGCCGGCATCATGCTGCCGCACTACGCGCCGTTCAAAGTGGCCGAGGTCTTCCGCGTCCTTGACGCCCTGGCGCCGGGCCGGATCGACATGGGCCTCGGGCGTGCCCCGGGCTCGGACGGGCGCACCGCCTTTGCGCTCAATCCCGCAGCCAACGAGCGGCCCGAACACTTTCCTGCCGACGTGCGCGACCTGATCGCCTGGGTGCACAACGAGCCCCTGGTCGAACGCCATCCCTTCGCCGCGGTGAAGGCCTTCCCGCAGGGCGCGACCGCGCCCGAAGTGTGGATCCTCGGCAGCTCCGACTACGGCGCCCAGGTCGCCGCCCTGTTCGGCCTGCCCTACTGCTACGCCTGGTTCTTCAGCGACGGCGCCGGCGGCGAACGCGCGATCGAGCTCTACAAGCGCACCTATCGGCCGAGTGCCCGCCATCCCGAGCCACACGCCGGGCTCTGCGTCTGGGCGCTGGCCGCCGAGACCATGGAGCAGGCGCAATTCCACTTCACCTCGCGGGCGCTTTCGCGCATCAACCGCGACAAGGGCATCCTGGTGCCGCTGGAGGCGCCCGACGTCGCCGCCCGCGCGCCGCTCAGCGTGCATGAACAGGCGCGCATGGAACAGTTCCGCAAGGATTCCTTCGTCGGCACCGGCCCATAGGTTGCGGCACGTATTCGCGAGCTGGCCGAGCGCGTCGGCGTCCAGGAGATGGCCGTCGTCACCTGGACCCACGACGAGGAGGTACGGCGCGAGAGCTACACCCAGCTCGCGCGCGCCTTCGACCTGAAAGGTTGAGGCGCGATCGTCCGAAGCACGGAAGCAGTGTCATCCCGAGCGAAGCGAGGGATCCTTGATCAAGCGCCGCGAAGGATCCCTCGCTACGCTCGGGATGACAATGCCCGCGATGCTGTCGGCGGCCTACCGCGCCTCGGTCCAGCTTTCCGAGAAGGCCAGCGCGCAGGTGCTGAAGGGCCTGCCCTCGCGCTCGCGCTTCCACGGCAAGCCGCGGGCCTGCGCGCCGTCGACGGTCAGCCGCGCGCCGAGCGCCGGCACCAGCACGGTGCAGACGCCATAGGGGCGTGGGTTCGGCGCCTCGTTGGGATTGGTGTGGATCAGCAGCGGATCGCCGACGTCGTACCAGGTGAGCGCCACCTCCGAATCGGCGGCCGACACATGCTCGGTCCAGAAATAGCGCGGGTCGCCCGAGCGGGTGAACTCGGCGTCGATCACCGGGATCGACGTGTCCTTGAGCTCGGGATTGAGCATGCCCTGCACGGTCTGCTGCAGCCAGCGCGCCATGGCGATGTTGTCGGAATAGATGCGCCAGTGGCCGTGCGTCAGCTCGCTCTTGAGGTAGAGCACGTGGCCCGGCCCAGCCGGGCAGAACAGGATGCGCCAGAAGCTGGCTTCCGTGGAGTTGGGATCGCCGTCCTTCTCGCTGAGTCGGATGAACGGATTCTCGCCGGTGAGGATCACGCGGTTGGGGTCTGCAACGGGCATTCTGTTCTCTCCCTAAAGGACCTGGTTGCGCAGTGTCTTTTCGTCCCGCCACAGGCGGTCGAGGTTCTCCATGAGGATGTCGAGGACGTTGTCCTCGTAGGCGCGCGTCTCGCCCGCCGTGTGCGGCGTGATGAAGACGTTGGGCATCGTCCACAGCGGCGAGGAGGCGGGCAGCGGCTCGTCGGCGGTGACATCGAGGGCCGCCGCCCAGATCCTGCCATCCTGCATCGTCTTGATGAGGGCCTCCTCGTCGGCGACCTTGCCGCGCGCCACATTGACGAATACCGATGACGGCTTCATGGCGGCGAAGGCCTTGGCGCTCATCAGCCCGGTCGTCTCGGGCGTCAGCGCACAGGTGAGCGCCACGAAATCGGCTTCGGGCACGAGCTTCACCAGATCGCCCATGCCGTGGATCGCGTCGGCGCCGTTGGTGCCCGCCTTGGGATCGCGGCGGATGCCCAGCACCTTCATGTCGAAGGCCTTGGCGAGCTTGGCGAGATGGCTGCCGATGCGGCCCATGCCGACGACCAGCAGCGTCTTGCCGCCCAGTTCATCCTCGCGCTGGGCAAGATCGCCGATCATGCCGCGCCAGGTCTTCTTGTGCTGGTTGTCGCGCGCCTCGGGCAGGCGCCGGGCGATGGCCAGGATCAGGCCGATGGCGTGTTCGGCCACGGCGCGGGCGTTGACGCCGGCGGCACTGGCCAAGCGTATGCCCTTGGCTCCCAGCAGTTCCCGGGAATACTGGTCCATGCCCGAGCTGATGGACTGGATGAACTTCAGCTTGCCGGCATGCGGGATCAAATCGTTCTTCCACATGCCGGACGCCAGCACGACGTCGGCCTCGCCGATGCGCTTCACCAGATCGTCGTAAGCGCGGACCTCGAAGCACTTGATGCCGGTGTTGCGCAGCTCGAACCGGTCTTTCATCCGGTATGCCGCATGCGCAAAGCAGATTGTCAGGCTGTCTCTCGTCGGAAACATGGTACTCCCCCTACACAAGGTGCCAGACTAGCCCGAACCGGACCCCAGGGGGAAACAACATGCGCCGCAATCCGCTTCGTGAACGTCTCACCGCCGGCAAGCCCACGGTGGGGACGCACATCCTGTCGGCGTGGCCGACCCTGGTCGAGCTGATCGGCCATTCCAAGCAGTACGACTATGTCGAGTTCACCGCCGAGTATGCGCCGTTCACCATGCACGACCTCGACAATCTCGGTCGCTCCTTCGAGCTCATGAACATGTCGGGCATGATCAAGATCGAGCAGACGCAGTACACTCATCAGGCGATGCGGGCGATCGGCGCGGGCTTCCAGAGCGTGCTGTTCGCCGACATCCGCACCGTCGAGGACGCCAAGGCCGCGGTCGACGCGGTGCGCGCCGAGACAACGATGGCCAGAGGTGCCCGCGGTCGCGGCCGGCTGGGCGTCGGCATGCGGCGCGATGTCGGAACGGTACGGCAGGGCGGCACGCCCGCCTATGTCGATGCGTTGAACGAGGTCGTGATCGCCATCATGGTCGAGAAGAAATCGTGCGTCGACGATCTCGATCGCATCCTCTCGGTCCCCGGCATCGACATGGTGCAGTTCGGCGCGTCGGATTTCTCCATGAGCATCGGCAAGACCGGCCAGTACGGCCATCCCGACGTCCTGGCGGCCGAGACCAAGACCATCCAGATGGCACTGAAGAAGGGCCTGCACCCGCGCGTCGAATTGCGCGATCCCACCCAGGCTGGGCGCTATCTCGAGATGGGCGTAAAGCACTTCTGCATCGGCTGGGACGTCCGCATCCTGGCCGACTGGTGGGACACGCAGGGCGCCGTCATGCGCAAGATGCTGCGCCCCAAGCCCAAGAAAGCGGCCGCCACGCCCGCCCTCAAGGCAGCACCGAAGGGCGCCCCCAAGGGAACCAACGGCAAGGCGCGCGGTAACTACGCCTGAGCGGCCGATGAGCCAGCCGCCTGTAGCACCACGACGTCCATCGCAGCGGACGCTGCATGGCGTGACCGTCACCGACGATTACGCCTGGCTGAAGGACGAGAAGTGGCAGCAGGTGCTGCGCGACCCGTCGCTTCTCGATCCCGATATCCGGACCTATCTCGAGGCCGAGAACCGCTACGCCGAAGCGTTTCTGGCGCCGACGCAGACGTTGCAAAAGACGCTGGTCGCCGAGATGCGCGGCCGCATCAAGGAAGACGATTCCGGCGTGCCGACGCCGGACGGGCCTTTCGCCTATCTGTGGAAGTTTCGCGAGGGCGGCCAGCACCAGTTGATCGGCCGCACACCTCGCGACGGCGGGGAACTTCGGCTCGTGCTGGACGGCGATGAGCTGGCCAGGACATCCGGCTATTTCAAGTTCGGCGGCACACGGCACTCGCCCGACCATCGGCTCATCGCCTGGAGTGCCGACCTGCGCGGCTCGGAGTATTTCACGATCCGCGTTCGACGCTGGGATACCGCCGAGGACCTGTCCGACACCCTGACGCAGACCGGCGGCAACGTCGTCTGGGGCCGCGACTCGACGTTCTTCTTCTACATCCAGGTCGACGACAACCATCGCCCTCTGAAGGTCTACCGGCACCGGCTCGGCACCCCTCAGGCCGACGACGTCCTCGTCTACGAGGAGAAGGACACCGGCTGGTTCACGCGCATCGAGGAAAGCGCCAGCGGCCGCTTCTGCATCATTGCCGGCGGCGACCACGACACGTCCGAGCAGAGCCTGATCGATCTCGCCGTGCCGGATGCCGCGCCGCGCCTGATCGCGCCGCGGCAGAAAGGCGTACGCTACAGCGTTGCCGACCGTGGCGAGGAACTCTTCATCCTCACCAACGATGACGGCGCGATCGACTTCCGCATCGTCACTGCGTCCCTCGCCGAGTCCCTGGCGTCGCCGGGCCGCGAGCATTGGCGGGAGCTGATCCCGCATCGCCCGGGCGTCTATGTCCTTGGCATGGAGCTGTATGCGGGCCATCTGGTGCGGCTGGAACGGGCGAACGCCCTGCCCTCGATCGTGATCCGCGAGCTGAAAGGTGGCGGCGAACACATGATCTCCTTCGACGAGGCGGCCTATTCGC
Source organism: Rhodospirillales bacterium (assembly GCA_016191685.1). Taxonomy (GTDB): domain Bacteria; phylum Pseudomonadota; class Alphaproteobacteria; order Reyranellales; family Reyranellaceae; genus Reyranella. The sequence continues at coordinate 3,468 of JACPVT010000018.1, read as the reverse complement.
TCGACATGGTCGGCGGCTTCGAGTTCGACACCACGACCCTGCGCTTTGCCTATTCGTCGATGACGACACCGACCGAGATCTACGACTACGACATGGCAGGCCGCACACGGACCTTGCGGAAGCGCCAGGAAATCCCCTCCGGCCACGATCCCGCCGCCTATGTCACGACGCGGATCATGGCCCTGTCGCACGACGGCGCCGAAGTGCCGGTGTCGATCCTGCATCGCCGCGACCTCGAACGCGACGGCCGTGCGCCGCTCTTGCTCTACGGCTACGGCTCCTATGGCATGGCGATGCCGGCCTCCTTCTCGGCCAATCGCCTGTCGCTCGTCGATCGCGGCTTCGTCTATGCCATCGCCCATGTCCGGGGCGGCTCGGACAAGGGTTGGTCGTGGTATCTCGACGGCAAGCTCGAGAAAAAGACCAACACGTTCGACGACTTCGCCGCGGCAGGCCGGGCGCTAGTCGCTGCAAAATACACGTCCGCCAAGCGCATCGTCGGCCATGGCGGCAGCGCCGGCGGCATGCTGATGGGTGCGGTCGCCAACCGGGCCGGCGAGCTCTTTGCCGGCATCGTGGCGGAAGTGCCCTTCGTCGACGTGCTCAACACCATGCTGGACGACAAGCTGCCGCTCACGCCGCCCGAATGGCCCGAGTGGGGCAATCCGATCACCGACGAAGCGGCGTTCCGCCATATCCTTTCGTACTCGCCCTACGACAATGTCGCCGCCAAGGAATACCCGGCGATCCTGGCGATGGCGGGCCTCACCGATCCGCGTGTCACCTATTGGGAGCCCGCAAAATGGGTCGCCCGTCTGCGCGCCACCATGACGTCGGGCGGACCGGTTCTGTTGCGCACGAACATGGGGGCGGGCCACGGCGGATCGTCCGGGCGCTTCAACCGGCTCGACGAAGTCGCGATCGCCTATGCCTTTGCCCTGATGACGGTCGGCCTGGCGGTCACGCCGGCGTGATTCTCCGGCGTTTCGGCTAGACAGGGCTTCATCCGCCGGTTCATCCTGCCCGCAGCGTGGCGTTGACAAACAAGAACCAAATACACGGAGGAAACTCATGTCGCAGAACAAAGAGTCGCGTCGCAAGTTCCTGAAAGGCGCCGCCGTCGCGACGGCTGCAACCGTCGCGGCCCCTGCCGTCGTCCAGGCGCAGGGTCCGATCAGTATGCGTTGGCAGAGCACCTGGCCATCGAAGGACATCTTCCACGAGTTCGCGCTCGACTATGCCAAGAAGGTCAACGACATGACCGGCGGCGACCTCAAGATCGAGGTGTTGCCGGCGGGAGCTGTCGTGCCGGCCTTCGGCCTCCTGGAAGCGGTGTCCAAGGGCACACTCGACGGCGGCCACGGCGTGCTGGTCTATCACTACGGCAAACAGACCGCGCTGGCTCTGTGGGGTTCGGGCCCGGGCTATGCCATGGACGCCAACATGCTGTTGGCCTGGCACAAGTACGGCGGCGGCAAGGAGCTGCTCGCCAAGCTCTATGCCTCGATCGGCGCCAATGTCGTGTCGTTCCCCTACGGGCCGATGCCGACCCAGCCGCTCGGCTGGTTCAAAAAGCCGATCACCAAGGTCGACGACCTCAAGGGCCTCAAGTTCCGCACCGTCGGCATCTCGATCGACGTGTTCCAGGGCATGGGTGCCGCGGTCAATGCGCTACCCGGCGGTGAGATCGTCTCGGCGATGGACCGCGGCCTGCTCGACGCGGCGGAATTCAACAACGCCTCGTCGGATCGTCTGCTGGGCTTCGCCGACGTCTCGAAGGTCTGCATGCTGCAGAGCTATCACCAGAACGCCGAGCAGTTCGAGATCATGTTCAACAAGGACAAGTACAACGCCCTGCCGGAGAAGATGCGGGCGATCATCGCCAATGCCGTCGAAGCCGCGTCGCAGGACATGCAGTGGAAGGCGATCGACCGCTATTCCAAGGACTACGTCGAGTTGCAGACCAAGGACAAGGTCAAGTTCTACAAGACGCCCGATCCGATCCTCAAGCGCCAGCTCGAGATCTACGACGAGGTGGTGACGAAGAAGGCGGCGGACAATCCGCTATTCAAGGAAATCGTCCAGTCGCAGCTCGCCTTCGCCAAACGCGCGACGCAGTGGGAACAGGACACGGTGGTCAGTCGCAAGATGGCGTTCGACCACTACTTCGGGCCCACCGCCAAGCCGGTCAAACTCTAGGCGCATGCCGAAAACCGCGAGGCACCGGCCGGCGACTCCCGGGCGGTGCCTCGCCCCTTTCAAGTACGGTACGGTAGACAGAGCGCATGACCGTTGAGCGGTTCCTGCACACGATCGACGGCATCAGCACCTGGGTCGGCAAGGCGGCGGCCTGGCTGATCATCGTGCTGATGTCGGTGGTCTGCCTCGAGGTCTTCAAGCGCTACATGCTGAACGCGCCGACGGCCTGGATCTTCGACCTCAACAACATGCTATATGGTTCGCTGTTCATGCTGTGTGGCGCCTACGCGCTGGCCCAGAACGCCCATGTCCGCGGCGACTTCCTCTACAGCTCGATGCGCCCGCGCACCCAAGCCCTGCTCGACCTCGTGCTCTATTTCGTCTTCTTCTTTCCCGGCATCGGCGCCCTGGTCTATGCCGGCTACGACTATGCCGGCGATTCGTGGCGCATCGGCGAGCACTCAAACGTCACCGCCGACGGTCCTCCGGTCTATCATTTCAAGACCGTCATCCCGGTGGCGGGCGCGCTCGTCTTCCTGCAGGGCATCGCCGAGGTGACGCGCTGCATCGTCTGCCTCAGGACCGGCGCCTGGCCGGCCCGGCTGAAGGACGTGTCGGAGATCGACGTCGTCGAGGAGCAGCTTGCCCACAGCGAGCACGTCGACGACGACGTGCGGCGCCTGGCGATCGCCAAGGCCGCCCAGATCGAGGAGGCTGCGAGGCAGCGCGGCATGGGTGGAGACAGCAAGATATGAGCGATCCCGCCCTCGGGCTCCTGATGCTGGGGCTCATCGTCGTCGTCATCATGATGGGCTTCGCCACGGCCTTCACCCTGATGGGGCTCGGCATCTTCTTCGGCTTCATCGCCTTCTACGATCCGTCGCAGTCGTGGACGCACAACAAGGTCTTCGACCTGATGGTCCAGCGCACCTACGGCGCCATGACCAACGACGTGCTGATCTCCATCCCGCTGTTCGTGCTGATGGGCTACGTCATGTAGCGCGGCGCGCTGGTCGACAAGATGTTCTATTCGATCCAGCTCGCCTTCCGCCGCGTGCCCGCCGCCCTCGCGGTGGCGACGCTGATCGTCTGCACTTTCTGGGGCATCGCCAGCGGCCTGGTCGGCGCCGTTGTGGTGCTGATGGGCGTCATCGCCTTCAATCCGATGCTGCGCGCCGGCTATGACGTCAAGCTCGCCGCGGGCGTGATCACCGCCGGAGGTACGCTCGGCATCCTGATCCCGCCGTCGGTGATGATCATCGTTTATGC
>JACPVT010000017.1 GCA_016191685.1 Rhodospirillales bacterium | reverse complement strand
GCGTCGCGGCCCTTGCGCAAAAAGATCACGCTGCGGTCGTCGCCGAAGCGGGCGACGTCGACGCCCATCACCAGCGGCTGGTGGCGGTCGGCGTTGGCGTCCGGCAGGCGCGCCATCGCCGCCTCGACGCGTTCGGAGTCGATGAACTGCATGGAACCGGCGCGGGGAAAATTCCCGCGCACGCGGACACGGACGAAGTCGGAATCCTCGCCGTAGTCGGCCAGCCAGCGCGCGAGCTGGCGCTTGTCGGTGAGCGAGACCTGCGCCGAGTCGACCTGGCTGGTGAGCCAGCGCTTGCGGAAGCGGTTGAAGCACTCGAAGAAGCGGCCCGCCGGGCGCGTCGGGTTGCCGAAGACGACCCAGACGATCTCCGTGCCGGCGTCGGTCAGCGCGCCTTCCGCCGTCTCCCAGATCGGGTCGGCGATGGCCGAGGCCTCGTCGAACACCAGCAGCACGCGGCTGCCCTTGTTGTGCAGGCCGGCGAAGGCCTCGGCGTTGTGGGCGGCCCACGGCACCATATCGATGCGGCCACCCTGCTCGGTCTCCGGCACCGCCGAGACGAGCGCGGTGGCGCCGAGTTCGCACCAGTCGTGGGAGAGCGCCAGACGATGCCACTTGCCGAGCTCGGCCCAGGTCTTGGTCCTGAGCTGGGTCTCGGTGTTGGCGGTGACGACGCCGCGCGTCGCGGGCTGGGTGGCGAGCGCCCACAGGATCAGCCAGGCGACCAGCGCCGACTTGCCGACGCCGTGGCCCGAGGCGACGGCGATACGGACAGGCCCCTTTTCCGCCCGCAGGCCTTCGCCGATCTGGCGCAGCACGTCGGCCTGCCACTTCTCGGGGCCCTTGTGACCGCTGAGCGGGCCTGCGGCGTTGTCGCCGCCTTCGGCATCCCAGGGGAAGGCCCAGCGCACGAAGCCCAGCGGATCGCGGCGGTAGCTTTCGAGGCGGTGCAGGCGCGCGACCTCGGCCTGCATGCGCGCGTCGTCAGCCACGGCGGGGCTCCTTCTTTTTGGCGGGTTTCTTCGCGGGCTTTTCGAAGACCGCCATGCGCTTCTCGGCGTCGGCCATGCGCCTGATCAGGTCGAAGGGCGGCGCCGCGGGCGCGGCCCGGTCGCGGTCGTAGATCTCGGGCCGGTGGGCCCTGAGCAGGAACTGCAGCAGGCGGTGGTCGTGCTGGGTGGCGGTGCCGACCTGTTGGCCGGCGTACCACACCGGGCGCTCGACGCCCTGCAGCGCGTGCCGCATCGCCTTGTCCTGCAGGCGCTCGGTGCCGAGATGCAGCGCCTCGTCCCAGCGTTTGAGGAAAGCCGGGCGGGTCTTGCGCAGCCGGTAGAGGGACGAGCGGTTGAGCCCGCTCCGCTCGGCCGCCGTGCCGACGTCGGCGGTCTCGGCGAGATTGAGCAGGAAATCATCCAGGCGCGCAGGCGCGATCGCGCGACCACGGCGGCGCGCGGGGGTCCGGTTGGACATGTTGGCCTCGTCAGGGATAGGAAAAAGGCATGAAAAACCCGCCACAGACGGGGTCCGGGCGGGCTGTGAGGCGGCGGATATGGGAACCGCCACGATAGGCTTTTTCTTAGCAAAAACCTGCGCATCCTGTCCAACTATTTTTCAATTATTTTTTCCGGCCGCGACTGGAGGCACCGGGTGGCGGAACGCATCGGCGCTTCGAGCGTTGTGGGCAAATGAAACCAAGCCCCCTCCCGCGCGGAAACCATGGCTCGATTTCCCGGCGCATGACGAGCGCCGGCGACAGCCGCCCCACTTGCAACTCATTTGCGTTCGATCCTGGCGGAAGCCGGCTCATCGCGGTTGGCGCGGAAGCGGACAATTGCTTGCGCCGGCGCTGCGGCAATGGCCGGCTGGCGTCCCTTGGGGAGAGCACGACTGGGGAGAGCATGACCATGCAGCAACACGGCCCAGGACCCGCCGCCTCGCCCGAGGCCGGCAACACCCAGGACCGGCCCATCCGCATCGCCTTCGTCGAGGACGACGACGATTACCGCGAGGCGGTGAGCGGCGAGCTTGCCGACCTCGGCTTCGTGGTCGAGGGCTTCCGCGACGGCCCGGCGCTGCTCGACTTCTTCGACTCCGGCGCGGAGGCCGAGATCATCCTGCTCGACTGGACCCTGCCCAGCGTGTCGGGCATCGATCTCGTGCCGAGACTGCGCCGCAGCGGCATCGCCCTGCCCGTGGTCTTCCTCACCGGGCGATCGCAGCCGGCCTACGAGAAGCTCGCCCTCGAGGGCGGCGCCGTCGATTTCGTCGACAAGGCGCGCGGCGTGCCGATCCTGGCGCAACGGCTGCGGCTGATCGCGGACTCGACCAAGAAACCCGACGCGCCCAGGCTCGGCGACACTTTCGCGTGCGGTCGCCTGCTGCTCAGGCCGGCCATGAGCCGCGCCTTCTGGAGCGATCGCGACGTCGATCTCACGGTCTCGGAGTTCAAGGTCGTGCATCTGCTGGCCACGAACGCCGGCGGCCACGTGACCTATCGCGCCGTCTACGACTGCATGCACTATGCCGGCTTCATCGGCGGGGCCGGCGAAAACGGCTATCGAACCAACGTCCGCTCCAGCATCAAGCGGATCCGCCGCAAGTTCCAGGCCATCGATCCGAAGTTCGACGAGATCGAGAATTTCCAGTCGTTCGGCTACTGCTGGCGCAAGGCCTGACTCCCGGCCGGTAACCTTTTGCCCGCCGCGGCATTGATCAACTACCTGGATCACCCAGGAGGGGGCCGGGCCATGCGCAAGCTGGTGATTTTCCTCATGTTCGGCGGGTTATTGGCCGCATTTGCCCCGCCCGCGGCATTCGGCCAGGAAACGGCGCACGCGCCGGAGCCGGCAAAAACCCGGATGGTGTTCATGACCGACCATGGCACCGGGATCGTGCTTTCCGTCAGCAGGAGCGACGGCTTCGTGATCCTGGAGGGCCCCGCCGATCACGTTGCCCAGGTGCGTGCCGCGCTCGTCCGGAGCGGCCTCCCCTGCGGATCGATCATCGCCCGTCCGGTCGACCTGCTGCAGTAGAGGACGTCTCGAACTTTGCCGCGCCGGTCGGTTCCTCCTCGCCGCCGGCGTGATAATCTTTCGCGGCATGCAATCCGCTTCCCTGGCCTACTACCGCTCCCCGAGCAGAATGACCGACCCGGGCAAGCATGCTCACCTCTATGGCGATCTACCGTCCGATATCGAAGCGCTCGTTGCGATCACCCAAGGACTGGTGATCGATAAGGATTTCGTCGGGCTCTATGGGCTGGCGCTTGAAGAACGCGAACGCCTTGGCGAAGTCGACATTCGATACGTTTCCGATATCTATGACCAGCTCCTGGCGAAGGACGGCGGGCCACTTACGGAACCGCGAGAACCAAACGCACGCTTCATCGGCAGCTGCCGTGACTACGCACTGGTCCTCTGCTCGATGCTCCGCCATGTCGGCGTGCCGACGCGTTTGCGGTTCGGCTTCGCGACGTACTTCTCAAAGGAGCCGGATACCTACAGCGACCACTGTATCTGCGAGTACTGGGACGAAGGGCAGGATCGGTGGGTGCTCGTCGACTCTAACGTCGATCCGGTGATCAAACTGAAGCTTGGAGTCACTGCCAACGAATTCGACCTTGAACGCAACCAGTTTATCGTCGCTTCCGACGGCTGGCGGCTTGCCCGCGACGGCAAGGCCAACCCTGACCGCTTCGGTGTCCCGAGCATCAATATCCAGGGCCTCTGGTTCATACGCGGCAGCCTGATGCGGGATCTCGCGGCGCTCAACAAGGTCGAGATGCTGCCTTGGGACTACTGGGGCCTCGCCGATCGGACACCAATCGATGCGCTCCCGTCCGAGGAGTTGCCATTGCTCGATGAGCTGGCGCGGACGCTTGCTGCACCGCATGACCTTGCGCAGCTTCAGGCAAGCTATGCTCACCCCGAGTTCATCGTGCCTGCTACGGTCAGGAGCTTTTCGCCGCTACGTGGAGAAACGCAGGTCGTTCTTCGCTAGCCGGGCGATACACCTTTGCGACCGGCGCCGTACGCCTGCACGGCATGGCCGAGGCGAGGTCAGGAACCCCGGTAGCTCGCGCCGGAGATGAAGCCGTCGATCTCGGCCTCGGTGATGGTCCGGCCGCGCGGATCGCAGCTCACGCCGTAGAGGATCCACTTGTAGCCGTCGCCCTGGGACGGGCCGTAGCGACGAATGCCGACGCAGGAATTGCCGGCGCCGGTCATGAAGGTCATGTAGTCGGCGCCGCCGCGATTACCCATGGGCGAGAACTCGTGGATCATGTTGCCGTCCGTCATCTCGGACCGGATGTCCTTCTGCAGCGATGCGCCTTCCATCACCGACGCGCCCAGACTGGTCGCCTCGGCCAGATAATAGAAGACGCCGGCGCCGGCCATCCGGCCGCTGGCCAGGAAACGCCTGAACGTGCCGCCGGCACTTCCGCTCGAGCGGTCGCCGCCGGCGTAGTTCTGGGTGGCCTTGCACTGCAGGCCCGGCGGCGTCGCGAGCCGCGACTGGGCGCAATCGATGTCGGACCACCGCGGCGTGTCCTGAGCGAGGGCCGTTCCCACCCAGACCAACGCAAGACCCGCGACCGTCAACGCGCACAGAGACCTGATTGCCGACATGAGAACCTGCCTTTTCATTTTCCCCCAGATGGCGAGCGATTATGCGCGATCGGACAGGAACCGCGCGGCTGCTCCTCCCCAAAATGGGCCATCGACGGCGATCGTGAGGGAAGACGTTTGATCGCGAGATGAACTAGGTCACGACAGGTTTTTCTTATGAGAAACCTGCTGATCCTGTCGATACTTCGGCTTCGGGACTATCGAATCGCACAGCCGATACACTTTCAGTGCCTTGGACTCGTCAATCTACGAACGTGTTTTTCACTCGAACGGACGTGCTCAAGTATATCCATCCGGCGATTGCCACAACAAGAGAGCCCAAGACCGTCGCAAGCATGTCGCCTTTCAGAACAAGTGCAAAAGGCACCTTCAGCGTTTGGCTTATGACCGCTGCAATGGACACCTGCAACACCACAACCAACATCGCCTGAAACTTCCAGACCGCCGGGAAGAACCGCTTCGTTTTGAGCATCACCGCTGTCGTGGCGAGCATCACCGCCAACATTACCCCGTTCAGCCCAGCCGCAATCTGCGCCAAGTCCGCGAGCTTCGGCATCGACTCGATGAGAGACAGATTGTGGGCGATTGTCCTGAAGGCCTGAAGGATGCCGCCGATCTGCGCCATCATCAAGACAGCCAACCAACCACGCAGACCGCTCGGCTCGGGCGACACGTCCGCAAAATCATCCGGCTTCGTTGTTCGCTCGACCATGACATTTCCCGTAGATTCGGATGCTTGCTTCAAGGGTAGCATTGTTGGCAAGATTTGCATCAATCATCAACGGTCGCACGGACGAGAAGGATCCATGGCGCGTCCACCCGGTATTTCCTCTTCGACCGCCGGCGGCATCTCGATCCACGTCTTCGACGTCGCAAGCGGCATCGCCGCGGCGGGATTGCGCGTCGAGTTGCGCGGGCCCGACGGCAAGCTGCTGGCGTCGGGCGCGATCGATGCCTCGGGCGTGCTCGATCATCCCGTGATGCGCGGCGAGGGGCTCGCGGCGACCGGGGTCTACGAGGCCGTCTTCCATATCGGCGACTGGTACCGCGCCCAAGGCGTGGCAGTGCCCTCGCCCGCCTTCCTGGAAGCCGTGCCCTACCGCTTCGGCGTGGCCGACCTCGCGCAGCACTATCACCTGCCGCTGAAGATGACGCCGTGGGGCTTCTCGCTTTTCCGCGGCGGGGCGTGACGACGACTGGCGCCGGGCACGCCGTTTGCTTGGCCTCGGGGATGAACAGGGATCGGGGGACAGCATGATCAGGCGCAGGACGATGATGGGAGCGGCCGCGGCGCTTGCGCTGGGCGGCGGCGCGGCGGCGCAGCAGTGGCCGGCGCGGCCGGTGAAGATCATCGTCACCTTCCCGCCGGGCGGTGCCTCGGACGCGGCGGCGCGGGTGATCTCGGGGCCGCTTGGCGAGAAGCTCGGCCAGTCGGTGGTGATCGACAACAAGCCGGGCGGCGGCACCACCATCGGCGCCAATGCGGTGCTGGCGGCCAAGGACGACCATACCGTGATGCTGTCGAACTCGGCGCCGATCTCGATCGCGCCCTACCTGTTCGACAAGCCGCCCTACGATCCGCTGAAGGATTTCGTGCACGTCTTCTACATCGGCTCGGTGGCCAACGCCTTCGTGGTGCGGCCCGCGGTGCCGGCCAAGGACATGAAGGAGCTGATCGCCTGGATCAAGGCGCAGGGCAAGCCGGTGCCGTTCGGCTCGGGCGGCCAGGGTTCTATCGGCCACATCATCGGCGAGATGTTCAAGGCCGAACTCGGCCTCAGCATGGAGCACATCGGCTATCGCGGGGCGGCACCGATGTTCCAGGACATGATGGCGGGCCAGCTCGACTTCGCCGTGGTGACACTCACCGAAGTGCTGCCGCTCGCCAAGGACGGCAAGCTGCGCATGCTGGCGCTGACCTCGACGCAGAAGGCGCCCTCGGCGCCTGACGTGCCGCTGGTGACGGAGCTGGGCTACCCCAAGCTGGTGGCCGAGAACTTCGTCGGCCTCTCCGCGCCGGCCGGCTTCCCGGCGGCGGCGCAGCAGAGGCTGCACAAGGCCATGGCCGAGGTGCTGGCCGATCCCAAGATCGTGGCGCGGCTGGGCGAGCTCGGGTTCGTGACCAAGCCCATGAGCTCGGCCGAGTTCGCGGCCTTCGTCGCGGCGCAGGTAAAAGCGTTCCAGGCGCCGGTCAAGGCTTCGGGGGCCAAGCTCTAGGCCGAGCGCTTTCTGCCGGCCTCGAATTGACGTAGAGGACGGCGTCGTGGTCGCCAAACTCACCCTGTTGCATGTCGTGCTGGCCGTGATGGCCGCTGGTGGCGTCTATCTCGCCTGGCGCGAGGTGCGCCGGCTCTACATCTCACAGTGGCGCCTGCTTGCCCCGCCGACGCTCTGCCTCGGTGTCGCGCTGGGCCTCGCCCTGATCCAGATCGCCTCCGCCCGGCAGCCGGGCTGGACCTTCCTCATGGCCCTGCTGCTCGGCCTCGGCGCCGGCGCGGTGCGCGGATCCAACATGGCCATCGAGCACGACCTCTATCGCCCGAAGGTGGCGATGTCGCCGGCGGCCAGGTTTGTGCTGCTCTGGGTCGCCGTGCTGGTGGCCGGCGCCACCGCGGTGGAAATCCTCGGTGTCCACGCGATGCCGGCGCTGGCGCCCGCCCGCTATGGCGCGGCGCTGGTGGCCATGATCTGCGCGGCGGCGATGCAGGGCCGCGCGGTGGCGCTCGCGATCCAGCTCAACCGGCACTACGCCCATCTCAGGCAGGAGACGGAGACCGCGGCCCCCGTCGTGCCACCGCAGTCGCAGTCGCGGCCGGCGCTGCATCTGGTCGAAGCGCCCGGGGTCGGGCGGCAGAGCCAGCATGAAAGTTGACAGACGGAACGTGCGACGGGAAAATCGCGCGAAATAGGTATTTAAATACCGAATTGCCTGAAGGGGAGCGCCGCGGCACGTCATGGATGCAAACGTCATGGATATAACGGTCTTCTGCGGGCGATGCGGTCGCGCCGGCGCGTTCGCGGCCGGCTCATGACACTTCCCGCCGGCATCTCCTTCTCGTCCGACCACACGGTCACCCTGCCCGACCGCTTCAACGTGGCGGCGCCCTTCATCGACCGGCATGTCGGCGAGGGCCGCGGCGCCAAGGCCGCGATCCGCACCGCTGAGGAGACCGTCACCTATGCCGAGCTGGCGGAGCGCGTGAACCGCGCCGGCAATGCGCTGCTGGGCGCGGGCCTGAAGCCCGGCGACCGGATGCTGATGATGGTCAAGGACTGTCCGGCGTTCTTCTATCTCTTCTGGGGCGCCATCAAGGCCGGCATCGTGGCGGTGCCGCTCAACACGCTGCTGCGCGCGCCCGACTACGCCTACATGATCGGCGACTCCGGCTGCAGCCTCGTCGTCCATTCCGCCGAGTACACGGGCGAGGTCGGGCCGGCGCTGAAACAGTCGCCGGTCCAGGCGCTCACCGTCGATGCCTTCCTGGCCGCGATGGCCAAGGCCTCGGACGCGCTCGAGCCCAGGCTGGCGTCGCCCGGCGACGATTGCTTCTGGCTCTATTCCTCGGGCTCGACCGGTCGGCCCAAGGGCGCGGTCCATGCCCAGCGCGACATGGTGGTGACCAGCGAGCTCTACGGCGTGCGCGTGCTGGGCATGACGGAAAACGACGTCAGCTACTCGGCGGCCAAGCTCTTCTTCGCCTTCGGGATGGGCAACTGCATGACCTTCCCGCTGTGGACCGGCAGCACCGCGGTGCTCGACGAGCGC
>JACPVT010000084.1 GCA_016191685.1 Rhodospirillales bacterium | reverse complement strand
GACCGATGCAGCCCATGCGGAAGGAATCGGCGACGGTGAGTTTGCCGGGATAGATCACGTAACCGCGATCCTTCAGCCCGTCGTAGAAGCGCTGGAAGACGAACTTGGGATCGGTCGGCATGTGGAAGGTGACAATGATCGGCGCCTGCAGTTCGTTCGGCAGCAGGGTGCGGAAGCCCATGGCGCGCATGCCGTCGATCAGCACCTTGGCATTGTCGCGGTAGCGCTTGCCGCGTCCCACGACGCCACCCTCGGCCGCGTGCTCCTCGATCGCCTTGCCCAGCGCCACGATGACATGGATCGGCGGCGTGAAGCGGTACTGGCCGGTCTTGGCAAAACCCTCGGCCTGATCGAACAGGTCGAGCACCAGCGTAGTGGCGTTGCCCTTGCATTCGGCGAGCGCCGTATTGCGGCAGACGACGAAGCCCAGGCCCGGCACGCCTTCCAGGCACTTGTTCGAGGAGGCCGCCAGCGCGTCGTAATGGATCGCGCGGGCATCGATCTCGATCGCGCCGAAAGCCGACATCGAATCGACCAGCAGGCGGCGACCCTGCTTCTTCACGATCGCCGCGATTTCACTGATCGGGTTCAGGATGCCCGAGGTGGTCTCGCAGTGGACGGCGAACACATGGGTGATGGCCTTGTCATCCGCCAGCATCTTTTCGATCCTGGCGAGGTCGGGCGGCGTGTCCTCGGGCGTCTCATGGCTCACCACGGCGCGGCCGGCGATCTCGGCGATCTTCTTCGCGCGCTGGCCGTAGGCGCCGTTGATCAGGACCAGGAGCTTGCCGGTCCTGGGGACGAAGGAGGTGATCATCGCCTCGACGGCGAAGGTGCCCGAGCCCTGCACCGGCACGGTGACGTGGGTGCCCTCTCCTCTTTCATTCACGCCTCCGGCCAGTTCGACGATCTTCTCCAGCACCATCTTGTTGATGGCGATGAAGCCCTGATCGCGCGAGCCCCAGTCGTGGACCATGGCCTGCTTGACGCTGGCCGAGGTGGTGAGCGGGCCGGGCGTCAGCAGCAGCGGATCGCCGGTTTCGGAGGCGGCATGTTTCCTTGTGGTCATGGCGGCGATGTTCGGCTCGCGTCTTCTATCCGTCCAGTATATATTCCATATGCTACCTATAGGTTTCACATATATGACGCCGACGCAGCTCCGCGCCTTCCATCTCGTGGCCGAGGCCGGCTCCTTCTCCGCCGCCGCCCGCGCCTCGGGCCTCAGCCAACCCAACCTCTCCGGCCAGGTGACGGCGCTGGAGAAGGCCTATGGCGTGCACCTGTTCGACCGGCGGGGCCGCAGCGTGACCCCGACCGAAACCGGCCGGCAGCTCCATGGCGTCACCACGCGGCTGTTTGCCCTGAACGACGAAGCCCGCGCCCTGCTGGCGGGCGAACAGGCGCTGACCCGCGGCCACCTGCGGATCGCCGCCGACTCGGCGCACCACGTCGTGCCGATCATGGCGGCGCTCAGGAAGCGCGCCGGCGGCCTCACCTTTGCGCTGTCGATCGACAACTCCGCCGTCGTGCTCGAACGCCTGCTGCGCCATGAGGCCGACGTCGCGGTCATGGCCAAGAGCGTCTCCGATCCGCGCCTGCATGCGGTGCGGCTGCGCACCGACCGGG
>JACPVT010000083.1 GCA_016191685.1 Rhodospirillales bacterium | reverse complement strand
GTGGCGGGCATAAGTGCTGCAGCAGCGGTTGCCTGCAGTTTCTACATTCTCTCGGGTACGGGCGCAGGAACAGTCACGCCGCCGCCATTGCCGCCTCGTACGGCTGTCCCCACGCCGCCACGCCTGCCTCCGCCGCCGACCCAGGCCCTCGTCGACCCGGCGCCGGCTGCCGCTGCACCGCCACCAAAGATCGCGCCCGCGGCACCCGTCGAACCGAAGGTTGTAGAGCCCAAGGCGGCAGAACCGAAGACCGTCACGCCGGCACCCGGCAAGGACATACTCGGTCGCAACGAGATCCTCGAGCTACAGACGCGGCTGAAGGCGTTGGGATTGAGCCCTGGCCCCCTGGACGGCGTAGCGGGACCGCAGACCGCCGCCGCCGTCAGGCGCTACGAAGAGTCGCGCGGGCAACCTCCGACGGGGTTCGTCGACCGCGACCTGCTGATACAGCTGCAGCAGGAGCCGCCGTCGAGGACGACCGGCCGCTGAAGCCGCCGCAAAACTGGTACGCCATAGCAAAAGCCGTCACAGTAGGCGGACTGCGGGACGCTCTTCCAAGGTTTGGTGTGAACCGTTGCGGAGACGACAGCAGAAGCGCTACCGATCTCAAGGTCCCGGTCCGGAGCACTTTCTGAGATGGTTCATGATTCTGCCCTGACTAACCGCCCGCCGCGAAACCGCCGGTTTGACGGCCGTCGTCTCAGAAGCGAGCGGACCCGGCAACTGATCATCGAGGCATTTCTGGAATTGCTGACACTGCACGGGCGGACACCGACCGCATCGCAGACCGCCGAGCGGGCCGGTTACTCGGTGCGGTCGATCTTCGAGCGCTTTTCGGACCTGGGCGCGCTCAGCCTCGCCGCGGCGGACCATGCGATCGCGGTTGGCCAGTCGGAAGCGACGGCACGTGGCATAGACGGCGACCGTTCGACACGCATCAGGTCACACGTGGAGACCCGCGCGCTGGCCTGCGAGAAGTGGCTGCCGCTATGGCACACCATGCTCGATACAAAAGACGAGGTTGCAGAACTCAAGACCCGGATCATCCAAGTCCGCCTGGCCAATCTAGAACGACTGAAGCTGATGTATAAGCCGGAGCTCTCGGCCTTGCCCGAAGCGGCGCGCGAGCAGCTGTCGTTCGCGCTGGGCGCCTTGACCAGCATCGAGAGCTGGGAGCAGATGCGCGATGTCTACGGCCTCACGATGGAGGCAGCCCAAGGCGTCTGGCGTGCCGCGATCGACCGCCTACTGCCGCCGACACCCTGACCCAGCGGGCCAAGTGGAAGGGGCGGGCCTTGCACCGGCGGTCCTCTGGCGACACCCTGTGGCAATGAAGATCTCGCTCTTCGCCCTGTTCCTTCTTGCTGCGGCCGGAAGCGCTGACGCCCAGCAACGTCGGCCATCCGATTCCGACAAGGGCGCCGACAAGCCACCGGACTGTGCCGCGACCATGGGAGCACTTCCCAAGGAATGGGCCGGCGAGGCCTTCGCGATCGACGGCATGACGATGGGCGGCGTTGGGCTGAAACCACAACTGAGATTGTGGGGCCTGCAAGCGAGCGAGCTGCGCGACAGGCAGAGCGGCCAGGAGACGGTGCCGGGCATGCGTGCTCGTGCAACTCTCGAGGACATACTCGACAAGGCCGAGCACCGGGTGAAATGCCGGCCAGTGCGATGGGATCGCGACTGCCGGCTGGTGGCGCAATGCACCGTCGTGGCGACGCCGGCGCCGATCGATCTCGGCGGCTACATGATCGCGAGCGGTATGGCCTGGGGCTTCCACCTCGAGGAAAGCCTGCCTTGGGAGCCGCGAGCCAGCCAGCGCTATGCTGGCGCCGAGGCCGAGGCGCGCAAGGCCAAGCACGGCCTGTGGCCTAC
>JACPVT010000082.1 GCA_016191685.1 Rhodospirillales bacterium | reverse complement strand
TCCGTTTCAACTGTTTAGGGCACCGGTGGCGTCGTCACCACCGGCGGCACGCTGGCCTTCAACCGCTCCGATGCGCTTACTGTGTCAAACGTGATCTCGGGCACGGGCACGGTGACCCAGATCGGTGCCGGCACGACCAGCCTGACCGGTGCCAACAGCTATTCGGGGACGACGACGATTTCGGCGGGCACGCTAAGCGTCGGGGCGGGCGGTGCCGCCGGCACGCTCGGGACTGGCGCCGTGATCAACGATGCCACGCTGCAGCTCAACCGGTCGGACAGCATCACGGTGGCGAATGCCGTGTCGGGGACCGGCGCGCTGACCAAGCTCGGGGCGGGCGTGGTGACGCTGACCGGCGCCAATACCTACAGCGGCACGACGACGATTTCGGTAGGCACCCTCAATGTCGGTGGCGCCGGCGCCGTCGGCACGTTGGGCGCTGGCGCCGTGGTCAACAATGCCACGCTGCTCATCGACCGGTCGGATGCGGCGTTCACCCTCGCCAACAGCATCTCCGGCACGGGTGCGCTGACCAAGAGTGCGGCGGGGACAGCCAGCACGCTGACGCTGACCGGAACCAACAGCTACAGCGGCACGACGACGATCACCGAAGGCATCCTGCAGATCGGCGCCGGCGGCACGACGGGAACGCTGGGGACGGGCGGCGTCGTCACCACCGGCGGCACCTTGCGCTTCAATCGCTCCGATGCGCTGTCGGTGTCGGGCGTGATTTCGGGTAGCGGGACGGTGAGCCAGTTCGGTAACGGCACGACCAGCCTGACCGGTGCCAACACCTACACCGGTGCGACCACGATCACGACCGGCGCCCTCAACATCCAGAACAACACGGCGCTCGGCACCACGGCAGCCGGCACCACCGTCTCGAGCGGCGCTGCCCTCGAGATCCAGAACAACGTCACGGTCGGCGCCGAAGCGCTGTCACTCACCGGCACCGGCATCGCTTCCGGGGGCGCGCTGCGCAACGTCTCGGGCGACAACACCTACGGCGGCGCCATCACGCTCAGCGGCGGTGCTACGCGCATCAACTCCGACGCGGGCACGCTGACCCTGAACGGTGCGATCGGCGGCGCCGCCCAGAACGTGACGCTGGGCGGGGCCGGCAATGCGACGATCGGCGGCATCATCGGCACGACGACCGGCACCCTCACCAAGGACGGCGTGGGAACGGCGACGCTGACGGGGGCCAACACCTATACCGGTGCGACCACCATCTCCGCGGGCGCGCTCAACATCCAGAACAACACGGCGCTGGGCACGACGGCGGGTGGCGTGACGGTGGCCAGCGGGGCGGCGCTGGAAATGCAGGGCGGCATCGCCGTCGGCACCGAGGCGCTGTCGCTCAGCGGCTTGGGTGTCTCGAACGGCGGCGCGCTGCGCAGCATCTCCGGAACCAACAGCTATGCCGGCGCCATCACCCTGACCGGCGGCGGGGCCGGCATCAGTTCCGATGCCGGCACGCTGACAGTGAGTGGCGTGATCAGCGGCCTGGGGCAGACGCTTACGGTCGGCGGCGCCGGCACGACCGTGTTGACGGCGGCCAATACTTACAGCGGCACGACGACGATCTCGGCAGGGACGCTCAGCATCGGCAACAATACGACGACCGGCACGCTGGGCTCGGGCGCGGTGGTGAACAACGGCACGCTGCAGATCGACCGCTCGAACGCGCTCACGGTGGCCAACGACATTTCCGGCAGCGGCGCGCTGACCAAGCTCCAGGCGAACGCGCTGACGTTGACCGGCAACAACAGCTACAGCGGCACGACGACGATCTCGGCCGGCACACTGAACGTCGGTGTCGGCGGCACGGCGGGCTCGCTGGGCACGGGCGCGGTCGTCAACAATGGCAGCCTGGTGTTCAATCGCTCGGACACGCTGACCGTCAACGGTGCGATCTCGGGCAGCGGCTCGCTGACCCAGGCCGGCACGGGCAAGACCATCCTGGCCGCCGGCCTCAACGGCTACACCGGCACGACGACGATCTCGGCCGGCCAACTGCAGATCGGCAACGGCAGCACGAGCGGCACGGTCACCGGCAATATCGTCAACAATGCCGTGCTCGACTTCGACCTCCCCAACGCCACGACCTACAGCGGCGTAATCTCCGGTACCGGTTCGGTGACGCAGAGCGGCACAGGGACCCTGACGTTGACGGGCATCAACACCTACGCCGGACCGACCACGGTCTCGAACGGCCGGCTGGCGGTCAACGGCAGCATCGCCAGCAACGTGACCGTGGCCAGCGCCGGCAATCTCGGCGGCAGCGGCTCGATCAACGGCGGCGTGACCAACAACGGCATGCTGGCGCCCGGCAACTCGATCGGCACCCTCACCGTGAACGGCTCCTACACTCAAGCGGCCGGCAGCTCGTACGAGGTCGAGGTCAACGCCGGCGGTCAGGCCGACCGTCTCAACGTGACCGGCGCACCCGGCACCGCGACCATCAACGGCGGGACGGTGAGCGTCGTGGCCGCGGCCGGTGTCTATTCGCCGAGCACCACCTACACTATCCTCAACGCCACCGGCGGCGTGACGGGCACCTATTCGAACGTCACCAGCAACTTTCCCTTCCTGCAGGCTTCGCTCGGCTACGACACCAACAACATCTACCTGACCCTCAGGCCGGGCGGCTTCGCGCGCGGCGCGCTGACCTTCAACCAGGCGGCGGTCGGTGGCGTGCTCGACCAGAGCGTCGCCGGATCGAGCGGCGACTTCGCCACCGTCATCGGCACCATGTCGACGCTCACCCTGGCCCAGGGCCAGGCCGCGATGGACGCCATCAGCGGCCAGAACTACGCGGGCTTCGGCACCGCCAACATCGGCAGCGGCCTGTTGTTCATGAACGCCATCGGCCAACAGATGAGCCTCGCGCGCGGCGGCTCCGGTAGCGGCACGCGCGTGGCGCTGGCCCAGGCCTGCGACATTGCCTGCGATGCCCAGGATGGTGGCGAGCAGCCGAGCCCGTGGAGCCTGTGGGGCAACGCGCTGGGCGGCACCGGCAGCGTATCCGGCAACGGCAATGCCTCGACGCTCACCTACAACGCCGGCGGCATGGCGACCGGCATCGACTATCGCGTCGACCCGCGGTTCCTGGTCGGGTTCGGCCTCGGCTATGCCAGCGGCAACCAGTGGCTGGGCGGCTTCCTGGGCCGCGGCACGACCGACAGCTATCAGGCCAGCGTCTACGCTTCCTTCGCCGAGGCCGCCTACTATATCGATGCCATGGCGGGCTATGGCTACAACGACAATCAGATGACGCGCCAGATCGTCATCCCGGGCCTGCAGTCTCGCACGGCCAGGGGCCGCACCGGCGCCAACCAGTTCCTGGCCCAGGCCGAAGCGGGCTACAAGATCGCCGTCCATGCGCCGGCGGCGGCAACCCTGGCGCCGTTTGCGCGCCTTCAGACCTCGGCCGCCACCCAGGCAGGCTTTTCCGAAATCGGTGCGGACTCGCTCAACCTCAATGTCGCGCCGCAGATGACGACGTCGGTGCGCGGCACGCTCGGCGCCGAGATCTCGGCGACCGTCGACGCCGGCTGGCGCGACAAGCTCGCGATGCAGCTCCGGCTTGGCTGGGTGCACGAATATGCCGACACGTCACGGCCGGTAACGGCCGGTTTCGCCGGTGCGCCAGGCACGAATTTCACGGTGTTCGGCGCCGCGCCGCCGCGTGACAGTGCGGTCCTGGGGTTTGCCGCCAGCACCGCCGTCGCCCAGAACACATCGCTCTATCTTCGCTACGACGGCGAAGTCGGGACGGGCGCCGACAACCACGCCTTGAGCGCCGGCATTCGCCTGAGCTGGTAACGGCCTAGGCGCGGAACTGCTTCCGGTCGGTGCCCGAATAGAGTGCCTTCACCGAACGTTCGGTGGCGTCGCGATGGGCGGCAATCGCGGCTGCATCGAGATCAGCCTTCGGCTCGGGTTCCATGTCGAAATTGCCGTGGCTGTCGCGCCCCCGCACCAGCATGGCGGAGTCGCGCACCTTGAGCTGGCGCACGTGGGGCGGGATGTAGCGGATGGCGAAGCCGATGCGGCGATCGTCGGTCGTGTTCGGCCCCGAGCCGTGCACCAGCAGCACGTGATGCAGCGACATTTCCCCGGCCTTGAGCGTCACGTCGACACCGGCGCCATCCGGCACGTCGACGGCGATCTCCTGGCCGCGGGTCAGGAGGTTGTTCTGGTCGAAGGTATCGCGGTGTTCGATCTGCTTCTTGAGGTGGCTGCCCGGCCAGAACTTCATGGCGCCGCTGGCGACCGGCGCGTCGGCGAAAGCGACCCAGGCGGTGATCACATCATCGGTGCTGAGACCCCAGTAGGTCGCGTCCTGGTGCCACGACACGAACGAGGGCGAGTGCGCCTCCTTGGTGAAGAAGGTGGTGCTCCAGCACAGGATGTCGGGTCCGATCACGTCCTCGACGGCGTCGAGGATGGCCGGATGGCGCGCCAGCTCGTTGGCCCAGGTGTAGAGAAGGTGGACCTTGTGGCGGCGGTCGCCGGCCAACGGCCCGCCGGCCGCCCGCTCGGCATCTTCCAGCCGGTCGCGATATGACCGCGCCTCTCCTGCCGAGAGCACGCGGACGGGAAAATGGTAGCCGTCGCGGCGGTACCGGGCGACCGCTTCGGCGCTGAGACGCTTGGCCATGATTTCCTCCACCCGGCCAGTCTAGCAAGTTCCGAGGGGCGTCAGAAGAAGCGCCAGAACACGAAGACCATGGTGGCATACATCGCCACGATGACCGCCGCTCCCAGGAGACCGGTGCGGAATTCCTTGCCGGGGGCGGGCCGCAGCCACCATCCGAAATGCCCGGCCACCCACGGCACGAGAAAGCCGGTCAGTCCGACGCTTACGACATTTCCGAGGAACAGCGAGACGGCAAACGACAGGCCGAGCACTTTGCCGAATCCATCTTCCACACCGGCAGCGGTGCGGCGCCCGGTTGGGCGCTGTCCTGGAACCATTGGTCGAAGCCCGTGCGTGCCATCCTCGTGTGGAATTCCTCGGTGAGGGGCGTTGCCTCCTCGATGAGTTTCCGGCGCGCCGGCGAGTCGAGCCATGCCTGCAGGTTGGCCTCGGTGTCGAAGCGCAGGATGGCGACGAAATCCTCCTGCACGCCGGGCACCGGCGGCTCGAAGCGGTAGCCCTGCAGGCCGGGCGCCTTGGACTGCGCCGCCGCGATCCGGCGTTCCCAGGCGCGGTACTCGACCTCCTTGCCGGGCCGCACGCGGGTGCTGATCACCACCGACGCCGGCGCGGGCTTTATGCCGTCCGCCTCGTCCTGGACGATATGCACGTCGTCGCGCCCGACCAGCATCGGGGCGGCGCCCTCGATGCGCGTCTGGCGCTCCGAGGAGGCGAGCCAGGTCCGGGCGGCCTCGAGGCTGGTGAAGCGCTGCAGGATCACCCAGTCGACCTGCAGCGGCGGCTTGGGCGGCATCAGCCGCTGCTCGATGAAGCCGGGGAAGTTGGCGATGAAGCTGCTGGTCTCGCCCTGCCAGCGGGCGAAGTCTTCAGCCCTTTCCGGCCGCACGCAGGTCTGCGTCACGATGCTGACGCTCATGGCTTGGAGGCGAGCTTGCCGTACAGCCGGTCCGGGGTGAAGGGCAGGTGGGCAAAGCGCACGCCTGTCGCATTGGCCAGCGCGTTGGAGACCGCCGGCGCCACCGGATTGATGCCGCACTCGCCCTGGGACTTGGCGCCCAGCGGCCCGATCGTGTCGTGCGTGTCGGCGAAGAAGATGTCGGTGCGCGGCGTGTCGGCAAACGCCGGGATGCGATAGTTGCGCAGCTGCGGATTCACCATGTGTCCCTCGTCATGGACCATGTTCTCGGTCAGCGCCCAGCCGTAGCCCATGGCGACGGCGCCATCGAGCTGGCCGCGGCACTGCATCGGATTGATGGGCACGCCGATGTCGGCGGCATGCACGCTGTGCAGGACACGGATCTCGCCGGTGATGCGATGCACCGCCAGCCGAACGCCGTGGACGTTGAAGGCGATCGTGCGCGGCGACAGGTAGGCTTTGCGACTGACCGAAAAGCGATGACCGACCTTGGCGCCGGCGGCAAAGAGGTCGCCGAGGGCGATCCGTTTGTTGCCGCAGACGACGGCATCGTTGTCGAGCCGGCACGTATCGCGCGGGGCGCCGGTGTGGCGGCAGGCGAAGTCGAGGATGTCCTCGCGCATTGCCTCGGCGGCGAGATGGACGGCCTTGCCGCCCACCACGGTGCCGGTGCTGGCGAAGGTTCCGGTGTCGTAGGGCGTGCGGTCGGTGTCGGCATTGATGATGGCGACGTCGCCGGCGCGCACGCCCAGGATGGAGGCGGCGATCTGCTTGTGCGCCGTGGTGATGCCGTTGCCCATCTCGGTGGAACCGCAGGCGAGATGATAGGTGCCGTCGGCCAGCAGCTTCATCTCGGCCCCCGAGCGATGCTCGGTCGGCGGGCCGCAGTCGAGCATCGCCAGCGCCACGCCCGTTCCCTCGGCCCATTCCTCGCCGTCGGGTTTGCCGACGCCATTGCCCTTGGCCAGCTCGCGTTCGACGATGTCGAGGCACTCGGCGATGCCGTAGCTGCCGAAGCTCGAATCGCTGGGGTCCTTCCAGATCGATTCGATGTTGTCACCCGGCTTCACGACGTTCTTGCGCCGCATCGCGAAGGGATCGATGCCGAGCAGGCGCGCCAGCTCGTCGATCGCACACTCGATCGCGAAGGTGGTCTGCGAGGCGCCGTAGCCGCGGAAGCCGCCGGCCGGCACCATGTTGGTGTAGACCGCGTGGCCCACGCCCTTCTTGTTGTCGCAGCGGTAGGCAGCCAGCGGGGCCCCCATCGCCGCTCCCAGCGTTTCGCTGCCATGGCCGCCGTAGGCGCCGGTGTTGGACACGACCTGCACGTCGAGTGCGGTCAGCGTGCCGTCCTTCCTGGCGCCGATCTTGACCTTGGTTGTCATCTGGTGCCGCGTCGTGGCACCGAGGAACTCCTCTTCGCGGGTCCATTCCCATTTGACCGGACGGCCGAGCTTCATCGTGGCGAACAGGACGAGATCCTCCGAGACCATCTCCTGCTTGCCGCCGAAGCCGCCGCCGACCCGCTCGGTGAAGACATGCAGGTCGCGGGCGGGCACGCCCATCTGATAGGCGAGCTTCGCCCTGGCGGCGAATGGTGCCTGCGAACTGGTCCGCACATGCCAGCGGTTGTCATCGCCCTTCCAGGCGATCGAGCCGTGGGTTTCGAGGTGGACGTGCTGCACGCGCGAAGTGGAGTAGGTCATCTCGTGCACGGCATCGGCTTCCTTGAAGCCTTTCGCCACGTCGCCGATCTCGCCTTCCAGCGTGCAGAAGATGTTGTCGTTCTGGGTGACGACATCCTCCTTGTTGTGCAGCAGCGGCGCACCGGGCGCCATGGCCGCGACCGGATCGAACACCGCCGGCAGGATTTCATAGTCGACTTCCAGCGCGCGGCAGCCCGCCTCGGCGGCGCCCTCGCTTTCCGCCACCACGGCGGCGATGCGCTGGCCGGCGAAGCGCGCGACATTGTCCAGCATGTAGGTGTCGTCGGGGTCGACGAGGTGGTCCTCATGCAGGGCCGAGCTGAAGAGCCGACGCGGCAGGTCTTCCCAGGTATAGACCGCGACCACGCCCGGGATGGCGCTGGCCTTGGTCCGGTCGATGCGCATGATGCGGGCATGGGCATGCGGCGAGCGCAGCACCTTGAGGTGCAGCATACCCTCCATCGCGATGTCCATCGTGTAACGCGCCTTGCCCGTCAGGATCGCGTCGGTGAAGGGATTGGGCAGGCTGGCGCCACAGGCCTTGCCGGCGACGTCCTCCTCGATGTTGCTCTTGCCGTTCAGCGCATCCTCGATCGAACGATAGCCGGTGCAGCGGCAGAGATTGCCCTTCAAGGCATGCGGCAGGTCGGCCTTGTGCGCCTCGTCGAACGCCGCCGAGGCCGTGGTCATGATCATGCCGGCGGCGCAGTAGCCGCACTGGAAGGCCTGGGCGTCATGGAACGCCTTCTGGATGGGATGCATCTCGCCGTCCTTGGCGAGGCCCTCGATGGTCGTGATCTTGCGGCCCTCGCCGCGGAAGGCGGGCACCAGGCAGGAGTGGAACGGCTTGCCGTCGATCCACACCGTGCAGGCGCCGCAGTCGCCCGCGTCGCAGCCCTTCTTGACGCCGAAGACTTCCAGATCGCGCAGGAAGGTGCGCAGGCACTGGCCGGGCCGCGGCTCGGCCGAATAGCGATGGCCGTTGACCTCGAACGTGCTCATGCGAGTTCCGCGCGTATCTGTTCGGCGAAATGGTAGGTGAGGTGGCGCTTGTAGGGCGCCGAGCCGTGGACGTCCTGGAAGTAGCCGTCCGCCGGAAGTTGTTCGTTGATGGCGTGGCGCAACTCGTCGGCCGCCGGCATTTTGGCAAAGCGCAGCTGCACGGGCCGCGGCGTCGAGGCCGTGATCGTGAGCAGGAAGTTGGAACCCTTGTCTTCGGCGGTGCCGACGATCAGCGCCGCCGAACGCCCGAGATGGGTGAGCGACATCTGGCGCATGGCATAGCGCTTGGTGAGAGCCGAGGCCGGCAAACGGATCGAGCGCAGCAGCTCGCCCTTCCGCAGGACATTCTGGTGGTTGCCGGTGACGAAATCGACGACCGGCGCCTCGCGCGGCTGGCCGTCACGCGGCCACAGGGTGCAGACGCCCTCGAGAGCGGCAGTGAGCGAGATCATGGCGCCGGCCGGCAGCGACATGCAGATGTTGCCGCCGACGGTCGCTGCGTTCCAGATCTTGAACGACATCAGGAACGCGTTGATGCAGTCGCGGAACAGCGGCACGGCGCGCCACGCGGGCGGACCCGCGAAGGCATGGAGATCGGCAACGCGGCAGGTCGCGGCGATCTCGAGACCGTCGGCCGTGCTGGTGAGCGGTGTCCAGCCGAGACCGTCGAGATCGATCAGGGTGCTGGTGGCGATCTGCGGCTCCGAGAAGAGCCACGTCCCGCCGGCCAGCCAGGCATAGCCATCGCGCCACTGGCCGATCTGCTCCGATGAGCCGGGGCGCTTTACTTCGACGATGGTGTTCAGGTTCATGTTTGCCCCGAGGTCAGCCCTTGTAGACCTCGACGGTCTGCATCATGCCCATCTCCTCGTGGTTCATCATGTGACAGTGCAGCATGAAGACACCGGTGTAGTCGAGGAAGCGAGAGCGGAACACGACACTGCCGCCGTTGCGCGGCACGATGACCGAGTCGCGCCACAGCAGGTCTTTCTGCGCCTGGCCGTTCACCTGCGTGACCTGGAACGGGTTGGTGTGGATGTGGAAGACATGGTCGTCGTGGAAGTGGGTATTCGTGATCGTCCACTCCTCGATGGCGCCCAGCTTGACGCGCTGGTCGATGCGGTTCGGGTCGAACGTCTTGCCGTCGACCAGGAAGGTGAACTCCTGCCAATGGCCGGCGGCGTCGGCCTCCGGCGATGTCGCGGAGAAGTTGACCGTGCGCTTGCCGGTGATCTCGTTGTCCTTGATGTCCTCGAACGGCGGCTTGGGCAGAGCGGCCGGAAGCTTCATCGGCATCGGATCGCCCGCCACCACGACACGGGCCAGGGGTCCGACCGGCGACGCGTGGCCCTGGTCGTAGGGCAGCGCCCGGAGCTCGTAGGTGCCGGGCGCGCCGGCCTGCACCAGGATGTCGGCCCGTTGCCCCGGCGCGAACAGCAGGGTTTTGAGTTCCTGCATGCTCCTGAGCGGGATGCCGTCGTAGGCGATGACGTTCAGATTGTGCTTTTCCAGTTCGATGTTGAAGTCGTCCTGGTACTGCGAGCCGACCAGCCGCCAGCGCTGGACCTCGCCGGGGCGCATCGCGATCGTCGGCCGACGCTGGCCGTTGATCGCCAGGAAGCGCGTTGCGGTCTCCGGAAACAGCGTGGAGAAATTCTCGATCATCCCGAAGGCGTCGTAGACGACCTGCGACATGAGCATGACGCGCTCTTTCGCGTTGGTGATCTCGGGCACGCCGGCGAAATCGGCTTCGACGATGATGGCACCCGCCATGCCGCT
>JACPVT010000081.1 GCA_016191685.1 Rhodospirillales bacterium | reverse complement strand
CGCGCGGGCAAGGGAGACCTTGCGGCTGTCGGGATCGGCGCCGCTGGAGTAGGCGCGAACCTCGATCTGGCGCAGGCTGCGATCGCCGAGGTTCTTGGCCAGGCGATCGAGATCGGTTTTCGCGGCGTCGCTGAGGTCGGCTGACTGGCCGGTGAAGGCAACCGTTGCCGCCACTGCGCCGTTGGTGCGCGATGGGATTACCGGTTGCGGCGGTGGAGGCGGAGCCACGGCTGGCGGCGCCGGTGCTGCCGCCATGGGGACTGGAGCAGCCGGTGGCGGCGTGGGCGTGGGCTTGGGCGCCGGCACGGGAACGGGCTCTGGCCGCACTGCCACGGGCGGAGGAGCTGCCGCCGGTGTCGTGACGGGCGGCGGCGAGGGCGGCGTGTAGGCCGGATAGCTCCTGCGCGACGCCGGCGCGGTGCCCAATTCGGGAATGGCCACGACCCGGCTCTCGATCGGACCGGGCGGCGGCGCCGGCAGGTAGGCGCCCGGGTTGTAGCCATAGGCGGGGGGAGGAACACCGGCCGATACGGCGCCGACCGAGACGGCGCCGGGGGTGACGGGATAGGTCGCGGTCACACCTCGTCCAGGCTGCCAGGGATTGAAGGCGGGGCCGCCGGCCGTCGGGCCGACCGTGTCGACGATCGGGTAGGCCGCCTGCGGGCCATACTGGGGCACCGGTCCGCCGGGCAGGCCGACGCCGGAGTACGGATTGAAGGCTGTGACGTTCGATCCCTGGGCGAAGGCGGCCGACGCGGCGCCCAAGCCCAGAATGGCAAGGGCGAGGCTGCGCACGGCGACCGAAGACGTTGGCATAACCGATTGCCTTTCCAAGGATTTAGCGAGTCGAGACTGTTTGCAGCGGGGACGGCCGTTGGCGGCCGGAGAATAGCCAATGGAGGCTTCCCGCTCAACCTGTCGGCGGTGCGCGAAATCCCGGAAGCAGGCCGGCGTGACGTTCTAGAGCGATTCGGCGGGACGGCTGCCGGTGAGGATCTCGACCATCGAATCGCGCAGGCCGGCATTGCTGGCCAGGATCGAGGGGCCGCCCAGGACATAGGGCTGACCCGAAATGTCGCCCACGAACCCACCGGCCTCGCGGACCAGCAGCAGGCCGGCGGCGACGTCCCACGGCGCGAGGCCAAACTCGAAATGGGCGTCAAAGCGGCCGGCGGCCACGAAGGCGAGATCGAGGGCCGCGGCACCCCAGCGGCGCACACCCGCGGTGCGTTCCATTACGGCGGCGAGCTTGGGAACGTATTCGGCATGACCACTCTTGCCGATATGAAGCAGGCCGGTGCCGACCAGCGCGCGCGCCGGATCCTTGCGGCCCGAGACGCGGAGGCGACGTGAACGGGCGGCCGGCGTGTCGATGAAAGCGCCATTGCCCTTTTCGGCCCAGAACAGTTCGTCGGAGATCGGCTGGTAGACGACGCCGGCGATGATCTCGCCGTCGCGCTCGAGGCCGATCGAAATCGCGAAGTGCGGCACGCCGTGCAGGAAGTTGGTCGTGCCGTCGAGCGGATCGACGATCCAGCGATTGCGGCCGTCACCCTTGAGCTCCGTGCTCTCCTCGCCGAGGAAGCCGTATTCCGGCCGCGTCTTGAGAAGCTCGGCGCGCAGCACGCGCTCAGCCTTGATGTCGGCATGGCTGACGAAATCACCAGGGCCCTTTTCCGAGATCTGCAGATTCTCAACCTCGCCAAAGTCGCGCTTGAGATTCTTTGCCGCGGCGAAGGCGGCGCGGATCATCACGGTGATGGTGGCCGAGCGCGGCGCCAGCGAACGGCGTTCGGGTGGACCGGAGCGCTCGCGGCCCGGCGCCATCGGGGCGCGGCCGACGCGCGCGACGGGGCGATCGCCGAATGAACGGTCACGGGGAGGGCGATCGGTGGGAAGGGCCACGAGTCTGTTTGTCCTTGGCTGCGATCAGTCCTTGGCGCGTTCCATGTAGCTGCCATCCTCGGTGTTGATCACCAGCCGGGTGCCGACACCAATGTGCGGCGGCACCATGACGCGGATGCCGCCTTCGACGATGGCGGGCTTGTAGGACGAGGAGGCGGTCTGGCCCTTGACCACGGCATCGGCCTCGGTGACGGCGAGCGTCACCGTCTTGGGCAGTTCGATGCCGACCGGCGTGCCTTCGTAGAGCGAGACGGCGACTTCCATGCCGTCCTGTAGAAAGCGGGCGAGATCGGTGTCGAGCACGTCGGCGCCGACCACAAGCTGCTCGAAGTTTTCCTTGTCCATGAAGGTGTAGCCGTTCTCGTCCTTGAACAGGAAGGTGCACTCGCGATCGTCGATGTGGACGCGCTCGATCGTCTCGCCGGAGCGGAAGCGTTCCTGCAGCTTGTTGCCCTCGCGCAGCGCCTTGGCCTCGATGGCGACGAAAGCGCCGCCCTTGCCGGGGCTGATGTGCTCGACCTTGGAGGCCACCCAGAGCTTGCCGTTGTATTCGATGACGTTGCCGGCACGAATGGAATTGACGGGAACTTTCATGGGCTTACCGGGGGCTCGTCGTAGGTTCGGATGAATGGAATTCGGCCTCGTCCGCGGGGCGCGGGCCGAGGCCGACGGGCGGCCTTCTATCAAAGGCAGCCGGAGGCCGCAACCGGGCCTGGAGGCCCACGGGGCCCTCAAAGACCCAGTTCGACCTGTTTCTTCTTCGGCAGGGCGGCGGCGATCACGGCGTGGGCCCGCTTGAGGTAGGCCTTGAGTTCGGTGGGCGTCAGGACCTTGGGATCGTCCAGTGCCACCCATTTGGCACGCGCCAGGTACGGCGCCGGGCGGAAACCTTCGGAATGAGAGAGCGCCTCATAGTGCTCGGGCGGACACTTGAAGCAGACCCGGCCTACCGAATGATCGGGCGGGGCGATCAGGCAGAACATCTTGCCGCCCACCTTGAAGACGATCACGCCCTCCCATTGCACGGTGCGTGTCGCGGCCGGCAGCTTGCCGCAGTAGCTGTCGATCTGTTTCGGCGTCATGTCGACACCCTACACGGCGTCCACGGCGCATGCGATGGTCCGGCATGACCGAATGGCGACCCGACAGGCTCAGCCGACGCCTGCCGCATCTGGCGGCGCGGGCCCGGTTGCAGGCGGCGATGCGGCAGTGGTTCGCAGCCGAGGGCTTCGTCGAGGTCGAGACGCCGATCCTGCAGGTGGCGCCGGGTGCCGAGGTCCATCTCGCAGGCTTCGTCACGGAATGGGAGCTGCCCGACGGCGAGGAACGCGAACGCTGGCTGCACAGCTCGCCCGAGTTCGCGATGAAGAAGCTGCTGGCCGGCGGCATCCCGAAGCTGTTCCAGTTCGCGCGCGTATTCCGCAATGCCGAGGGCTCGGCGCTGCATCATCCCGAATTCACCATGCTCGAATGGTACCGCGCCGGCGCGACCTACCTCGATCTGATGGACGATTGCGAAAAGCTGTTGCGTGCAACCGGCGCCAAGCAACTGTCGTGGCGCGGTGCGGAGTGCGATGTCAGTCGGCCGTTCGAGCGTTTGACCGT
>JACPVT010000080.1 GCA_016191685.1 Rhodospirillales bacterium | reverse complement strand
TCTGTCCAGGAGCCGTCGTAGATCGCGGCTTCGGGCGCGCCCGTCAGGTAGAGGCCGAGTCCGACGACGCAAGCGGTGACTCCGGAGCCGCAGCTTGCCGTCACCTTCTTTGCCGGATCGATGCCGGATGCGGCGATGCGCGCGCTGAGCTTGTCGGCCGGCAGCATGGTGCCGGTCGCCGGATCGAGCAGCTCGTTGTAGGGCAGATTATAGGCTCCCGGCATATGGCCGCCGCGCAGGCCGGCGCGCGGTTCGGGCGCCTCGCCGCGGAAGCGGGCAGCGGCGCGCGCGTCGACGATCTGCTCGCGCTTGCTGTCGATCAGTCCACGCACGTCGTCGACGGAGCGCACCAGCGTGTTGTCGAGCCGTGCGGTGAAGTGTCGGTCGCGCGGCGGCGTCGGATCGTCGGTCACTGGATGATTCTCACGCATCCATTTCGGCAGGCCGCCGTCCAAGATCGCCACGTCCTTGTGGCCCATGGCGCGAAACATCCACCAGACGCGGGCGGCGCCCGTCATCGGTGTGGTGTCGTAGACGACGATCTTGTTGCCGTCGCCCAGTCCCAGCTTGCGGACGCGAGAGGCAAACTTCTCGGGCGGCGGCAGCATATGGGGCAGGGGATTCGTGGTGTCCGCGATTTCGTCGATGTCGAAGAATACCGCGCCCGGGATGTGCTGCTGGGTAAACTCCGCCTTGGGGTTGCGCTTCTGTGCCGGCAGATAGAACGAGCCGTCGACGATGCGGATGTCGGGAGCATCGAGGCGGGCAGCCAGCCATTCGGTGCTGACCAGCGCGTCGGGTCTTGCGTAGTCCATCGTGCGTTTCCTCAGGCGAGGGCAATGACGAACCGGCGGTTCATCTTGCCCTTGTTTTCGATCTTGATGCAGTCGACGCGGCCGATCTCGCCGGTGCGCGCGACATGAGTGCCACCGCAGGCCTGCAGATCGATGCCCTCGATGGCGAGCAGGCGCACGCGCCCGGCGCCCATCGGCGGGCGCACGCTCATGGTCTTCACCAGCTCGGGCCGCGAATTCAGCTCCTCGTCGGTGATCCACTGCGGCGTCACCGGCCGGTCGAGCGCGATCAGCCTGTTGATCTCCTCGGTCACCCATTCCTTGGCCGGCACCTCGCCTTCCAGGTTGAAATCGAGGCGGCTCTTGTCGGCGCCGACCTGGCCGCCGGTGACGTTGCCCTTGATCACCGCCGACATGACGTGCAGCGCGGTGTGCATGCGCATGTGGAGATAGCGGCGGTCCCAGTCGAGAAGGCTGTGGACCCTGGCGCCGACCGCGGGCCGCGGCGCGTCGGGCGCCACCACGAGCAGCACGTCGCCGTCGACGGCCTTGAGCGTATCGACGACCCTGGCTTCGCCGCCGTCCCAGCGCAGCAGGCCGCTGTCACCGGGCTGGCCGCCGCCAGTGGGATAGAAGATGGAGCGGTCCAGCCGTACGCCGCGCTCCTCGAGCGCGGTCACGGTGGCGTCGGTTTCCTTGAGGTAGGCGTCCTGACGGAAGAGTTCTTCGACCATGGAGGGGATTTAGGCCCTCGCCAGACGCGCTGCAACTTCCCTCGCCGTCGGCATCGAGGGTGCGGCGCCCAATCGCTCGACAGAACAGGCTGCGGCGGCGTTGGCGTAGCGGGCGGCGTCGAGGAGGTCCCGGCCGGCTGCCAGTCGGGCAGCCAGCGCACCGACAAAGCAATCGCCCGCGCCTGTCGTGTCGACGACCTTGGCCGGGAGGGCGGCAAGGACGGTCACGCCGTCGGGCGAGACGATGACGAGCCCGCGGCCGCCGAGGGTCGCGACGACCGTCGGCACGCCGAGCCGTCCACAAGCGGAGACGATGTCGCGGTCCGGGCTCTTCGGTGTGATGCGTCTGCCCGTCGCTTGTGCCAACTCGATCTCGTTCAGTACGGCGATGTCGACGAGTTTCATCAGTCGTGAGGGATAACGAACCACCGGCGCCAGGTTGAGGATGGTGCGTGCGCCGACGGCGCGAGCTCTGCGAAACACGGCCTCGGTCGTGGTGATCGGCGTCTCGAACTGGGCCAGCCAGATCTCGCCACGTCGCGGTTCGCGACCGACCATCGAGGTGGCGAACAGCATGTTGGCACCCGATGCCCCTGTGATTGCGTTGTCGCCTTCGGCGACCTGGATCAGCGCCACGCCGGTCGTCGACTTGCCGATCGTCCTGACGCCGGAGGCATCGACACCGTTGTCGGCCAGGACCTCGCGCAAGGTCTCGCCGAAGGCATCGCCGCCGACGGCACCCAGTATCGCGGTCTTCGCGCCCAGCCGGGAAGCAGCGACGGCTTGGTTCAACCCCTTGCCGCCCGGAAGGAACGATACGGTTGCCCCAAGGATCGTCTCGCCGGCAACCGGCCGCCGCGTGCTTTGCGCGATGACATCCATGTTGAGGCTGCCGCAGACGACGACCCGGGTCATCTGGGGTTCACTTCATCCAGGGCGGCAGCGGCAGCTTCTTCTCGCGCAGAAAGACGGGGTTGAACAGCTTGGATTGATAACGCGAACCGCCGTCGGCCAGGATCGTGACGATCGTCTTGCCCGGCCCGAGATCCTTGGCGAGCCGCATCGCGCCCACGACATTGATTGCCGTCGAGCCGCCCAGCACCAGGCCTTCGTGCACGATGAGATCGAACAGGACGGGCAGGGCTTCCTCGTCGGTGATCTGATAGGCCATGTCGATCGGCGCCCCCTCCAGATTGGCGGTGACTCGGCCCTGGCCGATGCCCTCGGTGACCGAGTTGCCTTCGGCTTTCAGTTCGCCTTTGGAATGCCAGTTGTAGAGAGCCGAACCCATCGGATCGCTGAGCGCGATCTTGACGTTGGGATTGCGCTCCTTCAGCGCCATCGCGACGCCTGCCAGGGTGCCGCCGCTGCCGACCGAGCAGGTGAAGCCGTCGACCTTGCCGTCGGTCTGGTCCCAGATCTCGGGGCCGGTCGTGCGGTAATGGCCGTCGCGGTTGGCGACGTTGTCGAACTGGTTGGCCCAGACGGCGCCGTTCGGCTCCTTGGCGGCGAGTTCCTCGGCCAGCGTGCCGGAGTAGCGGACATAGTTGCCGGGGTTGGCGTAGGGCAGCGCGGGTACGAGACGAAGATCGGCGCCGCACAGGCGCAGCATGTCCTTCTTCTCCTGGCTCTGGGTCTCGGGCATCACGATCACCGAGCGGTAGCCCAGCGCATTGGCGACCAGGGCGATGCCGATGCCGGTGTTGCCGGCCGTGCCCTCGACCACCACGCCGCCCTTGCGCAGCGCGCCGCGCTTCTCGGCGTCGCGGATCATCGCGAGTGCGGCGCGATCCTTCACCGATCCGCCGGGGTTGAGGAATTCCGCCTTGCCGTAAATCTCGCAGCCCGTCGCCTGGGAGGCCGCACGCAGCTTGATCATCGGCGTGTTGCCGATACTTTCGATGAAACCTGACCGGACGTTCATGACGTGCTCACTGTGCTGGACCCTGCGCTCCCGGAGCGGACGGTAGACAGGGAGCATGCCCCCCGGCAAGCGCGCTCGCGCAACCGCTTAGCGCCAGCGTGTCCTTATCTCGTCGCGGTGCAGCGCCAGCCACTGCAAGGCGACGACGGCAGCAGCATTTTCTATTTCACCGCGGTCCAGCATGGCGCGGGCTTCGGCAAACGGCACGACCTTGACCAGAATATTCTCTCCTTCCGACGCGAGACCGAACACTCCCCCGGCGGCCGTCGAATCGACCCGACCGAGGAAGAGGGTGCACGATTCCGACATCGCGCCCGGACTGAGCATTAGGTTGTGGATCGGGATCAGATCGCCGACCTTGAGGCCCGCTTCCTCGACGGCCTCGCGGCGGACGACCTGCTCGGGCGTTTCGCCGTCCTCGATGATCCCCGCGACCGACTCCCAGCCCCAGGGATGACGTCCCGCGGCATAGAGGCCGGCACGGAACTGACGGATCAGGACGACCTCGTCGCGGAGTGGATCGTAGGGCAGGACCCCGGCGGCATGACCGCGCTCGAAGACCTCGCGACTGATGACCGGACTTTGGCCGCCCTGATGGAGGCTATGCCGAAAGAAGTAGCGACCGACCTTGAAATAGCCCTGAAAGGCCGTGACATGATCGACCAGCTCGGCCTTCTCGTCGGGTGGGGGAGGTGTGGCCATGAAGCAAACTCCACAGGCAAAAAGGGGCCGCACTCTTGCGAGAACGGCCCCGATTGGCTCCGGAGGTAGGACTCGAACCTACGACCGGGCGATTAACAGTCGCCTGCTCTACCGCTGAGCTACTCCGGAATGGAAATCGGCGCGGGCGGCGGTATCCAGCCCGCGGAGGCGCGATCTTTTGACAGAGCATCCCTGCCCACGCAAGGGCATCGGTCACCGCGGTTTGTGGAGGCCTGGGCCGGAATCGAACCGGCATACGCGGATTTGCAGTCCGCTGCATAGCCACTCTGCCACCAGGCCGCGCGAGGAACGGCGGTCCTATACTCATGCGGCGACAGACGGGTCAAGCCAAGCGCAGGAGGGCGGCGCGTGGCACCCTTTGACGCTGTCGCCGCGCGCTGCCTATAACCACCGCTATATGTTGAGGTCTCCAGATGACGGATTTCGCTCTCGCGCGGCGTAACATGATCGACGGCCAGCTCAGGCCGAACAAGGTGACCAATCCGCTGCTTTTGGCCGCCATCGGCGAGCTGCCGCGGGAAAGGTTTCTGCCCGAGGCCGTCCGGTCCGTGGCCTATGCCGACGACGACGTGCCTCTGGGCAGTGGCCGTTACCTGATGGAGCCGATGGTCCTTGCTCGGCTGATCCAGGCGCTTCAGCCGCAGCCCGAGGATCGGGCCCTGGTGGTGGGGGCCGGCCGTGGCTACGGCGCCGCGCTTTTGGCACGCCTCGTGAAGGCAGTGACGGCGCTCGAAAACGATCAGGCTCTGGCTGCCGCCGGGGCGCAGATCACCAGGGATCTTGCCCTCGATAATATCCACTGGGTTGCCGGCAAGCTGGAGTTGGGGGGCCCTACCTCGGCGCCGTACGAGGTCGTGCTGATCGAGGGTGCAGTTCGGCAGGTTCCCCAGGCGATCTTCGACCAATTGGCGGAAGGCGGCCGGCTTGCCGTGACCGTGTCCGGCGCGCCCGGAGCGATGGGCGTGGCGCAGATCTTCGTGAAGGAAGGCGGCATAACGTCAGGGCGTCCCTTGTTCGAGGCCGGGACGCCGCTCCTGCCGGGGTTCGCGCCGCCGCCGCGCTTCACCTTCTGATTGGCACGAAAAAGCGGGGCTTTCCGGTCAGTTAGAGGGCTACCAAAGTCCATTCCGGCAATGGTAGGGTCTTCCCCACACATGAGAGTTGTCCAATGCGTATTCGGTCCGGTCTGAGTCACGCCTGCATAACGGCGGGGCTCGCGCTCGCGATCGGATTGGCTGCGTCGCCGGGTGCGCGGGCGCAGAGCCTGATCGAGGTCCTGTCGACGACTTACAATTCCAATCCCGATCTCCTGGCGAGCCGGGCGTTGCTGCGCCAGACCGACGAAACGCTCGCCCAGGCGGTCGCAAACTGGCGGCCGCGGGTTACGGTGTCGCTGAACTACAACAAGAACATCGACGCCAACTACCCGGTCATATCGCCAAACTCGTTCGCCACGTTGAACGGCAAGAACACCATGCTTCAGCTGACCCAGCCGATTTTTCTCGGCGGCACGACGGTCGCCAATACGAAGCAGGCACAGGCCAACATCCAGGCGCAGCGCGCATCGCTCGCCGACACCGAGCAGACCACCCTTCTGGCGGCAGTAACGTCGTACGCCGACCTGGTCCAGAACATCGCGATCGCCGACGCCAGACGGAACAACGTCCGGGTTCTCGTCCAGCAGCTCGACGCGACACGCGAACGGTTCCGCGTCGGCGAGTTGACGATCACCGACGTCTCGCAGGCCGAGGCGCGGCTGGAGTTGGCCAAGGCGGACCTCGTCCAGGCCGATACCCAGGTTCGGATCGCCGAGGCCGCTTTCCAGCGCACGGTCGGGGTGAGGCCGGGCAAGCTGGGCGAGATCCCGCTCATCGGCGGACTGCCGGGCAGCGAAGAAGAGGCCGTGGCGTTGGCGATGGACGGGGGAGCACGCCCGGTCAGCGCCCAATATCGCATCACGGCGGCGTCCTACGGCGTGAACAGCGCGGTCGGCGCCCTGCTGCCCCAGATCAACCTTGTCGGAACCATCCAGCAGCAGTTCGACGTGCAGGTTCCCGGTGACAAGTACTACAACTATATCCTCGGCTTTCAGGCCACGATCCCGATCTACCAGGGCGGTGGCGAATGGTCGAAGATCAGGCAGGCAAAGGAACTTGTCGGACAGCGGCGCAATGAACTCGACAGCGCCCGCCGCGCGGTGGCTGAAAACACCATTCGAGCGTGGCGCCAGCTCGATTCGTCGCGCTCGCGCGTGAC
The DNA here is from genome assembly GCA_016191685.1 of Rhodospirillales bacterium. Taxonomy (GTDB): domain Bacteria; phylum Pseudomonadota; class Alphaproteobacteria; order Reyranellales; family Reyranellaceae; genus Reyranella. Next base: position 447 of record JACPVT010000080.1, on the reverse strand, counting down.
CTCGTTCGAGGCCCAGGTCCGGGCCAACGAAGTGGCACTGAATGGCGTCCGCCAGGAAGCCCTGGTGGGGTCGCGCACCACCCTCGACGTGCTGAACGCGGAACAGGAGCTTCTCAACTCCCAGGTCAACCTCATCCAGGCACGGCACGACGTGCAGGTATCGTACTACGGCGTGCTCGCCGGAATTGGGCGCCTGACGGCCCGGAGCCTCACTCTACCCGTCGAATATTACGACGAAGAGAGGTATTATAACGATGTGGGTTCCCGTTGGATTGGCTGGGGCAATGGCGATGCCGGAAGCCCTGCCGCGACGGGGTACGCCCCGCGCTCAGCGAGCCCGAACTCATGAACTTCGACGGGGCGGGCACGCTCGAGGCCTTCCACACCGACGGGCGCCGCAGCCGCGTGCGCACGTTGAAGGTTCCGGTCATGAAGGAGAAGACGCTC
>JACPVT010000079.1 GCA_016191685.1 Rhodospirillales bacterium | reverse complement strand
GTTGATGTCGGAGGTGAAGATCGCCGAGGCGAGGCCATAGATCGTGTCGTTGGCCACCGTCAGTGCTTGCTCGGCGTCCTTGACCGGGATCACCGACAGCACCGGCCCGAAGATCTCCTCCTGGGCGATCTTCATCTTGTTGTTCACATTGTCGAACACGGTGGGCTCGATGAAGGAGCCGGCGTTGTCGACATGGACCTGCTTGCCGCCCATGGCGAGCTTGGCGCCTTCCTTCTGCCCCGCGTCGATGTAGCCCATGACGCGCTTGGTCTGGGTCTCGTCGACCATGGCGCCCATCTGCGTCTTGGGATCGAGCGGATCGCCCGGCATCATCTTCTGGCCGATTGCCATCACCTTGGCGAGGAATTCATCCTTGATCTTGTCCTCGACGATCAGGCGCGAACCGGCGGTGCAGACCTCGCCCTGGTTGAACCAGATGCCGAAGGCGGTGCGCCGTGCGGCGATGTCGAGGTTGGGCGCGTCGGCTAGCACGATGTTGGGCGACTTGCCGCCACACTCGAGCCAGACCTGCTTCATGTTGGAGTCGCCCGAGTACTTCAGGAAGTATTTGCCGACCTCGGTCGAGCCGGTGAAGGCGATGACGTCGACGTCCATGTGGCGGCCGAGCGCCTGGCCCGCGGTCTCGCCGAAGCCCGGCAGGACATTGAAAACGCCTTCGGGGATGCCGGCCTCCGCCGCCAGCTCGGCCAGGCGAATGGCGGTGAGCGGCGACTGCTCGGCGGGCTTCAGGATGACCGAGTTTCCGGCGGCCAGCGCCGGCGAGATCTTCCAGCAGGCCATCAGGAGCGGGAAGTTCCACGGCACGACGCAGGCCACGACGCCCGCGGCCTCGCGGGTGATCATGGCCACGACGTTGCCCGGCGTCGGCGCAACCTCGTCGTAGAGCTTGTCGATGGCCTCGGCGAACCACTGCACGGTGTTGGCCGAGCCCGGGATGTCGACCGTGGTCGAGAAGGCGATCGGCTTGCCCATGTCGAGGGTCTCGAGCAGGGCCAGCTCCTCGCGATTCTTCATCATGAGCTCGGCCAGCTTCAGCATGATGCGCTTGCGATTGGCCGGCGGCATGTTGGCCCAGGTCCCCTTCTCGAAGGCCGCGCGCGCGGCCTTCACGGCGGCATCGACGTCGGCGGTGTCGCAGGCCGCGACCTTGGTCAGGACCTGGCCGGTCGCCGGATTGACGCAGTCGAAGGTCCTGCCGGTGAGGGAGGGCGTGAACTTGCCGCCGATGAAAGCCTGGTTGCGGTAGCTTAGACCGCCGATACGGCTTCTCCAATCGTCGCGCGAAAGCTGGGC
>JACPVT010000147.1 GCA_016191685.1 Rhodospirillales bacterium | reverse complement strand
CTGCTGCGCAAAGCCGCTGCACGCACCGTCAGCTCATTGTGGGATGCCGTCGGACAGCTCCTCCAACGCTTCAGTCCTCACGAATGCTCGAACTACTTCGCAAACGCCGGCTATGGTCTACCCAACCGGAATCCGCTCTAGAGAGAAGGCCCCTCGGCTACGCTCGGGGCGACGGTTAAATCAGCGGCAGCACCTCCTTCTTGAACTGCTGCATCTCGCCCAGCATCGCCTCAACTGTCGCGCCGCTAAAACCGAAGTCGAGGCTGCCGACACCCATGTCGCGCAGCGCCCGCATGTCGGCGGCGATTTCCGCCGGCTTGCCCGAGAACAGCCGACGCTCGCCATCATCCGCCTTTGACGGGATCTTTTCGCCGAAGGCGGTGCAGCGGAAGGCAAGCCCCATGGCCTTGGGATCGCGTCCGGCCTCGACCGTCATCTTGTGCAGGCGCGCGACCTGGGTCTTGAAGCGCGCCAGGCTGTCGAGCGGGTTGGCCGGGTTGGTGCCGATCGGATACCAGGCATCGCCGATGCGCGCGGTGCGGCGCAGTGCCGGCCCGCTTTCGCCCCCGATCCAAATCGGCGGATGCGGCTTCTGCACCGGCTTGTGCGAGAAATCGATGTTGTCGAAGGAGACATACTCGCCGGCAAAGCGCGGTCTTTCCTTGGTCCAGAGCTCGATGAAGGCCTTGATGTATTCGTCGGTGACCTTGCCGCGCTGGGCGAAATCGGGCGCGCCGATCGCCTCGAATTCCTCTTTTAGCCAGCCGACGCCGATGCCCACGGTCAGGCGGCCGCCCGACAGTACGTCGATGGTCGACAGCATCTTGGCGGTCAGGACCGCTGGGCGATGCGGCACCACCATCACCGAGGTCACCAGCCTGAGGCGCGTCGTCTTGGCGGCGAGAAAGGCCACCTCGATCAGCTGCTCGTGGCGCTCGACGCGGGAGCCCGCGGGGAATTCACCAGTTGCGCTGTAGGGATATTTTGCCTGGATATCGACCGGGATCACCACATGGTCGCTGAGGGTGGCGTAATCGAAGCCCAGGGCCTCGCCGGCTACCACCAGTCGCGTCAGGTGCTCGGGTGCCGCCAGCAGCCCGGCGGTCGGCGCATTGAAGCCGATCAGCATCGTATCATCCTCCCAATTGTGGCGGCCATACTACACGATGCGGCCGGAGGCGTTTGACGCTATGTTTTGCTCATGATGAAGACGGGCGTTTCGTTGGCCGCTTTGATGGCCGAGGCGGGCGAGCTGTGCGATCGCGGCCACGGCCGTTTGATCTCGTATTCGCGCAAGGTGTTCATTCCGCTCACGCACCTCTGCCGCGATGTCTGCCACTACTGCACCTTCGCCGAGCGGCCGCGCACCGGGCAGCCGGCCTATCTGTCGCCCGACCAGGTCCTCGCCATCGCCCGCGCTGGCGCGGCCGCGGGCTGCACCGAGGCGCTGTTCACCCTGGGCGACAAACCGGAGCTGCGCTACAGCGCGGCGCGCGAGGCGCTGGCGGCGCTGGGTCACGAGACCACGATCGGCTACCTGACGGAAATGTGCGGCCGGGTGTTGCGCGAGACCGGGTTGCTGCCGCATGCCAATCCCGGAGTCATGACCCGCGAGGAGATCGCGGGCCTGCGCGCGGTGACGGCGAGCCAGGGCATCATGCTCGAATCGACCAGCGAGCGGCTCTGCGAAAAAGGCGGTGTGCATTACGGCTCGCCCGACAAGCATCCGGCGGTGCGGCTGGAGACCATCCGACTCGCGGGTGAACTGAAGGTGCCGTTCACCACCGGCATCCTGATCGGCATCGGCGAGACGCGCGACGAGCGTATAGAAGCGCTGACTGCCATTCGCGACCTGCATGCTGCGCATGGCCACATCCAGGAAGTGATCGTCCAGAATTTCCGCGCCAAGCCCGACACCAAATGGGCCGATGCCGACGAGCCCGATCTGCAGGACCTACTGTGGACCATCGCCATGGCCCGCAAGATTCTCGGGCCCGACATGAACCTCCAGGCGCCGCCCAACCTGTCACCGGGCGTCTACCCGCGCCTGATCGCGGCGGGACTGAACGACTGGGGCGGCATCTCGCCGGTGACGCCCGACCATGTGAATCCCGAAGCGCCGTGGCCGGCTATCGACGAGTTGGCGCGGCGCAGCGCCGAGTTGGGCAAGGTGTTGGTCAACCGCCTGCCGCTCTATCCCGCCTATGCCCGAGATCCCGATACCTGGCTCGCGCCCGAAGTCGCGACGCAAGTGCGGCGCATGAGCGACGCCGAGGGCTTGGCCCGCGACGATGACTGGTCGCCCGGCGAGACCACGCCACCACCCGCGCCGCGCGTCCTCGTGAGCGAGGTCGATCCCGCGATCGCCCGTGCCGTCGACCGCGCGACGTCGGGCCAGCGTCTCGATCCGCCGGAGATCGTGCGCTTGTTCGCGGCCCGCGACGCCGACTATCGCCATGTCACGGGCGCCGCCAATGCGCTGCGTCAGGCGGTCAGCGGTGAGGTCATACGCTACGTCGTCAACCGCAACATCAACTACACCAACATCTGTTATTTCCGCTGCAAGTTCTGCGCCTTCTCCAAGGGCCGCACGCACGAGGACCTGCGCGGCGCGCCCTACGATCTGGCGCTCGACGAAGTGAAGCGGCGTGCTGTCGAGGCCTGGGAGCGTGGCGCCACCGAAGTCTGCATGCAGGGCGGCATCCATCCCGACTACACCGGCGAGACCTACGTCGCGATCTGCAAGGCGATCAAGGAAGCCGTGCCCGGCATGCACATCCACGCCTTCTCGGCACTGGAGGTGACCCAGGGCGCGGCGACGCTGCAACAGCCCATTCCTGAATTCCTCGCCAGCCTGCAGCAGGCGGGGCTCGGTACCCTGCCGGGGACGGCGGCCGAAATCCTCGACGACGAGGTCCGCGCCATCATCTGTCCCGACAAGATCAACACCGCCGAGTGGCTCGAGGTACAGCGTGCCGCGCACAAGCTCGGGCTGCGCACGACCTCGACGATCATGTATGGCCATGTCGAGACCCCGCTTTCGTGGACGCGGCATCTGCTGGCGTTACGCGATCTGCAGACCGAGACCGGCGGTTTCACCGAATTCGTGCCGCTGCCCTTCGTGCACATGGAAGCGCCGATGTACCGCCAGGGCCGGGCCCGCCGCGGGCCGACCTTCCGCGAGGCGGTGATCATGCATTCCGTCGCGCGCCTCGCGCTGTATCCGGTGATCCCCAACATCCAGACCTCGTGGGTCAAGATGGGCCCGGCCGGCGCCGCGATCTGCCTCGAGGCAGGTGCCAACGACCTCGGCGGCACCCTGATGAACGAAAGCATCTCGCGGGCTGCCGGCACGCAGCATGGCCAGGAGTTCCCACCCGATGCGATGGAAGCGCTGATCCGTTCGATCGGCCGCACCCCGCAGCAGCGCGACACGCTCTATCGCACTGTCCCGGAGGAGCGCCGAGCGGCGTCCCTGGTCGCCGCCGACCTCGCGCCGATCATCCTGACACCGCCCCGCAAGCGGGCTGCTGCCTAAAGCCCTTTATCCGCCAGCAATCGCGGCACGGCTTCTGCCTCGAGAAACGCACGGGTGCGCGTGCCCGCCGATTGCGGCAGGCGCAGGAAAGCCGCGAGGTCGGCGGGATGGTCGATGTCCATGGCGATGCCCGGTTGGCGGATCACCGTCGGCTCGATGCCCGCGCGGCGCGCCGCGTCGAGATGCGGGAAGTAGCTGTTCTCGCCGAAGCGCAACGGTACCGAATCGGGCGGCGAGCAGACGACGGCGTTGGAGCCGAGATCGTCGTGCGCCGGCGAGATGGTGAAGGAGGGTGCGCCGAGATGCGCCGCCAGCACCGCCTCGATCTCGGCCGAGGTGGCGGCGGGAATGTCGCCCGGCAAAGTGATCATGCCGCCGCGGCCTTCGCGGGCGAGGAGTTTTAGGCCCGCCGTGACACTGCCGGTGTGGCCGTCGCGGGCGCCATCGGTCGCCACGCGTGCGCCCAGGCGTGATGCCATGGCCGTCACCAGCGGATCGAGGGTGACGACCATGACCCCGGCCAGACCGCGTGCCCCGACAACCGCCTCCAGCACCTCGCCTACCATCACCTCGATGAGCGCGCGACGCTGGGCAGGCGAGAGCAGGGGGGCGAGCCGCTGCTTGGCGCCCTCCAGTTCCTTGACGGGCACGATCGCCCAGACGTCGGCGGCCATGCTTATCCAAGCGAATCAGCGAAGGCGAGGACGGTACGCGCCAGCGCCTCGCGGTCCTCGAGCGTCGTCATCAGGGTGGGCGCGACGTGCAGCCTGGTGCTGATGCCTTTGGAGTCGGCCGCGTCGACGACGTAGCCGTCGAGCAGCTCGCCGTAGCGCTCGGCCACTGCCGCGGAACTCACGGTGAGGCCAAGCTCCCGCATCATCTTCGCTGTCGGTCCCTTGACCGCGCGGCCGTCGACGATCGGCGAGACCGCCACGACGGGGGCGTTGCAATCCTCGATCGCCGCGCGCATTCCGGGCACGGCCAGGATCGGCTCGATGCTGATGAACGGATTGGACGGACAGATCACCACCGCCCGCACGGTGCCGCCGCTCAAGGCGGCGATGACTTCGGATTGAGGCCGAGCGTCAGCCGCGCCGGCAAAGGCGAGTTCCTGCACGACCGGCCGGCACTGCTGGCGCACGAAATAATCCTGGAAGTCGATCCAGCCGTTTTCGCCGCGGACGCGGGTGCGGACGCGGTTGTCGCTCATGGGCAGCACGCGTGTCCGAACGCCGAGGCGTTGGCATATGTCGGCAGTAATCTGCGACAGGGTCTGGCCGGCACCCAGCCGTCTCGTGCGCTCGACATGCAGTGCGAGGTCGCGGTCGCCAAGGCGGAACCAGTCTTCTCCGCCGAGCGTGGCAATGGTCTCCATGAACGACCAGGTCTCGTCGCGGCGGCCCCAACCGGTGACCGGATTGTCGAGGCCGGCCAGCACATAGGTAAGCGTGTCGATGTCGGGGCAGATGCTGAGGCCGAGATGCTCGAAATCGTCGCCGGTGTTGGCCACGACCAGCAATTCCTCCGCCGGCAGGACCCGGCTGAGGCCGAGTGCCAGCTTGGCGCCGCCGACTCCGCCCGACAATGCGACGACCAGTCCCTTGCTCACCGAAACATGTCCTCGGCGGCCGGCCGAACGAGTTCGGAGGCGGGATTGGCGGGCACATTCCAGGTGAGGCCGCGCATCAGCACGACCGGTTGCGCCTCGTTGCCCTGGCCCATCACCAACGATGCGGCGGCGGCGATTTCGTCGGCGAAACCGGTGATGCTGACCTGTAGGGCGCGACCGAACAGGTCGGGATTGCCGCGCAGGTCGAGCAGCGCCGGCAGTCCCGCCGCACCGATCGCTACGCCCGCGGTGCCGCGCCGCCAGGCCCGGCCAAAGCTGTCGGTGATGACGACTGCCGGGTATGCGCCACAAAGCGAGGCGAGGCGTGTTCGGAGGGCAGCAGCGCTGCCGTCGGGATCGACCGGCAGCAACAGGGCGCGCTGTGGGCCATCCGGTGGGGCGACGTTGGATTGATCGACGCCGGCGTTGGCCATGACGAAGCCCAGCCGGTGTTCGACGATCAGCACGCCAGGCCGGGACCGCACCACGCGCACCGACTCCGAGAGGATCAGTTCGACCAGGCGCGGATCCTTCTTGGTCTCCTCGGCCAGAGCGATGGCGCGCGCCGACGGCACGACGGTGGCGAGATCGACGCCGCGACCCTCCGCCTTGGAGACGATCTTCTGGGCGATCACGATCACATCGCTTGCGCGCGGCTTGAGGTTTGCGCGCGTCAGTCCCTCGGCGATCAGCGCTGCCAGATCGTCACCCGGCGCGATCATCGGGATGCCGGGGACCGCCAGGACTTCCAAGGCGGCGGTGCGGTTCATCCGAAGCGCTTGCGCAGACGCGGCAGAACCTGCTCGCCGTAGAGCCGCAGGAACCGCTCCTGGTCGGGGCCGGGCGCGTGGAACACCAGATGACCGAAGCCGAGGGCGACATAGGCGCCGATCTTCTCGACATGCTCATCGGGGTCGTTCGAGACGATCCAGCGGCTCGCCGCGCGTTCGAGCGGCAGCGCGTCGGCCAGGCGCTGCATCTCGACAGGATCTTCAACGGTCATCTTTTCTTCCGGCGTGAGCGCCAGCGCCGCCCAGTGCCGCGTGTCCTCGAGGGCGCGTTTGGCGTCGCTGTCGAACGAAACCTTGACCTCAATCATGTGGTCATAGGGCTGCTTTTTGGTTTCGACCGCAGCGGCGATGCCCTCGGCGACCTTGGGCAACAGCGTGTCGGTGTAGAGGTCCCACTTCTTGCCACTGGTGCAGATGAAGCCATCACCGGTGCGGCCGGCGTAGCGCGCCACGAGCGCGCCCGCTGCTGCCACGTAGATCGGCACCTCGACGTCGGGCCGATCGTAGATGGTGGCCTTCTCGGTCTTGTAATATTCGCCCTCGAAGCTGACGCGCTCCTCACGCCACAGCGTGCGGATCAGCGTCACGGCCTCGCGCATCCGGGCGAAGCGTTCCTTGAACTCGGGCCAGGGCTGGCCGGTCGACGGCACCTCGTTCAGCGACTCGCCAGTGCCGATGCCCAGGATCACCCGCCCCGGGAACATCGCGCCCAGCGTGCCGAATGCCTGGGCCACGATCGAGGGGTGATAGCGGAAGGTGGGCGTGAGCACGCTGGTGCCGATCGCGACCCGCGAGGTGCGTGCGCCCAGCGCACCCAGCCAGGCGATCGAATTTGGCGCGTGGCCGTCGATGTGCTTCCACGGCTGGAAGTGATCGCTGACGAACACCGACTCGAACCCGACGGCTTCGGCCAGGCATGCGAAGTCGAGCAACTTTGACGGCGCGAACTGTTCGGCCGACGCCTTGTATCCGAGCTTGAGCACGGTGATGTCTTCCCTGTGGCGAGAGTGAAGTCTTAATAGACCGACCTCCGGCGAACAACCAGACAGCGGACGCTCCGCCAGTCGAAAGTTTGACTCTCCAGGATTCGGTTGCAACGATCCTGGCCAATAGGGAAGGAAACCCGGAATGGCGGGAGTGGACTGGACCGACTCTGCGATCGAGGTGGGTGGCGCAAAACTGCACCTGAAGCGCGCCGGCAAGGGGCGACCTGTCGTCGTACTGCACCACGAGACCGGCACGCTGGACCACCTGCCTTTCTATGATGCCCTGGCGGCGCACTACGACGTGCTGGTGCCGCATCATCCAGGTTACAGCCGGTCGGAACGACCGACCTGGATGCGCAGCGTGCGCGACATCGCGGTGATCCATCGCGGTCTGTTGAGCGACCTGAAGATCAAGGACGCCGCCCTCGTCGGCCTGGGCTTCGGTGGCTGGATCGCCGCCGAGATGGCCAGCATGGCGCCCGCCGATCTTTCCTATCTGGTCCTGGTCGGCGCCATGGGCATCAAGCCGCCGCAGGGCGACATTCTCGACCTCGCCATCACCGGCTATATCGACTACGCCCGTGCCGGCTTTCATGACCAGAAGGCGTTCGATCGCCTCTATGGTGCCGAGCCATCGATCGATCAGCTCGAGATGTGGGACATCTGCCGCGAGATGAGCTTCCGCATCGCCTGGAAGCCCTACATGTACAGCCAGACCCTGCCGCATCTGCTGGGTGCTGTGCGTGCGCCGGCGCTGGTCGTGTGGGGCGACGACGACAGAGTGGTGCCGCAGAGTGCAGCCGCGCGCTACGTCGAGGCCTTGCCCAACACAAGGCTGGAAATCGTCAAGGCGAGCGGCCATTGCGTCGACATGGAGCAACCAGAAGCACTCGCCAAGCTGGTCACCGATTTCATCAGTCAGGGATAACCGCCATGCATCTGATGTATTTCACCGAGCAACCGATGTCGGCCTATCCCGAGCAGGCCGGCCGCGATTTCGGCGCCACGGCACTGATGTTCTCCAATAAGCATTTCGACCCGGTCGCTGGATCGCGGCTCTACAACGACTACATCGAGCAGTACATGCTGGCCGAGGAGGTCGGCGTCGACGGCATCATGCTGAACGAGCACCACAATGCCCCGTTCTGCATGCAGGCCAAGGCCAACATCTTCGCCGCCATCCTGGCCGGCATGACCAAGAAGGTGAAGATCGTCATGCTGGGCAATCCGCTGCCGTTGGCGGAGAACCCGATTCGCCTCGCCGAAGAACTGGCGATGATCGACATGATCTCCAAGGGCCGGCTGGTGTCGGGCTTCGTCCGCGGCGGCGGCCAGGAGCAGCTCGCCACCGGTGTCAATCCGGCCTTCAATCGCGAGCGCTTCGAGGAGGCGCACGAGCTGGTCGTCAGGGCCTGGACGCAGACGGGACCGTTCCGCTTCGAAGGCAACCACTATCAGCACCGGGTGGTGAATCCGTGGGCGGTGCCGCTGCAGAAGCCCTATCCGCGCGTGTGGATTCCGGGCGTGATCAGCAAGGAGACGATCATCTGGGCGGCGCAGCAGCGCTATCCCTATATCGCGCTCAATACCTCGATCGAGCAGACCAAGAAGATCTGGGAGCTCTACGACAGCGTGGCGGCCGATGTGGGCTACGTCGGCGGGCCGGAGAACCGCGGCTACCTGATCCAGGTCCACGTTTCCGACAACGAGGAGAAAGCGATCGAAAACGCCAGGCAGTTCCGCTGGATGCAGGGCGAGTTCACCGGCCTTGCGCATCCGGTGTGGAGCACGCCGTCGGGCTACGGCTCGGGGCAACGACGGGCGGGTGAGTCAGGCGGATTCGCTCACCTGCATCAAGCTGATCGGCAAGGAAGTCTTCCCGGCGATCCGGGAGATCGCCAAGAGCCTCGACCTCAAGAGCCCGTTCGAGGCCAATGCGCCGGTCCACCTCAAGTACTCGACAGACCTGAAACCCTGTAAGGCCGCCGCGGCGGAATGAGGACACTATGAAACTCGGTGCATCCCTGCCGGTCGGCGATATCGGCACTGGTCCGGCCGTCCTGCGTGACTATGCCCAGGCGGCGGAGGGGCTGGGCTACGACTATCTGGTGGCGCCCGACCATGTGCTGGGCGGCAACCCCAATGTCGACTACGGCGGGCGCCGGGTCGGCACCACCGCCACGGCCTATCACGATCCCTTCGTGCTGTTTGCCTTCCTCGCCGGCGTCACCAAGAAGGTCGGCTTCGCGGCAGGCGTTCTGATCCTGGCGCAACGCCAGGCAGCGCTGGTGGCCAAGCAGGCGGCCTGCCTGGACGCGCTTTGCGAAGGGCGGTTCCGTCTTGGCGTCGGCGTCGGCTGGAATGAAATCGAATTCCAGGGCCTGGGCGAGGATTTCAAGACGCGCGGCAAGCGCTCCGAGGAGCAGGTGCGCTTCATGCAGGCGCTGTGGAAGGAGCCGAGCGTCACGTTCAAGGGCGAATTCCACCAGCTCGACGACGGCGGCATCAATCCGCGTCCGAAGTCCGGCCGCGTGCCGATCTGGTTCGGCGGCCATGCCGAGGCGACCTTCAAGCGCGCAGCCAAATACGGCGACGGCTTCATGCCACTGCAGTATCCGGCGGGAGAAAAGGCGCTTGAGGCTTTTGAAAAGCTGCGCACTCTGATCAAGGCGGCAGGGCGCGATCCCAAGTCGGTCGGGCTCGAGGTCTGGGTGTCGCCTGGTATCGGTAACGAGGACGATTGGCGAAAGGAATTCAGCTTCTGGAAGAAGGCGGGCGTCACGCACGTCAATGCGCACACGACCTATGTCAGCGCCCATCACAAGCGCATCGCCGGAAAGACCTATGCCGAGCACCTCGATGCGATCACGCGTTACCGGAAAGCCGTTGCGGATCTGGTCTCGTGAAATTCGCTCTGCATTTCGGCAACAACACCTGTCCCGACCTGGCGTCGGCGCACCGGCTGGTGCGCCTGGCCGAAGCGGCCGGCTTCGATTCGGTCTTCGCCGTCGATCACGTCGTCCTGCCCGACACCTACAGCTCGACCTATCCCTATGCCGCCAGCGGCCGGCTGCCGGGTGATCGCACTGCGGCGCTTCCCGATCCCCTGATCTGGATGGCGTCCGTTGCGGCCGTTACGACGCGGCTGCGCTTCATGACCGGCGTGCTCATCCTGCCGCAGCGCAACCCGTTGGTTCTCGCCAAGCAGGTCGCGACACTCGACCACATGAGCGGCGGGCGCATCGAACTCGGCATCGGTGTCGGTTGGCTGAAAGAGGAATTCGAGGCGCTCGGCGTGCCGTTCGAGAAGCGCGGCAAGCGGGCCGATGAATATATCGCGGCCATGCGCGCGCTTTGGGCGGCGGACGGTGCGAGCTACTCTGGCGAGTTCGTAAAATTCCACGAGGTGAGCTGCAATCCCAAGCCGGTGGCCGGTAGCGTTCCGATCATCGTCGGCGGACACTCCGAAGCCGCGGCCAGGCGCGCCGGCCGGCTCGGCAACGGCTTCTTCCCGTCGATCGGCCGGCCCGCCGACACCATGCCCCTGATCGACATGGCGCGTCGTGCCGCCGAGGCGGCGGGCCGCGATCCCGCGACGATCGAGATGCTGGCCGGCTGTCCTGACCTTCTGCCCGGCTCCGGTAAGGACCCGGAGGCGGCCATCAAGGAACGGATGGCGCAGGGCATTGGCCGCATCGTGCTGCCTTCCACCCCGTTCATGCACGATCTCGAGGAGAGCCTCGCGCGCTTCCGTGAAAAGGTCATTCGCCCCTTCAGCTAGGCGAAGGCCTTGGCGATGCGGGCCCAGTCGGCGAGGGCGGCTTCCTGGCCCGGCACGAGCTGGATCGTGAACTGGGTGTAGCCCGCGCCGCGCAGCGCTTCGATGCGCTGCTTGATCTCGCCCTCGGTCGCGGTGAACGAGGTGGCGCGGATCAGGTCGGCGGTGACGAACTTCTTTTCCGCGGGCTTCACGAACATCAGATGGCCGCGGTGGTTTTCCAGGTAGGGCGCATCCTTTGGCTCGTAAGTCCGAGCCAACGCGACGTAGC
>JACPVT010000146.1 GCA_016191685.1 Rhodospirillales bacterium | reverse complement strand
GGCGATGTCGGGTTCCTGAAGATGGTGCGCGAGGAGACCCGCGCACGGGGCATCACGATGATCTTCGACGAGGTCATGACCTCGCGGCTGGCGCCGGGCGGCCTGCAGGAGAAGCACGGCGTCATTCCCGACATGACGACGCTCGGCAAATACATCGGCGGCGGCATGTCTTTCGGCGCCTTCGGTGGCCGACGCGACATCATGGAGCTGTTCGACCCGACCAAGGCCGATTCACTGCCGCATGCCGGCACCTTCAACAACAATGCGCTCACAATGGCGGCCGGCGTCGCGGGCTACGGCGAGGTCTATACGCCAGCCGCCGCGGCGGAGCTCAATGCCCGCGGCGAGAAGATCCGCGAGCGGCTGAACGCGATCTGCGCGAAGAACAAGGTCGCGTTCCAGTTCTCCGGCATCGGCTCGATGATGACGGCGCATGCCACGTCGCGGCCGATCAGGACGGCGGCCGACATCGCGGCGGGCAGCCAGGACGCCAAGGAGCTGTTCTTCTTCGACATGATGGCCGCCGGCATCTGGATCGCGCGGCGCGGCTTCGTGGCGCTCAACATCATGATCGGCGACAGCGAGGGCGACCGCTTCGTGGCCGCCGTCGAGGAGTTCGTCACGGCGCGCCAGGCGCTGTTGCAGGCGAAATGACCGACCCGAAGAACTTCCCCCAGCCGGTCTCCGGCACGGTCACTCCGCGTTTCGGCGACGTCGCCACCTTCATGCGCCTGCCGCTGTTCCGCGATCCGGCGGAAGTCGAGATCGGCATGGTCGGCGTGCCGTGGGACGGTGGCACGACCAACCGCCCCGGTGCCCGCCACGGTCCGCGCCAGATGCGCGATCTTTCCACCATGATGCGCCGCGTCCATCACGTGACGGGCGTGGCGCCTTATGAACTGGCCAAGTGCGGCGATCTCGGCGATGCGCCGGTCAACCCGGCCAGCCTCGACGATTCGCTGGAGCGTATCGAAAAGCACTTTGCAAAAATCCACGCTGCCGGCACTGTGCCGCTGTCGGCCGGGGGAGACCATCTCATCACACTGCCGATCATGCGCGCCATCGCCGACAAGGCGCGGCCGCTCGGCATGGTGCATTTCGACGCCCACAGCGACACCTGGGACACCTACTTCGGCGGCTACAAATACACCCACGGCACGCCGTTCCGCCGCGCCGTCGAGGAGGGGCTGCTCGATCCCAGGCGCGTGGTGCAGATCGGCATCCGCGGCTCGATGTACAAGCGCGACGACAACCAGTGGGCGGTCGACCAGGGCATGCGGGTGATCACCATCGAGGAGTATTTCGACCTGGGCGTCGAGAAGGTGATCGCCGAGGCCCGTCGCGTGGTGGGCGCCGGCCCCACCTACGTCAGCTTCGACGTCGACGGCCTCGATCCCGCCTTCGCGCCGGGCACCGGCACGCCCGAGATCGGCGGCTACACCCCGCACGAGGCGCAGCGGATGCTGCGCGGCCTGCGTGGGCTCGATGTGGTCGGCGGCGACGTCGTCGAGGTCTCGCCGCCTTTCGACATGAGCGGCAACACCGCCTTGGTTGGCGTCACCATGATGTGGGAAATCCTCTGCCTGCTTGCCGAATCGGTGGCCAGGCGGAAGGGACGGATCTAAGCCGCCAGCTCCAAAATCTCCTTCACCTCCGCCGGTGTCGGAATCGGGCGCGGGTTGCGCGGTACCCAGGGCGTGCCCATCGCCTGGGTGGCGATGCGGTCGAAATGCTCCTTGCCGACTTTCACTTCGGACAGGCTGCGCGGCATGCCGAGGCCGCGGATGAAGGCATCGAGCACGTCGCCCGCATCCTTGCCGGGATGGCCCATGGCGTTGGTGATCAGGGCCTGGGCGTCGGCGTTGGCCGATTTGTTCCAGTGCATGACCGAGGGCAGCATGATGCAGGAGGTGTGGCCGTGCGGGATGTCGAACACCGCACCCAGCACGTAGCCGATGCCGTGGCTGGCCCCCATCGGCACGCCGGCCGCGAGGCCACCCATCGAGAGCCATGAGCCGATCTGGCAGTCGAGCCGGGCCTTCATGTCGGTCGGGTCGGCCTTCACCCTGGGCAGGCCGCGCGCCAGCAGGGAGAGGCCGTGCAGGCCCGAAGCGTTGGTGAACTCCGTCGATTCGTTGGAGCACACGCCCTCGACGCAATGATCGACGGCGCGGATGCCCGTCGACAGGAACAGCCACATCGGCGTGTGGCGCGTCACTTCGGGATCGAGGATCACGGCCTGCGGAATGGTGAGGGGATGACGGAACAGCTCCTTCACCTTGGTCGCCTCGTTGGTGACACCTGAGATGCCGGAGAATTCGCCGGCCGACAGCGTGGTGGGAATGGAGATCTGGCGCACCGTCGGCGGCTTCACGTCGGCGGCGCGGATCCTGTCCATGTCCTCGACGCTCCTGATGTCGTTGGCGAGACAGAGCTGGACGGCCTTGGCGCCGTCGGTGATCGAGCCGCCGCCCAGGGTGACGATGAGATCGGCCCGCGCCTCGCGCGCCTGGGCGGCGGCCGCGATAATGGCCGAGCGCGGCGAATGGGCCGGCATCCGATCGAATGTGCCGACGCACTTGTTGCCGAGCGCCAGGCGCACCTTCTCGACCTCGTCGGTCTCGCGATTGAGCGTGCCGCTCACCATCAGGAACACGCGCGCCGCGCCATGTGTCTTCACCAGCTCTGCGACCGATTGCGCCGCCGGCTTGCCGTAGTGGACCTCCTCCATGTCGGTGAAAACGACGCGGCCTGATGTCAGCATTATGTCCTCCCTGGAGGCAGTATTTTGCTATCGTGGCGGCCAGACCACCAAGGAAATCACATGACCGGCACACGGGATGGCGCCATCGGGCGCGCGGAGAAGTATTTCGACGACGGCGGCTTCCTCGAGGAGTTGCAGCGGCGGGTGGGGATTCCCACCACCAGCCAGGAAACCGATTCGATGCCGGCCCTGCAGGAATATGTCTCGGGCGAGATGACCCAGTCGCTCACCAGGCTCGGCTACGAATGCACGGTGCAGCCCAACCCGCGCGCCGAATACGGCCCGTTCCTGATCGCCCGTCGGGTCGAGGATCCCGCCAAGGCGACCGTTCTTACATATGGCCACGGTGACGTGATCCGCGGCCAGGACGATCAATGGCGGGCAGGGCTCTCGCCGTGGAAGATCGTGGTCGAGGGCGATCGCATGTACGGTCGCGGCACCGCCGACAACAAGGGCCAGCACACCATCAACATTGCAGCCCTTGCCTGCGTTCTGCAGGAGCGCGGCTCGCTCGGGTTCAACTCGACCATCCTGATCGAGACCGGCGAGGAGACCGGGTCGCCCGGACTCGCCGATTTCTGCAAGGCCAACAAGGCGGCACTCAAGGCTGACGCGCTGATCGGCTCGGACGGGCCCCGGCTCGACCATCGCCGGCCGACCATCTTCGGCGGCACACGCGGCACCATGAACTTCAACCTCAAGCTCACGATGCGCGAGGGCGGGCATCATTCGGGCAACTGGGGCGGGCTCCTGGCCAACCCCGGCATCATCATGGCCCATGCGCTGGCCACCATCACCGACGAACGCGGCCAGATCAAAGTGCCGGAGTGGCGGCCCAAGACGCTGACCAACTCGGTGCGCGCCGCGCTCGCCGACGCCCGCATCGATGCCGGCGAGAACGCACCGACGATCGATCCGGAGTGGGGCGAGAAGTCGCTGACGCCGGTCGAGCGCGTGTTCGGCTGGAACAGCTTCGAGGTGCTGGCCTTCAAGACCGGCAATCCCGACCGGCCGGTGAACGCCATCCCGCCCAGCGCCGTGGCCTACTGCCAGCTCCGCTTCGTCGTCGGCACCGATCCGCTCGACATCATCCCGGCGCTGAGGCGCCATCTCGACAAGCACGGCTTCGACCAGATCGAAATCGAGCAGGCGCGCGACGTGATCATGAACGCGACGCGGCTCGATCCGGAGAATCCGTGGGCCAAATTCGCATCGGCCTCGATCGAGAAGACCGGCGGCCAGAAGCCCAACATGCTGCCCAATCTCGGCGGCTCGCTGCCCAACGAGGTTTTTACCGACATCCTGGGCCTGCCGACGGTCTGGGTGCCGCATTCCTACGCCGCCTGCTCCCAGCATGCGCCGAACGAGCATCTGCTGGCGCCCGTGGCGCGCGACGGGCTCCGGCTCATGACCGGCATTTTCTGGGACCTCGGCGCGCAGGGCCGTCCGGGCTAGACTGCCGGCATGCTGTCCGCCGACGAGGCCGCCGACCTGATCGAAGCCATCGCGTCCCGTCAGGATCGCGCAGCCTTTGCCGCGCTGTTCCGCCATTTTGCGCCGCGCGTAAAAGCCTTCATCGTCCGGGGCGGCGCCGATGCGGAAACCGCGCAGGAAGTGGCCCAGGAGGCCCTGGTCATGGTGTGGCGGAAGGCCGCCAGCTTCGATCGCAGCCGGGCCTCGGCCGCCACCTGGATCTACACCATCGCCCGCAACAAGCGGATCGACCTGCTGCGCCGCAGCGCCCGGCCGATCGACACCGAGGACTGGCTGGTGGTCTATGCTCCCGAGGGCGAGGAGGCCGACAAATCCGTCCTGGCGGGGCAGACGTATACCAGGGTGAAGGAACTGCTGGGCGGCCTGCCCGCCGATCAATTGGTGGTGATCCAGAAGGCGTTTTTCGAAGACAAGACGCATACGGTCATCGCCGAGGAGCTGAAGCTGCCCCTGGGTACGGTAAAATCCCGCATTCGCCTGGCGCTCGGGCGCCTGCGGGAAGTGTTTGAGAAAGACGAGCCATGAGCCGCCATCCGGCCCCCGAAGAGCTGCTGCTCGACTACGCCGCCGGCGCGCTGCCCGAGGGGCTCGCACTGGCGGTGGGGTTGCATGTGGCACTCGATCCCGCGGCGCGGCGCGCGGTCGACCGGCTGAATGCGCTGGGCGGCGCGCTGATGGAGCGCGAGTCCGAGGCGGCGGTCGATGAGACTGCCCTCGAGCGCATGCTCGCCCGGCTGGACAAGATCGCCGTCGAGCCGCGCCCGCCGCCGTTCGTGCCGCGTCCCGGCTTCGAATGGGCGCCGCCACCGCTCGCCCGCTACCTCGGCCCCAACCCGCACTGGCGCCGGGTCCTCGGCGGCTTCGAGGAAATACGCCTCACCATGGGGGGCGACAGCCACCGCGTGTCGCTTCTGCGCCTCATGCCGGGCCGCGGCCTGCCGGTTCATCGCCATGCCGGCACGGAACATACGGTGGTTCTGCAAGGCGGCTATACCGACGAGACCGGCAATTTCGGCGTCGGCGATTTCACCTTCGGGCCGGCCGGCGAGCATGAGCCGATCGCCGATCCCGGCGATCCCTGCATCGCCCTGATCGTGCTCGAACAGCCGATCGTGCTGACCGGGCCGATCGGCCGCTGGCTCAACCCGCTGGTCCGCCGCGACTGGATCTGACGGGCGGCGTTGACCGCCAGATGGCTTCCCTTCAGTTTGCGGCCTGAAGGGGAAACCTATGCCGCGCATTCCGTACTACGAAGTCGAAAACGCCACGGGCAAGCATGCCGAATTCCTCGGCAAGCTCGGCACGCACATGAACATCTATCGGATGCTGGCCAATTCGGAGAACGGCCTGAAGGGCTTCATTCGGATGGGCAATGCGCTGCTCTATCGCTGCGAGCTCGATCCCGTGCTGCGCGAACTGGCGATCATCCGGGTCGGGCGGCTGAGCCGTGCCGCCTACGAGGTGTTCCAGCATGAGCGTATCGGGCGCGAGGCGGGCGTGGCCGAGGAGAAGATCGCGGCGCTGCGCGACGCCACCATCGAGGCGCCCGCTTTCACCGACAACGAGAAGGCTGTGCTGCGCTTCACCGACGACGTGGTGCGCAACGTCAAGGCCTCCGACAGGACGCTGAAGGCCGTACAGGCGTTCCTGACACCGGGCGCTTTGGTCGAGCTCACGCTCACAATTGGCTACTACATGATGGTCAGCCGCTTCCTTGAGACGGCCGGCGTCGAGGGCGAGGACGGCCAGGCGGAATGGCTGAAGACGGCGAAGCTCTAGGAGTAACGACGATGGCGTACCGCGTCCTGATCGCGCAGTTCATGCACGAGACCAACACCTTCAGTAAACTGCCGACCACGCTGGAGGACTATTGCAAGCGCTGGCTGATCGAAGGCGAGGCGATGGTGCCGCGCTTCACCGGCACCAGGAACGAGGTCGGCGGCTATATCGACTCGGTGAAGAAGTACGGCTGGCAGCCGGTGTGGGCCGGCGCCGCCAACGCTACACCCTCGGGCAAGCTCACCCGGGAGACGTGGGAGCACATCCGCGACATGATCGTCGGTGCGGCGAAGAAGGCCGGCAAGCTCGACGCCATTTGTCTCTCGCTGCATGGTGCAGCGGTGACGGAGACCGAGGACGACGCCGAAGGCGCGCTGCTCGAGGCATTGCGCGGCGTTGTCGGGCCGGACATTCCGATAGTCGCTACCTTGGATCTGCACGCCAACGCGACCCTGAAGATGGCCAGGCATGCCAATGCACTAGTGAGCTACCGCACCTATCCGCACATCGACGGCTACGAGCGCGCCGTGCAGGCCGCCGCCCTCGTGCAGGAGGCTCTGGAGGGCAGGAAGAAGCCGAAGTGCCTGCTGGTGCAGCCGGCCATGCTGGAAGGCGCCGACCATGGCCGCACGACACAGCCCGGGTTGATGCGCGACCTGCTGGCCAAGGCCGATGCCTTCGAGAAGGAACCGGGCATCAACGTGGTCAGCGTCCAGGCGGGATTCACGTGGGCCGACATTCCCTATACCGGCCCGTCGGTGGCGGTGAGCTTCGAGCCCGCCGCCGAGGCGCGTGCCAGGGCTGTAGCGGCGGCGATGCTCGACGAGATCTGGAAGCGGCGTGACGAGAGCTCGTCGGATTACCGGCCGATTTCCGATGCCATCGCGGCGGCCAAAGCCGGTGTGGGCAAGGATGGCCCCCTGGTCGTGGCCGACGGCACCGACAATCCGGGCGGCGGCGGCTACAACGACACGACACCCGTGCTGCAGGCGCTGATCGATGCCAAGGTCGGGAACGTGGCCTTCGGCACGATCTTCGATCCCGGCACGGTGCAGCAGGCGATCAAGGCAGGCGTGGGCGCCACGATCGACGTCGTGCTCGGCGGCCACACCGATCCGTCGATGGGCGGGCCGGTGAGGGCGAAGGCGGTCGTGAAAATGCTGTCGGACGGCAACTTCAGGAACGACGGGCCGATGAATGCCGGCGTCGAGACCTCGATGGGTCCGACGGCGGTGTTGCGCATTGGCGGCATCGACGTCGTGACGATCTCCAGCCGCATCCAGACCATCGACCTGCAGGTCTTCCTGAGCCAGGGCATCGATCCCCGGAGCAAGAGCGTCGTGGTGGTGAAGAGCGTGCAGCATTTCCGGGCCGCCTATGCGCCGATCGCGCGCGAGATCGTGCTGGTCGATTCCGGCGGCATCTGTTCGCCCGACATCACGAGGCTGAAATTCACCAAGCTGCGCCGGCCGATCTGGCCGCTCGACGGCGTCAACGACCCCTATGCGGGGGCACGTGCATGAGCATCACGCGCGAGGCGCCGCTGCCCTGCGCATCCTTCGGGGCGGCCTTGCATCTGGGCAAGACCGCGCAGGAAATCGTTGCCGTGGCCGAACGCGATCCCGAGGCCCTGTCTGCCGCACTGGCCGAAGCCAAGGGGCTGCTGCTGATCCAGAGCATGAACGCGATCGCGGACGATCCCGACCTGCTCATCCGCCTGAGCCGCGTCTTCGGGCCGGAGGTCGAGGATTATCGACACACGCTGACCGACCTGAAGTCGGTACATGCGTCGGTGCCCGAGATCCTGCTGGTGTCGAACATGCCGCCGGTCGGCAAGGCGCCGCCCAAGCGCCCTGAGCCGCCGCTGGCGGCCGACGGGTTGATCCCGGTGCAGTACCCGCATCGCCATGGCTGGCATACCGACCAGAGCTATCGCCGGCCGCCGCCCGATATCTCGCTGTTCTATGCCGTGACGCCGTCGCAGCGCGACACCGGCCAGACGCTGTTCGCCAACGGCATCCTGGCCTACGAGGCCTTGCCGGCGGCGCTCAAGGCCAGGGTCGAGAAGCTCGACGGGCTGCATGCCCAGCCCGGCAGCGGCCGCTCGCGCGAGGCCGCCCTCGCGGGCCGCACGCCGCGCGCCTTTGCCGCCCACGAGCGCTCGCAGCGCCAGCCGGTGGTGCGCACCCATCCGGTAACCGGCGAGCGCTCGCTCTCTCTCGGCGAATGGGGCCAGATGGACTGGTTCGAGGGGCCGTTCGTCGGCATCGAGCCGGGGCCGCACGGCGCCGGCGCGGCATTGCTCGATGAGATCATGGCGCACCTGACGGAGCGGCGTTTCTGCTACGCCCACGAGTGGACGCAGGGCGATCTCCTGGTCTGGGACAACCGCTGCCTCGTCCATGCCGCAACCTGGTTCGACGGCAATAAGGAAGGCCGCCTGATGTGGCGCACCACCGTGCACGGCAATCCCGGCGCCTACTATGCCGGCGAGAAGAAGAGCTGGCTTCCCGCCTAGGCCTTGTGGCGAAAGAACGTCGTCAGCACGAAGCGGCGGCCGCGCGTCACCGGCAGGGCGACGTGCAGCAGCGAGCAGGAGAACACCGCCGCTGCACCGAGCGGCGGACAGACGCGGACCCCGGCATATTCAGGAAAGGCGAGTTCGCCGCCGTCGAAATCGTCGTTGAGATTGAGCGAGACCGCGAAGGACCGATTGGCCGTCGTCGGCGCGCCGTTGTCGCGGTGGGCGCCGAAGAAATGTTTGCCCTCGGCGCTGTAGGACAGCACGACATGCGAGTCGAAGGTGAATTCGCGATCGTAGGCGAAGACCTTGGCGAGTTCGGGACCGATGCGATAGGCGAGACGGTCGGACACCGCCTTCAGCAGCATCGGCTCGACGATCGTGTAATCCTCGGTCTGCTTCAGGTGGGAGACGTTGATGTTGCCGTAGCGGCTGGAGACGCCGGAATCCTGATGATCACCCTTGCCCCACAGCCGGATGAGCTGGGTGCAGAAATCGGGCTCGAAGACGCGGGGCAGGACCAGGACCGGGGCCATGGCGGTACGCAGCACCAGCTCGGCACCGCCGTCGGCGCGCACGCTGTCGGCGATGCTGCCGATCGATTCGGCCGCGGCGAGCAGCGCGCGGGTATCGAAGGTGGCGGCCATCCGCTGATTGGGATCGAGGGCAATCACGCGCATGCGCAGACCGGTCGCCGGGCCAAAGCCGACGCTGCCGGTCGGGGCCAGCAGGGCGGGCAGGAATTTCCGACCGGGATCGCAGAACAACATCGGCTCACCGGCGCGATCATCGCTGACGCCTCCGAGCTTCGACCAGAGGGCCGCGGCCGGGGTCACGTCGTTGCCGGCGAGCACGACCAGGGCGGCCGAGGCGGCCTTGCAGGCGCCGGCCAATGCCGCGAATTGTCCACCGTCGAGATTGCCGAGGTCGTCGATCGCCAGCAGGGCGACGGGATCGCCGGTGAACGACCAGATAAACTTGCGCAGCTTGCCGTCGAGGCCGGGCAGCGCGAAATCGGGGAGGCGATCGCCCGGACGAAGCGATAGCGCGGTGGTCATCGGCCGTTGATCCGGAAAAGTGGTGGCGGGTGCGGATCCGTTCTTAGCACGGCGAGGCTTGATTTCGCATACGGGAATATGGGTGACTGGGAACAACGAGACGACTTGAGGCGTAGTGTCTTCGACGCGTGGTCCTCTTGCCTGGTGCCGATTGCATGCCGATCAGTATGGACATCTCGCCCCTGCATCGCACCGTTGTCATTGCCGCCATCGGCCACGTCACGCCGGAAGAAATCAAAGACACCACCCAGGCGCTGCTGGAAGCGAACGTCCCGCACTACGGCAAGATCATCGATGTCTCGCTGTCGACCTCGGATCTCACCGAGGCGCAGGTCGAACACATCGCCGCGATGATGCGCGGGGATCCGGGTTCGGGGCGAGGTCCGGTCGCTTTCGTCATCAACCCGAACCGGGTCGGATTTGCCCATGCCTTTGCCGACGCAACCAGTGGCGACAGGCCGGTGAAGCTCTTCCGAACCCTTCGCGACGCCCGCAAGTGGCTGGAGGAACAGCCGAGAGTCGAACCCAAGAAGTAAGGGCCTCTGGCTATCGCCAAAGGCCCTTAGAACCCAGTGGTGGGCGCT
>JACPVT010000145.1 GCA_016191685.1 Rhodospirillales bacterium | reverse complement strand
TCCGCCAGATGGCGCTGGAAGAGGGCGTGGCCGACGCCTTCAGCTATCCGGGCTTCGTGCCGGCTTACATCAGGCCGCTGTTCTGCCGCGGCGTCGGGCCGTTCCGCTGGGCCGCCTTGTCCGGCGATCCCGAGGACATTTATCGGACCGACGCCAAGGTGAAGGAGCTGATGCCCGACAGCCCGCACCTGCACCGCTGGCTCGACATGGCGCGCGAGCGCATCAAATTCCAGGGACTGCCGGCGCGCATCTGCTGGGTCGGCCTGGGCGATCGCCATCGCCTGGGCCTCGCCTTCAACGAGATGGTGGCCAGCGGTGAGCTGAAGGCGCCGATCGTGATCGGTCGCGATCATCTCGATTCAGGTTCGGTCGCCAGCCCCAACCGCGAGACCGAGGCGATGCGCGACGGCTCCGACGCCGTCTCCGACTGGCCGATGCTGAATGCGCTGCTCAACTGCGCCTCGGGCGCCACCTGGGTGTCGCTGCATCACGGCGGCGGCGTCGGCATGGGCTTCTCGCAACATGCGGGCATGGTCATCGTCTGCGACGGCACACCGGAAGCGGCCAGACGCCTGGAGCGCGTGTTGTGGAACGACCCGGCCACCGGCGTCATGCGCCACGCCGATGCGGGCTATGAGGAGGCGATCGCCTGCGCCCGCGAAAAGGGCCTCAATCTGCCGAGCCTCGCATGACCTTCTCACTCGTCGGACGCTGCGCCAGAACGGGCATGCTGGGCGCGGTCGTCACGACCTCGGCGATTTCCGTCGGCGCGCGCTGCCAACATGCCCGCGCGGGCGTGGGCGCGGCCCTGACCCAGCATCGCACCGATCCGCGGCTCGGGCCCCTCGCGCTCGATCTCCTGGCCAAGGGTCACACGGCCGGCGAGGCGATGCAGGCCGTGGTGGCCGCCACGCCGCATCGTCATTGGCGCCAGCTCGCGCTGATCGATGCCGCGGGCCACACCGCCGTTTATTCCGGCGCCAACGTCCGCGGCGAGAAGGGCGAGGTGCAAGGCAAGGACTGCGCCGCCATCGCCAACATCGTCCGCTCGGCCTCGCTTCCGGATGCCATGGTGGCGGCCTTCGAAAAGTCGCCCGACCTGCCGCTCGCCCGCCGGCTGCTCGATGCGCTGGAGGCCGGCGAAGCGGCGGGCGGCGAGAAGCAGCCTGTGGTTTCGGCAGCGCTGCTGGTCGTCCATCGGGAATCGTTTCCCTACGTCGACCTTCGTGTCGACGATCATGCCCGGCCGATTGCCGAGCTTGGCCGCCTCTGGTCGATGTATGAGCCCGAAGCCGACGCCTACGTGGTGCGCGCCGTCGATCCCGAGCAGGCCGTGCCGCCGCCGGGCATGAAGCTCTCCTAGAGTTCGAAAGTCCCCCCAAGTCCCCCCTGCGATTACAGCTCTCCGCACGCCGGAAAGCCAGTAACGGCGGGCTTTTCGCCCGTTATTTGTGGACGCCTGAATGTAACGTTTCGTGTCCGGAAAGATGTCCACTATTGCGAGAAAAGCCTAATTTTGCTGACTTTTGCGCGTCTCGCATCTTCTTCAAGAATACAGGCCCCGGCGCGCCGTGTTGTTCAGGCGTCGTT
>JACPVT010000144.1 GCA_016191685.1 Rhodospirillales bacterium | reverse complement strand
AAGGATCAGAACAACCAGAAAGTCACGTTGTCGGACTTCCGTGGGAAGAAGAACGTGCTCCTGGTTTTCTATCCGCTGGCGTTCACGGGCACCTGCCAGGGTGAACTGTGCAAGGTTCGTGACGAACTCCCGAAGTTCCAGAACGACGAGAGCGAGATCCTCGCGATCTCGGTCGGGCCCTCGCCGACGCACAAGATCTGGGCTGCAGAGCAGGGCTACACCTTTCCGTTGCTGTCGGACTTCTGGCCGCACGGGGAGGTTGCCCAGGCGTACGGGGTTTTCAATGAGAAAGCCGGTTTCGCCAACCGCGGCACGTTCGTGATCGACAAAGAAGGCATCGTTCGCTTTGCCGAGATGGTCGGTCCCGGCGAGGTCCGCGACCAGTCGATCTGGGAAAAGGCACTCGCGACTCTGGTTTCTTGAGCCACAGCGTTTTTCGGCGGCGTACGATTCTCGCGAAACGCGAGTCGGGAGTAGGTACGCACATGTCGGGTGGACGCCTTTCGGCGGCTTTGCGATACACGATCTGGCCGGTTGTCGGTGCGCTCTTCGTCGCTGGATGTGGGGCGAGTAGCGACGGCGGCGGACCGACGTCGGCAGCGTCGAAATCGGCAGACACCAGTTCGGCTTCGGTGACGCTCGACTCGGCGACCGTCGCAACGCTCGATCGGACAGTCGCCGATGCCCGCGCACACCAAGATCAGCCCGTCGACGCCGGCCTGCAGCGCGCGCTTGGCATGGGTGACGTTGGTCACGTCATGGAACACGAGGCAGCCGTAGCGGTGCGCCGACTTCACCACCTCGTCGGGCGCGCGCAGCGAGGTGATCTGGATCGGCACCTTGTATTTCTCGCAGAGATCGATGTCGTGCTGCAGCCGGTCGTTGGAGCTGTGCACGATCTGGTTGACCGCGAACGGCGCCACCTTCTTGGTCGGGTTCTTCTGCTTGTACTCGCGCAGTTCCGTGGTGATGCGCTTCAGCCACTCCTCGAGCATTTCCTTGGGCCGCGCATTGAGCGCCGGAAAGGCGCCGACGACGCCGGCCTTGCACTGCTCGATCACCAGATCGGGGTTGGAGACGATAAACAGCGGCGCACC
Organism: Rhodospirillales bacterium; assembly: GCA_016191685.1. Taxonomy (GTDB): domain Bacteria; phylum Pseudomonadota; class Alphaproteobacteria; order Reyranellales; family Reyranellaceae; genus Reyranella. The sequence goes on along the minus strand of JACPVT010000144.1, from coordinate 35,929 downwards.
GACCACCGGAATCGAGAGGTTGTCGCGCAGCAGGGCTGGAAGAGCCATCGTTTCACTCCGTGGAGATTCGTTGCCGGTGAGTTGTCGTCTACTTCAGGAGTTCGTAGGGGCCGCCTTTTTCGAGCGCGCGCTTGTAGGCCGGCCGGGCGTGGACCCGGTCGACGAAGGCCTTGAGCCTGGGCAACCGGGCGAACAGCGGCGAGCGTGCCGCGGCGGCTTCTAGGGGAAAGCTCATCTGGATGTCGGCGGCCGAGAATTCCTTGCCCGCGAACCACTCGCGCTTTGCGAGTTCGCCTTCGAGGAAGGCGAAGTGATTGGTGATCTGCGGGCCGAGCAGTGTCTTGTCGGCGCCCTTGGCGATGGCGCGGGCGACGGGGCGCATCAAGAAGGGCACGCGTGTCGGCAGCTTGCCGAACACCAGTTTCATGAGCAGAAGCGGCATCAAGGAGCCTTCGGCGTAGTGCATGAAATAGGTGTAGTGCAGCCGCTCGGGCGTACCGGCGGCCGGCGCGAACTGCCCGCCGCCATAGGTTTCGGCCAGGTACTCCAGGATGGCGCCGGACTCCGCCAGCGTCTTGTCGCCGTCGGTGATCACCGGCGACTTGCCCAATGGATGCACGGCCCGCAACGAGGCCGGCGCCTGCATCGAGGGCTCGCGCTCGTAGCGCCTGACCTCGTAATCGAGACCGAGTTCTTCCAGCATCCACAGGATGCGCTGCGAGCGCGAGTTGTTCAGGTGATGGACAGTGATCATGGCTACAGCGTACCGGGCCGCCAGTTGCCATGGAAGCCCGCCGGCACGCGGCTGCTCAAGTGCGCCAGCGCAATCGGCCCCTTGGCGAGGTCGGTCGCCTCGAACACCGCGAGGTCGCTGCGCTTTTCCTCGCCCCGGAACAATACGCTCAGCAGCCAGCCATCGCCCTCGGCGGCACCCTCCGAGCGCGGCACGAAGATCGGCTCGCCGAAGCGGTCGTCGGGGCCGGCGCTCCACGCCGTGCTCTTGCCGCTCTTGAGGTCGTAATGGACAAGCCCGTCCTGGCGCGGCTCGCCCGTCTTGGGATCGGTGATGTCGCCGGCGACGATCCAGCCATGGCGGTAGTCGCTCATGCAGAAGCGCTCGTCGAAGCGCGGGAACTCGCCCGAACGGTCGTCGAGCTGCTCTTCCTTCATGGTGTTGCCCTTTCCGGCGAGATCGAAGGTCCAGCGGTAGAGCTTCGCCATCGGCAGTTCCTTGCTCGAGGGCGAGCCGTCGGGCAGGGGGAACAGCGGCGCCACGTCGTATTTCATGACGTCGATCACGACGCGGCCGTCCGCCGTCTCGAAATGGTTCATCGGATGGAAGACGTAGGAGGCGGGCGCCGTCACCCACTTGGTGTCGGCCACCGTGCCGCCGCGCGGGATGAAGGCGATGTGCGTGCCCTTGTCGGGCTCCCAGGCGAAGGGCGGCAGGCCGCCCATGGCGCGCTCCATCGAGGAGGTGAGCGGGAAGATCGGCACCACGATCCAGTTCCTGGTCACGGCGAAGTCGTGGATCATCGAGGGGAAGGGGCCATCGAGGATTTCCGCGCGCGTGATCTTGCCCTCGGCCGTCGCCGTCTGGATGCTGACTTCCTTGGTGAAGCGTCCCTTGGCCGAATAGCCGAAGAACACCATCTCGCCGGTCTTGGGATCGAACTTGGGATGGGCCGTGAAGGGGCCGCAGAGCTTGTCGCCGAAGGTCTCGTAGCCCTCAGGCGTGGCCGGCATCAGGCTCGCTGGATCGAGCGCGAAGGGTGCATGCGCCTCCTCGAGCGCCAGCAGCTTGCCGCCGTGCCAGACGATGTTGGTGTTGGCGATGGTCGAGTTCAGCGCGAAGACGCGCGGGTCGGTGTAGCGCGGGTTGCCGAAGGTGCCGGAGAGGCCCTCGCCCTCCTTGTTCTCGATCTCCCACTTGGGCGTGCGCACCCAGCGGTTCTTGTAGGAGACGTTGCCGTTCTCGATGTGGAAGGCGTGGATCATGCCGTCGCCACCGAACCAGTGGTAGGGCCCGCGCGGCGCGAACTGCGGATTGGGGCCGTTGCGGTAGAGCGTGCCGCAGAGCTCGCGCGGCATCTCGCCGGTGATGTGGAGGTGGCCGGCGTCGGCCTCGGTGTTCACCGGACCGTAGTAGCCGTGCAGGAAGGGATTATCGGTCGGGAAGGCCTTGGCCATGGCGGGATCCTCCTCTTGATACGTAACGGTAACGCTGTGTATCTAATAAACGCTATCAATACACGCTGTTCCCCGCAAGTCGAATCCGGGGTCTATGACGGTAAATTCATGGGGCGGATTTCGGCCCGCCGGAAATGGAGATGGCCGCCGACGCCGAGCGCCAGGATCAACAGGCCGAACAGGAACTCGGTGAGGGTCGGGCCCAGGAGGTCGAACAGCGGCGTGGCCGCGAGATTGAACGCCAGCATCGAGCCCGCCATCACCGCGAGCCGCAGCCGGAAGACCCGGGCGATCTCGGCGCCGCGATAGGCCGTCTGCATGCGGGTGATCATGGGAATGAAATAGAACGGTCCGCCGAAGCCGGACAGAAGGCCCGCCAGCATCATGGCCGGCAGCATCCACGGATTGGGCAGCAGCCAGACCGCGACGGCCAGCAGCGCGAAGCCCGCGCCCATCGCGACATAGCCCAGGAACATGGTCGACAACGGCCGGCGGAAGCGGACGCTGCCGGCGACCAGGTTGCCGGCGACATCGCCCGCGCCGCTGGCGCCGATGATCAGGCCGAGTGCCGCCAGCCCCTCGAAGTCGAACAGGCGGGGATCGTGCTGCTTCACCATCAGGGCGATGCAGAGCTGCAGCGCCACGCTCCACGGCCCGTTGGCCAGTGCGTTCACCAGCAGCAGCGAGCCGATCGTGCGCTCGCGCAGGATCAGGCGCGCACCGTCGAGCAGCGCATCCCAGGCGCCGCGCATGCCGCCGCGACCATGCCGGGGCTGATGCGTGCGATCGACCAGCCGGTCGCGCACCGCCCACACCGCCATGCCGGAGAGGACGAAGCCCAGCGCTGTCACCGAAAGAAAGTGGATGACCGGCAGGATCGAGTTCAGCACCGCGGCCAGCATCGGCCCGATCAGTCGGGCCAGCCGCCAGGTGGCGTCGAACAGTCCGTTGATCGCCTGCATGGCGTCGCGGTCGGGCACCAGCACCGGCACCGCCGACTGCAGCGCCGGGGTGAACACCATGCGCAAGGCGGCGAGGCCCATCACAGACAGCACCAGCAGCGGGATCGACACGCCCCAGACATAGGCGCCGGCGACCGGCATCAGGGCCAGCACGGCGCTCGCGTATTTGGCGCCAATCATGGCGCGGTCGGCGCGCCAGCGGTCGATCACCGAGGCGCCTAAAAGGCCGACCACGAGCATGGCGCCGTATTGCGCGGCGTTGACGTAGCCCGCGGCGTTGCCGATCTGCTCGGCGGCGATCCACACCACGGCGACACGGAACAGGTCCTCGCCGATGGTCGAGGCGGCGAGCCCCGACCACACGGTCGCGACGGCGGGATCCTTTAGCGGACGGAAGATCGGCAGCATCTTGTGCTCAGCTCAGCGCGTCCACACGCCGCCATCCTTGTTCTTGTAGCCGAGAGACAGATACGCCGCGTCGACCAGCGGCTGGCTGCGGCCGTTCATCAGCAGGCCGGGACCCATGCGGTTCATGGTGTAGCCGAAGGAGAGGCCGGCGGCGGGATCGGCGAAACCCAGCGAGCCGCCGGCGCCGACATGGCCGAAGGCGGCGCTGCCCAGGATCACGCTGTCGCAATCCTCGCCGAACAGTTTGGCCCCCAGGCTGCGCTTGCGGTTGTCCATCGATTTCATGAAGCCCAGCGCAAAACGCGTCGGGATGCGCAAGGTGGCGTCGTCGTGCGTCGCCATGGAAACCTCGCCCATGCGGGCAAGCGTCTTGCCGTCCACCAGCTTGCCGCCGCCATTCGCCAGCGGGGCGTACATGCCGGCGAGGCCACGCGCGTTGGTGATGCCGTTGGCGGCGCCGATCTCGGCGGCATGGCCGGCGCGGGTGTTGGCGCCGCCGCCCATGAAGGCGCCGATGTTGAAGAAGAACAGGGCGGCCGTGGATTGCCTATTGGTGGCGAGGTCCTGCAGGAACGGCGTCTTCATGTCCTCGGGCCTGTATACATGCGGCAGGACTGGTGCCACGCGCGGTTCGATCTCCTCCGGCAGGCCGATCCAGAAATCGAGTCCCAATGGCTTGGCGACTTCTTCCTGGAAGAAGGTACCGAGCGATTTGCCGCTGGCGCGCCGCACCATCTCGCCCACCGTCCAGCCGAAGGTGACGCCGTGATAGCCGTTGCGCGTTCCCGGTACCCAGAACGGCTCCTCGTCGGCCAGCCGCCCGGTCATGTAGGTCCAGTCGTAGGGCCCGTCATCCTTCACCTTGGCGCGCAGCGCCGGTACGCCGGCGGAATGGTCGAGCATCATGCGCGTGGTCACGCCTTGCTTGCCGTGCCGCCCGAACTCCGGCCACAGCTCGACGACCGGCGCATCGAGATCGAGCTGGCCGCGGCTCGCCAGCATGTGGGCGCAGAGCGCCGTCGCCCCTTTGGTGCAGGAGAACACGATGCTGACCGTGTCCTGTTTCCACGGCGTCCCGCTCTTGGGCTCGGCGACGCCGCCCCACAGATCGACGACGGTCTCGCCGCCCACGGTCAGGCAGACCGAGGCGCCGATCTCGCCGTTGGTCTCGAAGTTTTTGCGGAAGGTTTCCGCTACGCGCTCGAAGCCGGGCTTGCACGTTCCTTCAATCATTTTTTGGCACCGGCAGCTTGAAGACCTCGAGCAGGAAGCGCGCGGCGTGGCTCAGCGCGGTCTGGTCGATGCCGTGGCCGACGCCCTCGGCGATATGGACGCCGACCGTGACATCGTTCTGCCCCAGTGTTTCGGCTGCCCGCTCGGTCAGCACGTGCGGCAGCATCTCGTCGCTGTCGCCGTGGGCCAGCAGGATTGGCGGCCGCGACCTGATCTCGTCCTTCAACACCTCGGCGCCGGCGAGCATGCCGGAGAAACCCACAATGCCGGCCAGCGGCTTGGCGTGGCGCAGCCCAACGTGCAGCGCCATCATCGTGCCCTGGCTGAAGCCGATCAGCACCGTCTTCGATTCGTCGAGCCCGTATTGTGCCATGGTCGCGTCGAGGAAGGCATCGACCAGAGGCGCCGCGCCGCGCACGCCGGCGAGCGTCAGCGCCGGTTCGAGGCGCGAGATGCCGAACCACTGGTAGCCGAAGGGATTGCCCTCGCAGGGGTAGGGGGCGTTGGGCGCGTGGAACACCACGTCCGGCATCAGCGGTGCCAGCACGGGGGCGAGGCCGATCAGGTCGTTGCCGTCGGCGCCGTAGCCGTGCAGCAGGATCACCAGATGGCCGGGCTTGCCGTTGCTTTGCGGGCCGTAGCTGGCGCCTTCGAGCCTGATCGTCGCGGGCTTGGTCATTTGGCCGTCTTCCCCACCTTGATGTCTTCCTTGAGGGGCTTGGGACCCCAGTCCGGCATGCTGCGGCGATAGTGCCAGAGCAGCAGCGCGGCGGCACTGCGCCACGGCCGCCACGCCTCGGCGATTTTGAGAAGCCGCTTTGCGTCGGGCCGCTTGCGCAGCCGCTTGAGGTGTTGCGCTGCCACGACCAGCCCGAGGTCGAGTCCCGGCATGATGTCGGGCCGGCCGTGCGCGACCATCAGGTAGATCTCGGCCGTCCACGGCCCGATGCCCTTGGCCTGGGTCAGCATGGCGATCGCCGCCGCATCGTCGAGATCGTCCAAGGCGACGAAATCTATGCGTCCTTCGACGACATCGGTCGCCAGGCTGCGGCCGTAGCGCACCTTGGCGCCCGAGAGACCGACGGCGCGGAACTGCTCGTCGTTCTGGGCGAGGAATTCCGCCGGTTCCATCGACGGCACCGCGGCCTCCAGCCGGAGCCAGATGCTGCGTGCGGCATGGACCGAGACCTGCTGGCCCACGATCGAGCGCATCAGCCCGCCGAAGCCCGTCGGCATCTCGCGCCGCGCGGGGTGTCCCACCTCCTTCAGCACCCGTGCGAAATCGGAGTCCACGCGCGCGAGGTGGCGCATCGCTTTTTTCAGGTTGGCGTCGTCGAGGACGATCTTGCTCACGCATCCGGCATAGCACGTCGTGCGAGGCCGCTGTAACGTCGGATGATGTCGCCCGCCGTGCTGCCAGTCGTTACGCGTTTTGCCCCCAGTCCGACTGGCTTGCTTCATCTCGGCAGTGCCTATTCGGCCTTGGTCGCCTGGACCCGGGCGCGCGAGGCCGGTGGCCGGTTCCTGGTGCGTATCGAGGACACCGACGTCCGCCGCTGCCGGCGCGACTACGAGACAGCCATCCTGCAGGACCTCAAGTGGCTTGGCCTGAATTGGGACGGTGAGGTGCGCCGCCAGTCCGATCATTTCTCCGACTACGGCCACGAACTCGACCGGCTGAGCAGGCGCGGCCTGGTCTATCCCTGTTTCTGCAGCCGCGCCAAGATCGCGCGCGAGATAGCGGCCTCCGCCGCCGCGCCGCATGGGCCGTCCGTGGGCCCCGATGGCCCGCTCTATCCCGGCACCTGCCGGGATCTCACGCCGGCCGAACGCAAACGACGCATCGCCGCCGGCCGCGAGTTCTGCATGCGGCTCGATTCGGCGCGCGCCGCGGCTGCCGTGGGGCCGTACGATTTCGTCGACGAGGACCGCGGCCGCATCGCGGGCCAGCCGCTTCTGATGGGCGACTTCGTGATCGCCCGCAAGGACACGCCGATCAGCTATCACCTCGCGGTCACGGTCGACGATCACCTGCAGGGCGTCTCCCTGGTGACTCGCGGTGAGGACATCCTGCCCTCGACCCACGCCCATGTCCTGTTGCAGCGCCTGCAGGGCTACGCGACGCCGCTCTATGCCCATCACGGCCTGATCGCGGACCCGACCGGGCGGCGTCTGGCCAAGCGCGACAAGGACCTCACGATCCGGTCGCTACGCGAAAGCGGCGTCGGTCCGGAGGAAGTGCGGCGCCGCGCACTGGCGGCGGTGGGCCGGCAGGCCTAACATTCGGCCATGGACCGAAACGAAGAACTGGCCGTCGGGAGGCGGCTGCTCGGCCATATCGACGGCCGCACCACCGATCTCGCGGACTCCCTGTTCCGCAACCGCGTGATCGCCTATTCCAGCCGCGAGCGCGCGAACCTGGAGCGCGACCGGCTGTTCCGCGACTTGCCGATCTTCATGGGACTGTCGGCGCGCCTCGCCAAACCCGGCGACTATGTCACCGAGGATGTGGCCGGTATGCCGGTGCTGATGACCCGCGGCGCCGACGGCAGCGTAAAGGCCTTCGCCAACATCTGCCGCCATCGCGGTGCGCCGGTGGCCGATGGCTGCGGCAATGCGCGGGCCTTCACCTGCCCCTATCACGGCTGGACCTACGATCTCGCCGGCAAGCTCCTGGGCACGACGGACAAGGTGGGCTTCGCCGGCGTCGATCTTGCGAGCCACGGGCTGGTGCGGCTTCCGGCCGCCGAACGCCACGGCATGCTGTTCGTGCGGCCCAAGCCCGTGCAGCCCGGTGAGGGTCCGGAGCTCGACATCGATGCCGGCCTCGGGCCGATCGCCGCGGATCTGGCGGCGCTGCAACTCGACACCTATCCCATGTTCTCGACCGATCGCGTGGCGCCGCGCATCAACTGGAAGTTCGCCGTCGACACCTTCCTGGAAGTCTATCACGTCCCGCACCTGCACCGGAAAACCATCGGGCCGTACTTCATCGGCAATGTCGGCACCTTCGACGGCGCCGGCCTCAACGGCCGCATGTGCGTGGCCCGCACCTCGATCGACGCGGTGCGCGGCCTGCCCGAAACCGAGCGCAACTACCGCCCGCACGTCATCTCGATCTATCAGCTCTTCCCCAACACCATCCTGATCTTCCAGGTCGATCACATCGAGATCTGGCGGGCCTTCCCCGGCCGCGACGATCCTGGCCGCTGCGAGGTCGAGATGACGATCTACCGGCCCGCGGAAACGGACAAGCCGGATTCCTACTGGGAGAAGAACCGCGATATCGCGATCCGGACCGTGATGGAAGAGGACTTCCCGCTGGGCGAGCGCATGCAGATCGGCTTCGAGTCGGGCGCCACCGAAGAAGTGCTCTACGGCCGCAACGAGCCGTCGCTGGTCCACTTCCACAGCTCGATCCGCAACGCCCTCGGGGTCGCGGCTTGAAGCAGCCCGAGCGGCTGCCCGACTTTCCGACGGGTGGCTGCGCGGTGGTGATCGGCGGTTCGGGCGGCATCGGCCGAGCCATCGCCGTGCAACTCGCCGAACGCGGCTGCGACGTGGCGCTCAACTATTTCAGCGGGCCGGGGCGTGCCGAGGAGACGGCCGAGCTGGTGCGCGGCGCCGGCCGAGAGGTCCATGTCGCCAAGGTCGACCTGCGCGACGAGGCCGTAGTGAAGGAATTCGTCGACGACGCTTCGGACCATTTCGGCGGCGTCCACACGGTCGTCTATGCCGCCGGGCCCTACATCCCCATGCGGTTCATCAGCCAGCAGCCGGCGTCGGCCTTCCGCGAGGTGATGGAGCACGACGCCTTCGGTTGCTACCATCTGATCCAGGCGGCATTGCCGCGCCTGCGCACGAGCAAGGGCAGTTTCACCGCCCTCGTGACTCCGGCCATCCGCCGCAACGCCGTGCGCGACATCCTGAGCGCCGCCCCCAAGGCCGCGATCGAGCAACTCGTGAAGGCCGTTGCGGCCGAGGAGGGCCGCTTCGGCGTGCGCGCCAACGCCGTCGGCGTCGGCGTCATCACCGACGGGCTCTATCACGCGCTGGTGGAGAGCGGCGACTTCGACCAGCGCTTCCTCGACGCCTCGCGCCAGGTCATGGCGCTCAAGCGTTTGGGCACGGCGGACGAGGTCGCCGAAGCCGTGGTATTCCTTGCCTCCGCGCGCGCCCGCTGGATCACCGGCCAGACGCTGATGGTCGACGGCGGTTATGCCATTTGACCGGGAGAAGAGGATGAAACGCACCAAGCCGCCGTTTCGCGCCGACCAGGTCGGCAGCCTGTTGCGCAGTGCGCCGGTCAAGGCGGCGCGGACCAAGCGCCTCGCCGGCGAGATCACCCCGGCGCAGCTGAAGGCGGTCGAGGACGCCGAGATCACGAAGCTTGTCGCGAAACAGGAGGCGATCGGCCTGCAGGGGGTGACCGACGGCGAGTTTCGCCGCTCGTGGTGGCACTACGATTTCCTGGCCGGCCTCGACGGCGTGGAGCTGGTGAGCGTGGCCCAGGGCCTGCAGTTCAAGGGCACGCAAACCAAGGCCGAAGGCCTGCACGTGCACGGCAAGATCGACTTCACCGGCCATCCGATGATCGGGCACTTCGAGTTCCTGAAGTCGGTGGCGAAGGCCACGCCCAAGATGACGATCCCGTCGCCGACGGCACTGCACTATCGCGGCGGCCGCCAGGCCATCGAGAAGTCGGTGTACCCGGAGATGGAGGCCTTCTTCGAGGATCTCGGGAAAGCCTACGCCAAGGCGGTGCGCGCCTTCGGCGAGGCGGGCTGCACCTACCTGCAGCTTGACGAGGTGTTCGTGGCCTACCTTTGCGATCCTGCGCAGCGCGATTATCTGCGCGGCCGCGGCGACGATCCCGACAGGCTGCTGCACATCTACGCCGACCTGGTGAATGCCGCCGTCTCCGGCCGCACGCCCGGCATGACGATCTCGATGCATCTCTGCCGCGGCAACTTCCGCTCGACCTGGATGGCGCAGGGCGGCTACGAGCCGGTGGCCGATGTGCTGTTCAACAAGATGGGCGTCGATGCCTACTTCATGGAATACGACAGCGAGCGCGCCGGCGGCTTCGAGCCGCTGCGCATGTTGCCGAAGAACAAGCATGCCGTGCTCGGCATCATGACCTCCAAGACCGGTGCGCTCGAGAGCAAGGAGCAGCTCAAGCGCCGCCTCGAGGAGGCCGCGAAGTTCACCGACCTCGACCGCCTCTGCCTCAGCCCGCAATGCGGCTTCGCCAGCACGGAGGAGGGCAACCTGCTGGCTGAAGAAGAACAATGGGCCAAGCTCGCGCGCTGTGTCGAGGTCGCCAAAGAAGTCTGGGGTTGAGCGTGGCCCTGCCCATCGTCTACGGCAATCGCGAGTCCGGCCACTCCTACAAGGTGCGCCAGACCCTCGTCCTGCTCGGCGTGGCGCACGAGTATCGTTATGTCGATCTCCAGCCGCCGCGCGCCGAGCGCCGGCCTGACTTCGTCGCCGCGAGCCCCTACGGCGAAGTGCCCGTCTTCATCGACGAGGACGGCACGCTGGCGCAGTCGAACGCCATCCTGCTGCATCTCGTCCGCAAGAGCGGCCGGCTGGGCGGCGGCGCCGATCTCGACCGGACGACGCAGTGGCTGTTCTGGGAGGCCAATCGCATCGGCTTTTCGCTGCCCAATCTCCGCTTCGCCCTTCGCTTTTCCGCCGAGGATCCCGCCGTCGTCGCCATGTTCCGGCGCCGGACCGAGGCCGACCTCGACCGTCTGGCTCAGGAGTTCGACCGCCGGCCCTATCTGCTGGGCGACGCGCCCGGCGTCGCGGACATCTCCTGCGCGGGCTATCTCTTCTTCGCCGACCAGGCGGGGATCGATCTTGGCCGCTGGCCATCGGTCGGTCGCTGGCTCGATCGCCTGGCCGCCACGCCTGGATGGGAGCATCCCTATGAATTGATGGATCGCAAGAGAGCGGCGTCATGCTGATCGTGCTCGGCGGCTTGCCGGGCAGCGGCAAGAGCACGATCGCGCGCAGCTTGGCGAGGCGGCTCGGTGCCGTGCATGTGCGCGTCGATACGATCGAGCAGGCGTTGCGCAGGAGCGACGTGCTCCGAGGCGAAGTCGGTCCCGCAGGCTACGAGATCGCCTACAATGTTGCAGAGGACAATCTGCGCATCGGCCGGATCGTCATTGCCGACTCGGTCAATCCGTTGAAAATTACACGCGACGCCTGGCGCGCCGTCGGCGACAGCGCGGCCGTCGAGGTTGCCGAGGTCGAAGTGGTCTGCTCCGACGGGACCGAACATCGGCGCCGGGTCGAGACGCGGACGGCCGACATCGCCGGACTGAAGCTGCCGACATGGCAGGCCGTCGTGGATCGCGACTACGAGAAGTGGGATCGCGAACACATCGTCGTCGACACCGCCCTGAAGAGCGTCGATGAAGCGGTGGCCGATCTGGCGAGCCGGCTCGGCGGTTGATCCGGCGCTGTAACACTGGGCAATGAATTGTCATTTCACTTCGCAGAGGTGAGCCGGCAAGCATTGCGCGATGGCAACGACAGTCGTTCTTCTCGCCGTCTTCGTCTTGATGATGGGAAACGCGGCGGTCCTTGCGACGGTGGGGCTGTTCGGCCGCGCGATCGGGCTCGGCGAGATCGAGGTCGGCGCGATCATCGCGTCTTCGGCGCTGCTCTTCTTTCTCACCTCTTCATGGTGGGGCCGGCTGGCCGATCGAAAGGGCCGGCGGCCGGTGCTTCTCGCGGGGCTTGCCGGCGCTGCGCTGTCCCTTCTGCTGTTTGCCGGGCTCTTCACCCTCGAAAAGGGTGAAGTCGACGTCTTCGCTGCCTTTGCCGCCCTTCTCGGCGCGCGGATCCTCTACGGCGTTCTCTGCGGCGGCGTGCAACCGGCCGGTATCGCCTATATGGCCGATATCACCGCCGCCAGTGACCGCTCGACGGGTGCCGCAATGGTGGGGGCCGCGGTTGGTCTCGGCAGCATGGCTGGCCCTGCGCTTGTGGCTTTGCTGATCGGCAGGGGCTTCGCCATTCCCATTCTGGTCGCCTGCGTCCTGACCTCGCTCACGATCCTTGCTGTGGCTGCGGTCCTGCGTGACCAGCCGCGCGCGCCTGAGGTGCTTGCCGTCGGGACGAGCACCCTTGGGAAGGTCACTCCCTACCTCGCTGTTGCCTTCGCGATTCACCTGGCGTTTGCCGCCTTGCAGGCAACAAATGCCTTCTACGTCCAGGATCTTCTCGGCCTCGACACGATGGCCGCCGTACAACGGGCGAGCCTGATCAGCATGACGTTCGCGGCATCCTCGTTTGCCGTTCAGGCCTTCGCCATTCGCCTGTTCAAGGCACCGCCGGCCACGTTGCTTTGGATCGGCCTGATCGTCTGCCTTCTCGCAACTGCCGGCTGCCTGATGGCTCCGGGCTTCGGTTGGCTGCTCGCCGCGTTCGGCCTCCTGGGGGCGGGTTTTGCCTGGGCGCAATCCGGTCTGATGGCGGGCGCGTCGCTGGCGAGCCGTGGCGACAGCCAGGGACAGGTTGCCGGCCGTTTGCAGGCTGCGATGGCTGCAGCCTGGATTGTGGGACCTCTGATCGGCGCCGCAATCTACGAAGTTTCGATCAAGGGACCACTCGCCCTGGCGGCCGGCGCGATGATGCTCGCGATGCTGGGCCTTGTCGTGAGCAGACGAAGCTGACTCTATCGCTCTTCGAGTGCCTTGATCACGCCCACCTGCACGGTGTTGGATTCGAGGAACTCGCGGGCCAGCTTGCGCTTGGCCGGATCGCGGGCGTCGCCGTCGATGATGGCGGTGACGAGATCGCAGTTGTAGGGGATCGCCACCGCTTCGGCGTAGCGCAGCGCCCCGTTGTGACGCTTGTGCACGTAGACGCGCGTGCGGCCGAAGACGTCGGTGACGCGGACGCGTTCGCCGGGGCCGACCGGCACGAACCGCGGATCGAGGAGGCGGACGTCGACCGCGCGCTCCAGCGCCTCGTCGGTCGCGATGCCTTCCGGGCAATCGCCCTTTTGGCCGGGCTTCAGGTGGCCGAGCTTCAGCCACACATAGATGTCGTGTTCGTCGCCGCTGTAGGCCTTGCCGGGCGGCGCGTCCTCGGCGGAGAACGGCCAGGTGAACGGCCGCCAGCCGGCGGAGTCGGTGTATCCGAGCTTCATCTGCCGATCGGCGAACCAGGCGACCGCAGCCAGCACGCCGACCTGTGCCGCGGCCCAGGCAATGTAGGTGAGCGTCTGGCGGCTGAGTTTCATTGCGGTTCGGCAGTGCCGGACAGGGGCAGGCTTTGCGGCATCGCATCTCCTCGATTGGTCTCGGAGCCTGACGCTTGATTGAAAATCGTCAATCCCGGCGAAAGGCCGGCGGAAAGGCGCTCCTGCTATCCCTTCGACATGAGCCCGACGCAACCCCGCGGACCCTGCGGGGACGACCGGTTGCTCGCACAGGAGAATAGCCATGAAAGTCTCAAGAGGTATCGTCGCGGCATTGCTGGGAACCACCATGCTCGCCGGCGCCGTCTCCGCCCAGCAGACGCCGGCGGCTCCCGCCCCGACGACGCAGCAGAAGGCCGAGGCCGCGCGCGACTTCATGAAGCTCTCGACCGATGGCGCCGTCGCCTTCCGTGCCCTGCACCTCGCGCGCATCGCCATCTTCGAGGCCGACCCGGTGGCGGCGAAGAAGCTGGTCGCCGACACGCGCGCGGCGCTGGCCAAGGCGAAGGTCGATTCGACCGCCTTCATGAAGGCGGAAGCCGATCTCAAGGCGCCGAAGGGCATGAACGCCACCGCGGCTGCCGCGGCGGGTCCGGCGGTTGCCTGGCTGCCGATCGACGGCCAGCTCACCCTGGGTGAGGACTTCGTGGCCACCCCGGCCAAGGCCGCGGCGGTCGCCGAAGCCAACAAGCATCTCGAAAAGGGTCAGCGCAAGGAGGCCATCGAGAAACTGAAGCTGGCCGACGTCAACGTGATGTTCGCCATGGCGCTGGCGCCGCTGGATCGGACGATCGCCGACGTCGATATGGCCGCCAAGCTCATGGACGAAGGCAAGTACTATGAAGCCAATGCCGCCATGAAGAAGGCCGAAGACGGCGTCCGCTACGACTCCGTCGCCGCCATTGCCGTGCCGCAGAAGGCCGGTGCGCCCAAGACGCAGTAACCGCTTCGATCAGGGAAACGGGATCGCCGGCCCACACGGGTCGGCGATCCTTCCCGGCGCGCATCGTCCGGGAACGAACACCGTCGACGTCGATGGACGGGCATCAGTCGCATGGTAGGAACGCCACCCTTTCAGGTCCGGCAGATCGAGACGCCACCGTCGACCAGGAAAGCCGCGCCCGTGACGAAGCTCGATGCGTCGGAAGCGAGATGCAGCACCGATTGCGCGATCTCCTCGGGCCGTGCCATGCGCTTCAGCGCGTGTAATCCCTCGACGAAGGCGAGGACGTCGGCGGTGGCGCCGGGGGCATTGGTGATGCTCATCGGCGTGTCCGTACCGCCCGGCAGCACGGCGTTTGCGCGGATGCCCTTGGCGCCGAGTTCGGCGGCAAGGACCTTGGTGAGGCCGATCACGCCAGCCTTGCTTGCGGCATAGGCCGCCATGCCGGGCATGCCAACGGTGTAGCCGACGAAGGTCGAGGTGAAGATCAGTGAGCCGCCGCCGCGCGCAATCAACGCCGGGACTTGATGCTTGGCGCCGAGAAAGGCGCTCGTCAGGTTGATTTCGAGCGTCTCGCGCCAACCCGCCAACGAGACGTCGGAGACCGGCGCCATATCACCGATGATGCCGGCGTTGTTGAAGGCGATGTCGAGCCCACCGTACCGGCCGGTCGCGGCGTCCACCGCGGCCGCCGCCGTGGTCTCATCCTTTACGTCGCCTGCGACGGCGGTGGCTTCGCCGCCTGTGGCCTCGATCTCTGCCACCAGCGCGTCGAGCTCGGCGCGGCGTCGCGCGACGACGACGATCCGGGCGCCCTCGTGTGCGAACAGCTTGGCCGTCGCACGTCCGATGCCGGAGCTTGCCCCGGTCACGATAGCCACCTTGCCGTTGAGCGTATTCATGTCTGGCCCCTCTTGTTGAAGGCCCAGATCGCAGGTCCCAGGAGGTGCCGCTATCCGTTATCCGCGCTTCATTCCACTCAGATCTGATGCGCCATCGGCGGGGCCGGGATCGGGCGGACGCGCTCGTAGGCTGCCGCGGCACGCAGGACCAGCGCGTCGCGGGCGTGGCCTGAGACGATCTGTAGCCCGATCGGCAGGCCCTCGCGGTCGAGACCGCAGGGGATGGTGGCGGCGGGCTGACGCGTCAGGTTGAAGAGCAGCGTGAAGGGTGTCCAGCCGATATCGACGCCGTCACCGCCCCACGCCGCATTCTCGTTCACCGCGAAGGCCGTCATCGGCATGGTCGGCGTCAGCAGCAGATCGTACTTGGCCATGAACTGATTCAGGATCACGCCCAGCTGCTGGCGCTGATGGATGGCCGTCACCACCGCCTCCTGGCCGAGGTTGGCACCGTGCTCGGCGGCTTTCAGCAAGCCCGGGTCCATCAATGCCCGCTTCTCGGGGCTGAAGCTCTTCACCAGGATGGCCACGTTCGACTGCCAGTGCGCGT
Source organism: Rhodospirillales bacterium (assembly GCA_016191685.1). Taxonomy (GTDB): domain Bacteria; phylum Pseudomonadota; class Alphaproteobacteria; order Reyranellales; family Reyranellaceae; genus Reyranella. Next base: position 20,520 of record JACPVT010000144.1, on the reverse strand, counting down.
TCAGGATGCGGCGCGGGTCGAGACCGGCCAGGTCGGGGGAATCCTCGACCACCTTAGCGCCCAGCGTCTTGAATACTTTCGCGGCATGCTCGATGGCCACGGCCACGTCGCGATCGATCTTGTCGCGCTCGACGAAGCCCAGGGTCGGTGAATAGGCGATGCGCAGGCCCTTCACGCCCTTCTCGAAGCCCTTGAGATAATTCTCGGCATCGTCGGGTCGGCCGTAGAGGTCGCGACTGTCCGGGCGCGCCATCACGTTCATCATCATCGCGGCATCGCGCACGGTGCGGGTCATCGGCCCGATGTGCGAGAGCGTGCCTTGCGCCGAGGGCGGCCACAGCGGCACCCGCGCCTGCGTGGGTTTTAGGCCAAACAGGCCGGTGAAGGAGCAGGGGATGCGCACCGAGCCCGCGCCGTCGGTGCCGACCGCGAGGCTGCCCATGCCGACCGCTTCGGCCGCGACCCCGCCGCCCGACGAGCCGCCCGGCGTGCGGCCGATCTTCCAGGGATTGTGTGTGGCGCCGTAGAGGCCCGAGTCGGTCACGCCCTTCCAGCCGTATTCCGGCGAGGTCGTCTTGCCGAGCAGCACCGTACCGGCTTCGCGCAGGCGCTGCGCCACCGGCGAGTCGACGGTCCACGGCCCGTCGGGATCGGTGGCAAGGCTGCCCATGCGCGTCGGCATGCCCTTGGTCAGCACCATGTCCTTGATGGTGATCGGCACGCCGTCGAGATCGCTCTGCCGCTTGCCGCCCTTCTTCCAGCGCTTCTCCGACGACCGCGCGGCGCGCAGCGCCATGTCGGGATCGAGATGCTGGAAGGCGTTGAGCTGGCCGTTGAAGGCATCGATGCGGGCGAGCGCCGCTTTGGTTGCCTCGACCGGCGAGGCCTTGCGCGATTTGTAGAGTTTCACCAACTCATGGGCCGGCATCATCGCAAGATCGGCGGTCATCACTTGGTCTCCGGAAGGGTGGGGAATTTCAGCGGATGGGCTTCGGCATAGCGTGCCGCGGCACGCAGCACGAGCGCGTCCTGGTAGTGGCCCGAGACGATCTGCAGCCCGACCGGCAGGCCTTCGCTGCTGAGGCCGCAGGGCACGGTCGCGGCGGGATGGCGGGTGAGGTTGAACTGCGGCGTGTAGGGCGACCATTGCATGTTGGGCTTTCCGTCGGGCCCGTCGGGCAAGTTCACGCCCGCCGCGAAGGGTTTCACCGCCACGGTCGGCGTCAGCAGCAGGTCGTATTTGGCGAAGAACAGGTTCCAGGCGATGGCGAGCTCGCGCCGCGTCACCTGCGCATTCACCACATCCTGCAGCGAATAGCGCAGCCCCGCCTTGGCGCCGGCCAGCAGGTTGGGATCGAACTCGTGGTGACGCTCCTCGGGATAGAGCTGCAGCAGCCGTTGCAGGGCCGTTAGCCAGTGGATCACGAAGGCGCGGCCGGCCTCGGGATAGGGGAAGGGGGCGGGTGCCTCCTCGACCTTGCAGCCCAGCGCCTCGAATTGCCTGGCCGCCTTGGTCACCATGGCAGCGACTTCGATGTCGAGCGGATGCTCGCCGAAGCGCAGCACGAAGCCCACCTTCAGTTTCTTCAGCTTGCCGTCCAGCTTCCTGGCGTAGTCGGTGTCGTCGGCCGGCAGGCCGTAGGCGTCGCGGGCGTCGGGGCGGGCGATGACGTTCATCATCAACGCGCAGTCGAGCGCAGTGCGCGCCATCGGGCCGGTGTTGGCGAGATCGCCGGTCATCGAGGGCGGCCAGGCGGGCACGCGGCCGAACGTGGCCTTCAGGCCGACGAGGCCGTTGAAGCTTCCCGGGATACGCACCGAGCCGCCGCCGTCGGTGCCGATGGCGATCGGCCCCAGGCCCGCGGCCACCGCGGCACCGGCGCCGCCCGAGGAGCCGCCGGGCGTGTGGTCGGTGTTCCACGGATTGCGCGTAATGCCGTGCAGCGGCGAATCGGTCACGCCCTTGTGGCCATACTCCGAACTGGTGCTCTGGGCGAAGACGATGGCGCCCGCTTCGCGCAACCGTGCCACCGCCGGCGCGTCGGCCTCGGCCGGCGCCTTGTTGGTGAGCTTGCTGCCCATGCTGTGGGCCCAGCCCTTCACCCGCACCAGCTCCTTGATCGAGACCGGCACGCCGTCGAGCGGCGACAGCGGCTTGCCCTTCTTCCACCGCTTCTCCGAGTCGCGCGCGGCGGCGAGCGAGGCCTCGGCGTCGATGCGGCAGAAGGCGTTGATCTGCGGGCCCACCTTCTCGACCCGCGCCAGCACTGCTTTCATGGTCTCGACCGGCGAGGCCTTGCCCCTGCGATAGAGCTTCGCCAGTCCGGCCGCGCTCACTTGGGTCAGATCCTGGGTCATGCGGCTCTTCCGGTGCTCGATCCCCGGGCGGCGCGGTACTGGCGCGCGAGTTGTTCGGCCTGGTACTCGGCGGCCTGTGCCTGCTCGGTGCGGCCGACCTTGCGATAAAGGCCGGCCAGCGCGCGCTTGGTCGCGGCCACCGCCGGCCGCTCGCGCTCATCGGCCTGCAGGATCGCCATGGCCGCGTCGTTCCAGTCCGCCCGCACCAGCGCATCGAGATGGATGGCGCCGAACAGGCCGCGCTGGGCGATGCTGCCGCCGATCGATTGCAGGTGCGGCATCGCCTGGCCCAAGAGCCGCGCGGCCTCGGCGAAGTCTCCCTTGGCGTGGGCGGCGAGGCCGTGCGCGGCCGGCACGGTGCAGTCGGCCCAGGCCTCGCGCTCGAACGGCCTGGCGCGCTCGGCGCGGTCTTCCAGGCTCGCCAGCATTTCGGTGACGGCGCTTGCTTCGCCCACGCGGGCGAGGCCGTAGAGATATTGCAGGTCGAGGAAGGGCGAGAAGTGCTCGTGCAGCCGCGGCTTCAGATAGGTCGCGACATCAGCCCAGCGCTGGCCGACGTCGACGCCGCGCAGTTCGAGGCGCGTCAGCAGCGAGACCGCGTTGATCTGGTCCTCGGAGAACTCCTTCCACACGCCCCACACGCGCTGGTCATAAAGCTGGAGCGCCTCGTCGGTGCGGTCGAGGTCGATCAGGAACAGCGCGAGATGCCACCACAGGTGGGTGTACATGAATGAGTTGCAGCGTTCCCAGGTGTCGGACATCTCTTCGAGGAAGGCCACGCCCTCCTGCATCCTGCCGCGCGCTTCCAGGCAATGGGCGACGGCGTGATGCGCCCAGGGATCGCGGCGGTCCATGGCGATCGCCTTGCGTGCCGCGGCCTCCGCCTCGTCGAGGCGGTTGCACTCTTCCAGGCCGAAAGCATGCATCGCCCAGACGTAGTGATTGTCGGCGTTGGCCTCCACGATGCGCTCGCCGATGCGCAGGATGCCCTCGCCGTCGCCCCGGCCGAAAGCATGGAGCTGGCCCAGCTTGGCGGCGAGGAGATCGCGCGGCCATTGGGCGACCAGATCCTCGAGGATCTTCTGCGCTGCAGGCGTCTCGCCTGCGATCCAGGCTTCGGAGGCGGCGAGCCAGGCAAGTTCGCGGGCGTTGCCGCCTGAAGACATCGCCTTGGCCCGCGCCACGTAGCGGCGGGCGGCCTCGAAGCCCTCGGTCGAATTCATGGAGAGCACGAGGTTGGCCGCGATCAGCGGCAGCAGCAGGCACTTCTCTTCCTTGTCGGCGGCGGCGGTGAACTCGGCCAGGCGATTGCCGAAGGCCAGCCATTCCTCACGGACGAAATCGAGCGCCTGGACCGCCTCCGCACCGGCGTTGCTCAGTTCCAGCCCTTGACCGTCGCGCGCCACGCATTGCCCCCGTTCTCGTCACGCGAGCTTCGCATGCCATACGACGTTGGGCAAAATACTGGCAGCAAAATACTGGCAGCAAGTTACCGGCAGGAAGAACCGAAGCGGCGCTCGCCCCGGGTCGACTACGACTTGGGCGAACCGCCGAGGAAGCAGTAGATGACGCCGCCCTTGTTGGCGCAGATGTGGCTGTTGCCGTCGGGCGCGAGCTGCTTCAGCACGACCCGGGGCGGCACCGGCACCCAGCGGCCGTTCAGCAGCGCGTACCACATGCCGTCATCCTTCTGGTAGGCGCGGGTCGGGCGGCAATCGCCCTCGACGCCGTCCTTGGGCCCGTTGCAGCACGATGCATTCGAGCCGGGCTGCTTCAGCCTTTCATACCAGTCGTGGTTTTCGGCATGGCCTTGGCCATGATGGCCATCCTGAGCGATGGCCCGGGCGCCGGCGACGGCGCCGATCAGGAGAACGAAAAATGCAGCGATCGCGACACGTATACACATGAGGGCCCCACCCCGACGCGTAACCAGCCAGAACCGACGCCTCCCTACGATATTACGTAAGACCTTCTCGATTTCATTCCAGTGACCATAATCTATACCACATATGGTGTCATGGCGACTAAAATATACATCATGTCGTGGATTTCGGGCGACGAGACCGCAACCCCTCCAGGATCGGCACGAACTGCGGATCGTCGGCCGACAGCATGCCGTGGCGGACGAAGAAGTCGATCAGCACCAGATTGCAGTTGTATTTGAACTCGGTCGTGTCGCGCACGGTCTCGAACACGCGTCGTGCCGGCCACAGTTCGAACGAATGCACCTCGCCGTCGTTGGCCTTGGGCGTGAAGCCGTCGGGCAGTTCGAGGTCGAAGCAGGTCATGATGTCGGGTTTCAGTTGTGCACCCGACTGGTTCCAGTAGGTGACGAACCCGACGGCCCTGGCCTGCCGCGCGAGCTCGGGCGGGATCGAGGCCTCCTCGCCGCATTCCTTGATCAGGTTGTCGTGCAGGCCGATGCCGGCGGGCTGACCGCCGGCCACCGTATTGTCGAGCTGCCCCGGGAACGTCGGCTTGGCATAGGACCGCCGCGGCACCCAGATGTGCAGCCCATCCTTGCACCGCACGTAGCCCGTCATGTGCGGGCCGAAGGCACGCACACCGAACCACGGCACCGCGGCGCGCTCCATCTCGAGCAGGGCCGGCCGCGTGAACTCCCAGGTGATGGGATAGGCCTCCTCGCGCCACAGGCCCTTGAAGCGACCCTGCTCGCGCAACTCGAGCAGGAAGGCGCGCATCGCGGCGCTTCTCCTGTCGGGCGTGTCGAGTGCGGCATCGAGATGCCAGGCCTTGTCGCGATGGCTGAACAGCTGGGGCCGGCTCGCAAGCACGGGCGCGAAGTCGCGATGGATGAAGCCCGCGCGTTCGTGTCCGACGTACCACGGTTCGAACTGGGTGAGGTCTGCGTTGTTGCAGCGCTTGATATGGTCGAGAAAGGACATGGGCTGGGGAGATAGCATAGAGTGCGGCCGATGACCGAAGACGAACTGCAGAAGCTCCTGGAGAAGACGCTGCCGGCGGTCGATCTGCATGGGCTGTTCGTCGAGGAGTGCCAGGATCAGGACGTGCGCCTGCGCTTCTCCCTCGCGGCGGGCGAGGCGTGGTCGACGCCGGTGCTGCTGTCGCTGGTCGACACTGCGCTCCGCGCCGCGGCGGGCCTCGAGGTGCAGATCACGCATCTCAATGTCACGGTACTGAAGCCCGCGCAGGCAACCGACGTGCTGGCACTGTCGCGCGTCATTCGCCGCGACGGCGAGTCAAATCACGCCGAGGCCTGGCTGTTCAGCCACACCGCCATCGATCCGATGCTGCACGCGACGGCTACCTTGAAGCGGTGAGCATCCTTTTCCTCTCCCCTGCTAGGGAAGAGAAAGATCCTTCGCTGCGCTCAGGATGACACTATTGCGGGGATTTACGCACTGCGCCCAAGCAAAGGAGGGATGTCATCCTGAGCGCAGCGAAGGATCCTTGATTCATATGCGATTGCCCTACCCGTTAGGGGGAGAGGGGTATGAGGTCGAGCCCGAAGTTACGCCGCCTCTTTCCAGGCTGAGTCCACGACCGCCACGACATCGCGCATGATTTGCGTCAGGTCGAAATCCTTGGGCGTGTAGACGCGCGCCACGCCTGCCTTGAGCAACGCTTCGGCGTCGGCCGGCGGGATGATGCCGCCCACCACCACCGGCACGTCGCCGATGCCGGCGGCGCGCAGGCCGGCCAGCACGTCGCCGACCAGCGAGACATGGCCGCCCGAAAGGATCGAGAGCCCGACCACGTGCACGCTCTCCTCGAGTGCCGCATTGACGATGCGCTCGGGCGTGAGGCGGATGCCCTCGTAGACCACCTCCATGCCGCAGTCGCGGGCACGCACGGCGATCTGCTCGGCGCCGTTGGAATGGCCGTCGAGGCCGGGCTTGCCGACCAGGATCTTTATGCGCCGGCCCAATCGCCGTGAAACGGTGTCGACCTCGCGGCGCACGGCTTCGAGCCTGCCGTCGCTCACGCCGGCGGCGCGAGCGACGCCGGTCGGGGCGCGATATTCGCCGAACACGGCGCGGAGCGTATCGGTCCATTCGCCGGTCGTGACGCCGGCCTGGGCGCAGGCGATCGAGGCCGGCATGACGTTGCGGTCTTCCTTGGCGGCCGAGGCCAGTTCGGCCAGCACCTTCTTCACGGCGGCCGCATCGCGCGCCGCGCGCCAGGCCTTGAGCCGCTCGATCTGGCCGCTCTCGACCGCGGCGTCGACGGTCATGATCGAACCGGCGCCGGTCGACAGCGGCGAGGCTTCGGCCTCGGTGAAGGCATTGACGCCGACCACCGTCTGCTCGCCGGCCTCGATGGCCGCGAGCCGCCGGAGGTTCGACTCGACCAGGCGCTGCTTCATGTAGGCTGCCTCGATGGCCGCCACCGCGCCGCCGATGTCGTCGATGCGCGCCATCTCAGCCAATGTCTCTTTCTTGAGAGACTGGACCTTGCGCGCGATCTCGGTGCTGCCGTCGAAGATGTCGCCGTATTCCAGGAGATCGGTCTCGAAGGCCACGATCTGCTGCAGCCGGAGCGACCATTGCTGGTCCCACGGCCGTGGCAGGCCCAGCGCCTCGTTCCATGCCGGCAGCTGCACCGAGCGGGCGCGGGCGTTCTTGCTCATCACCACCGCCAGCATTTCCAGGAGGATGCGGTAGACGTTGTTCTCCGGCTGCTGCTCGGTGAGGCCGAGCGAATTCACCTGCACGCCGTAGCGGAACAGCCGCTGCTTGGCGTCGGCGACGCCATAGCGGTTGAGCGTGATGTCGTCCCACAGCTCGGCGAAGGCCCGCATCTTGCACATCTCGGTGACGAAGCGGATGCCGGCATTCACGAAGAAGGAGATGCGGCCCACCACCTGCGGGAAGTCGGCATCGGGCACCTGGCCCCGTGCCTTCACGGCATCGAGCACGGCAATCGCGTTGGCCAGCGAGAAGGCCAGCTCCTGCACCGGCGTGGCGCCGGCTTCCTGCAGGTGATAGCTGCAGACGTTCATCGGGTTCCACTTGGGAACCTCGCGATAGGTGAAGCCGATCGTGTCGGCCGTCAGCCTGAGCGACGGTTCGGGCGGGAAGATGTAAGTCCCGCGGGAAAGATATTCCTTGATGATGTCGTTCTGCGTCGTGCCCTGCAGTTTGTCGCGTGCCACGCCCTGCGCTTCACCCGCCGCTATATAGAGAGACAGCAGCCACGCCGCCGGCGCGTTGATGGTCATCGACGTGTTCATCCTGTCGAGCGGGATGCCGTCGAACAGCGTGCGCATGTCGCCGAGATGGCTGATCGGGACGCCGACCTTGCCGACCTCGCCGCGCGCCAGCGCATGGTCGCTGTCGTAGCCCGTCTGCGTCGGCAGATCGAAGGCGACGCTGAGGCCGGTCTGCCCGCGCGCCAGGTTGGTGCGATAGAGCTCGTTCGACTTTTCCGCCGTCGAATGGCCGGCGTAGGTCCGGATCAGCCAGGGCCGATCCTTCTTGGGCGCGTCGTCACGGATGGTCTGGGTCATGGTGGCGGCCAATGGCAGGGTTGACGTACACTCACCTACACCAATAGATGCTGCACCGCAGCATGGAATATTCCGCAGTGCATCCGAGCGATCCGGGCCGTCCTTGAGCGACACGACTTCCCCATGGACTGAGACGGGAAGGGGCCAGGCGGCGGGGAGCCCGCCCGGGGGCGCCTTTGTGGCTGCCGCGCCTGCGCCCGCCGCGCCGGACCTGACACCCAGCCGCCCGGTCTATGACGGCGGCTTGGGCGAGCTCTACGCCATCTATCTCCGCCATGTCGTGCTGATGGTGCTGACGCTTGGCTGGTCGCGCTTCTGGGGTCGCACCCGGCTGCGCCGCTACGTGTGGAATCACCTGTCGATCCTGGGCGACCGGTTCGAATATCGCGGTCGCGGCCGCGAACTGCTGATTGGCTTTCTACTCGCCGTGGTGCTGCTCGCGGCCTGGGCAGGCCTGATGTGGCTGGCCTGGATCCACGTTTTCCACGAAAAGCCGTTCGCCACTTTCGGGATGTTCGACCTCTTCTCCCTGTCGGTGGCGGTGATCGGATTTCCGCTCGCCTACGTCGGCCACTATGCCGGCCTGCGCTACAAGCTTTCGCGCACGCGCTGGCGCGGCATCCGCTGCGGCATGGCGGGCTCGGCCTGGCACTACGGTGTCGTGGCGACATTCCTGCATTTCGCCAACGCCATGACCGGCCTTCTGCTGACCCCGGTCGTGTCGGTCAATCTCGCCCGCCCGCGCATATCCAACGCCCGGCTCGGTACGTTGCCGCTCGCCTTCGCCGGCAGCGCCGGCGACATCTACGGCCGCTTCCTCGGCTACTATTTCCTGAACATCGTGGCGTGGATCGTGGCCATCGTCGCCGCGTTCGCCATCGTGGGCGGCACCGCCGAGGAATTGGGCATTACCTCCGAGGAGTTCCTGGCCCTCTTCACCGAGCCCAGCCTGCGCACCGTGCTGGTGGCGGTGGCCCTCGCGGTCGGCGTCTACCTGGTCTTCAGCCTGCTGATCCTGCCGCTGCGCTGCTGGTGGCAGGCCTACTGGTTCCGCTATCTCGTGTCGCACAGCCGCGCCGGCAATGTGCTGTTTGCGACCGCGATCACGACGCGGCAGATGTGGGGCTTCCTGGTCCTGAACTACCTCATCATCGTCGTGACGCTCGGCCTCGGCTGGCCGTGGGTTATGCATCGCACGCTGCGCCTGATCGCGGCCGAACTCTGGCTCTACGGCGCACCTGACGGCGCCTCGATCGGCCAGCCGGCCGATCGCGGACCGGGTTTCGGCGAGGGCCTGCTCGACATGTTCGACGTGAGCGGGGTCTGACGATGGCAACGTCCTCGCGCTATTACGATGGCGAGACCGCCCAGGCCCAGGAGGTCCGTGCGCAGGTGACGACGGGCGAACTCACCATCGTCCGCGCCGTCGATTCAGCCGTCGTGGCGCGCTGGCCGCTCGGTGAACTCGTCGTGCTGGGCGACGCCGCGCACGAAGCGGCGCCGCCGGTCATGCGCCGGGGCGGCGAGGCCCGCCTGGTCATCGAGGATCACGAAGAGCGGCGGCAGCTCGCCGCTCTCGTGTCGCCGCTCGTGGCCCTGGCCAGCCGGCCGGAGTCGGTCGGCCGACGGATCGCCGCGCTCGGAACGACGCTTGCGGCGCTGGTCGGGCTGTTCTGGGTCATCATCGATTACGGCACCGAATATGCGGCACCCTGGCTGCCCTACAGCCTTCAGGCCCGGCTCGGCGCGAGCGTGTTCGAGGAGCTGGTCGCCGACAAGGACGAGTGCCACGGCACGCGAGGCCTGGAGGCGATCAACGACCTCGCCAACAGGCTCGCGCGGGCGGCAGGCTACGAGCACGAGATCGTCGTGCATGTCATCGAAGGCGGGCCGGTCAACGCCTTCACCCTGCCGGGCGGGATCCTGGTTTTCTATTCCGACCTGATCGAGCAGGCCAAGAACAGCTCGCAGGTGGCGGGCGTGCTGGCGCACGAGATCGGCCATGTCGTGCACCACCATCCGATCAAGGGCATCGCCCGCCAGTACGGCATCGAGCTGCTGGCGAAGCTGGTGGGCGGCGGCTACTCCGATCTCCTGAACACGCTGACCTCGGGCGGCAACATCCTGCTGGCGCTGCGCAACGGCCGCGCCTTCGAACGCGAAGCCGACGCCGTGGGCGTCGCCCTGCTGGAAAAGCTCGACCTGCGTGCCGACGGCATCGCCGGCTTCTTCGAGCAGATGCTGGAGAACGAGCCCAAGGATGCCGCGTCGGCCGCCGGCATCTGGTCGAGCCATCCGCCGACCAAGGAACGCATCGCCGCGACCCAGCGGCCGCCCACCGGCAAGCCCGCCTTCAGCGCCGCCGACTGGAAGGCGCTGCGCGAGGTTTGCAAGTGAGCGACGTCCTTCGATGAAAGCAGAACTGTCATCCCGAGCGTAGCGAGGGACCTTTGATCGGACACAACGAAGGATCCCTCGCTGCGCTCGGGATGACACGGTGCGTGCTGCCATGCCCCTCATAGTGCTCGCCACGGCGATGGACCAACCCGACATCACCGCCTCAGACCGGCTCTATGCCGAGGCGCTGGAGCGTCGCGGCTGTCGCGTCGTGGCGGCACCTTGGGATGGGCCGCCAAAAGCATTTGCCGACGCCGCCGCCGTCGTGCTGCGCTCGACCTGGGGCTACTACCGCACGCTGGAGGTGTTCCGCGACTGGACCGAAGCGACCGCGGCGGTGACGCGTCTGTTCAATCCGATCGCCCTGGTGCGCTGGAACCTGCGCAAGGACTACGTCGGCAAGCTCGCGGCGGCGGGCATCCGCGTGCCGCGATCGCATATCGTGGCCTGCGAGGCAGAGGCCATCGATCGGGTGCTGGCCGAGGCCGGTTGGGACCAGGCCGTGGTCAAGCCCACGTCGGGGGCCTCGGGCTATTCCGTCGAACTGGTGACGCGCGCCACGCTTCTCGAACAGGTCGCGGGTCTCTCTGACGAGGCGCGCGCCGCGGGCGTGGTGGTGCAGGAGTTCCTGCCCGAGATCGCCGAGGGCGAGCTGTCGCTGGTCTATTTCGACAGCGTCTTCAGCCACGCCATCCGCAAACGCCCGCCGCCCGGCGAGTTCCGCTCCAACTCGCGCTATGGCCCGACGCGCAGCGCCGAGACGCCGCCGCGTGAAGTGACGGAGCAGGGGGCGGCCTGCCTGCGCGTGCTCCCCGAGATGCCGCTTTACGCGCGCGTCGACGGCGTGGTGCGGGGCGGCACCCTGATCGTGATCGAGGTCGAGGTGCTGGAGCCCGCGCTTTTCATGGAGTTCGATCCGCCGTCGGCCGAACGGTTTGCCGAGGCGACACTGGCGCGCCTCGGATAGGAAATCTGAACTTGAAAATATAGGGCAAACATCCTATGTCATTGATCAATGACCACCCCGGCACTCCTTGCATCTTTTTGGAAGTCGCCTGGAAAACCGACTATAAATTGCCGAAGTCGATCTCGCGAATGTCCGCTTTCGGCGGACATTTCCAGGCGTCGATAGGAACGGAAAACGCCAGCCGATTGAAGGGCTTGGCCCCGATCCGGCGCGGCGGCGCGGGGCGCGAAGTGAGTTTCCTTTCCGTCCGCACCGCAGCGGACTCAGAACGGGTGGACTCAGCCTTTCAGCCGCTGCCCGCCGATCCGGCAGTCCTTCAGGATCTCCGGCCGGAAGGCGAGGCCGTGGCCCGGCCGTTCCGGCGGCGACATCGTGCCGGTCTTCGACGGCAGCACCGGCTCGATCCAGAGGTCGTCGTTCCAGGTCATGTATTCGAGATAGTTGGCGTTGGGGATCGAGGCCATGACGTGGACCATGGTCTCGTGGAAGAGATGCGGCGCGATGCGGATGCCCCACGGCTCGGCCGCCGCCGCGATCTTGCGCAGCTCGGTGTAGCCGCCGCGCATCGGGTCGGGCTGCAGGATGGGCACGCTGTGGGGGGCTTCGAAGAACGGACGGAGGTCGTTGCGTCCGAAGTGACTCTCGCCGCCCACGATGCGGGTCTTCAGGGCTGCAGCGATGCGCCGGTAGCCGGCGAAGTCTTCGGCCACCACCGGCTCCTCCAGCCAGTAGGGGTCGAACTCGTCGATGCGGTGGCCGGCCTGGATGGCGGTGTCGGCGTCCCAGCCCATGTTGACGTCGATCATGATCTCGATGCCGCCGCCCATCGCCTCGCGCATCGCTCTTACGTTCTCGACGTCCTCGCGCCACGGCCGGATGTGCGCCACCTGCATCTTGATGGCCCTGAGGCCCTGCGCCGTGAACTCCTTGGCGCGGGCGATCATGCCGTCGCGGCCGAGGCCGCGGAACACGCCCGAGCCGTAGGCGGGCACCTCGGTGCGGGCCGCACCCCACAGCCGGAACAGGGGCAGGCCGGCCCGCTTGCCCACGATGTCCCACAGCGCCATGTCGACGGCGCTCTGCGCGAACACGGTGACGCCCATGCGGCCGAGCCAAAAGTTGCTCTTGTAGAGCGCCTGCCAAATCGCCTCGACCTCGGTCGCGTCGCGGCCGATCACGTGCGGGGCGATCAGTTCTTTCATGCAGGCGTCGAGGGTGTGCAGCCCGCCGCGCAACGGCATCAGGTAGCTCATGCCGATCAGCCCGCCCTGGGTCTCGATCTCGAGTACGAAGATATCGCGCTTCGACGCCGACAGGATGCCGGCGGCCGGGGCGGCGCCCTGCCACGGCACCTGGAGGAGCGTCGTTCGCAGTTCGGTGATGGTCGTGGCCGTGGTCATAAGGCGTATCTCCCGCGTGGCTGCCCAACTATGATGCCGCCGTCATGAAACAGTCCAACCGCATCTATCTCTTCGACACCACCCTGCGAGACGGCGCCCAGACGCAAGGCGTCGATTTCACCGTGGCCGACAAGGCCGCGATCGCGCGCGAGCTCGACCTGCTCGGCATCGACTACATCGAGGGCGGCTGGCCCGGCGCCAACCCGACCGACGATCGCTTCTTTGCCGATCCGCCGGAATTCAAGAACGCGAAGTTCACGGCTTTCGGCATGACGCGGCGTGCCGGCCGCAGCGCCGCCAACGATCCCGGCCTCGCCGCCATCCTGGCGACCAAGGCGCGCAACGTCTGCATGGTGGGCAAGACCTGGGATTTCCACGTCGACGTCGCGCTCGAAGTCGACCGTGGCGAATACCTCGAGATGATCGGCGATTCGCTGGCCTACGCGAAGACCAGGATGGACGAGGTGATGTTCGACGCCGAGCACTTCTTCGACGGCTACAAGGCCAACCCCGACTATGCGATGGCCTGCCTCGCCGCCGCCGACAAGGCCGGCGCGCGCTGGCTGGTGTTGTGCGATACCAATGGCGGAACCCTGCCGCACGAGATCGAACGCATCGTGGCCGAGGTGGCGAAAAAGATTACCGGCGAGCGGCTGGGCATCCACACCCACAACGACACCGAGAATGCCGTCGCCAACACCCTGGCCGCCGTCCGCGCCGGCGTGCGCCAGGTCCAGGGCACCATCAACGGGCTGGGCGAACGCTGCGGCAACGCCAACATGGTCGCGCTGATCCCCAACCTCGTGCTCAAGATGGGCTTCGACACCGGCCTGAAGGACGGCGCGATGGCGCGGCTCACGCATCTGTCGCGCCTGCTCGACGATCGGCTGAATATGCCGGCCAACCGCAGCGCCGCCTACGTCGGCACGCGCGCCTTTGCGCACAAGGGCGGCCTGCATGTCTCGGCGGTCGAGAAGGATCCCAGGACCTACGAGCATGTCGATCCCGAGATCGTGGGCAACCAGCGCATCATCGTGGTCAGCGACCAGGCCGGTCGCTCCAACATCATGGCGCGTTTCCGCCAGATCGGCCTCGAGGTTGACCCGAAGAATCCGGGCGTCGCGCGGCTGCTCGAAATCGTCAAGGAGCGCGAGTCCGAGGGCTATGCCTATGACGGCGCCGATGCTTCGTTCGAGCTTCTGGCGCGGCATGAACTCCATACGGTGCCCGACTACTTCGCCCTGCAGAGCTTTCGCGTGCTGGCCGAACGGCGCGTCAATGCGCGCGGCCAGCTCATCGCGCTCTCCGAGGCGACGGTGAAACTCGACATCGCCGGCCGGCGGGCAATGGAAGTGGGCGAAGGCAACGGCCCGGTGAATGCGCTCGATGCTGCGTTGCGAAAGGCCCTGCTGCCGATCTATCCCGAGCTCGGGGACATGCGGCTGGTCGACTTCAAGGTGCGCATCCTCGATTCGGGCGGCGGCACCGCCGCCACCACCCGCGTCATGATCGAGAGCGCCGATGCGACGGGCCGGCGCTGGAGCACCATCGGCGTGTCGCCCAACATCGTCGACGCCTCGTACAACGCCCTCTACGACGCCATCACCTACAAGCTGTTCCGCGACGGCGCCCGCCCCGCGGAGCGGCAATAGTCGCATATCGGCGCGGCCGGCCTAGCAGCCATGTTCGACCTCCGGTTGACCTAGAAGAGGTCGGGGCAGACCATATCCCGCGTGCGAGACGGCGAACATCTGGACAGCAAGACACCGCCCATCGCGACCGTCCCGCGGCGGCCGCGGCTGGCCGGGCGCGCTCTGGCGCGTACCGGCATGTGGCTGCTGCCGCTGTTCGTCCTGGCCGTCACGCTGTTCGTCTGGCTGTCGTCGGGGCGGTTCATCGCGACCGACAACGCCTACGTGAAGGGCGACCGCGCCCAGATCGCCACCGAGTTGAGCGGCATCATTGTCGAGGTGCCGGTCAAGGAGAACCAGGCGGTGTCGCGTGGCCAGCTCCTGTTCAGGCTCGATGATCAGTCCTACCGGCTGGCGCTGGTCAGGATCGAGGCCGAGATCGAGACGACGCGCGCCGACATCCGCGGCCTGCGCGCGCAGTGGCGCACCAAGCGCGAGGAGATCAAGGCGGCGCTCAGCCAGCAGACCTATGCCGAGGCCGAGTTCGAGCGACAGTCCGGCCTCGCCGAAAAGAAGATCGCCTCGACCCAGAAGCTCGAGGAGGCGCGCCTCGCGCTCGATGTCGCGCGCCAGCGGATCTCGGCGGCGCAGGAGGATCTCACCCGCATCGAGGCCGCCCTGGCCGGCGACCGCAGGATCCGCACCGACGACCATCCCAGGGTGAAGCAGATGATGGCGGCGCGCGACGAGGCGCTGCTGCAGCTTCGCCGCACCACGATCGAGGCGCCGCTCGACGGCATCGTCGCCAAGCGGCCGGTGCCCGGCAGCTATGCCACCGCCGGCGTGCCGGTGATGGTCGTCGTGGCCGACACCGACCTCTGGATCGAGGCCAACTTCAAGGAGACCGAACTCACGCGCGTGCGGCCGGGCCAGAAGGCCACGATCCACGTCGACACCTATCCCGACTCGGCGTGCAGTGGATCGGTCGCCAGCATTTCCCAGTCGACCGGCGCCGAGTTCGCCGTTCTGCCGCCGCAGAACGCCAGCGGCAACTGGGTGAAGGTGGTGCAGCGCATTCCGGTGCGCATCGCCGTCACCTGCCGCGACGGCGACCCGCCGCTCCGCGTCGGCATGAGCACGACGGTCGAGATCGACACCGGACACAGCCGGTCGATTGGCGGGCTGCTGGCCGGCCTCGGCAAGTCGCTCGGCCTGTCGAGCGCGTCGGCCAGCGCCAAGCCCTAGGCTGATGGCGCCGGCCGTCGACAGGGCGACGCTGCGCCGTCGCCGCCTGATCACCTTCACGGTGATGGCCGCCACCATCATGCATGCCCTGGACGGCACCATCGCCAACGTGGCGCTGCCGTCGATCCAGGGCTCGCTGTCGGCCACCCAGGAGCAGGTCTCCTGGGTCGTGACGTCCTATATCGTGGCGTCGGCCATCATGACGCCGCTCGCTGGCTTCTGCGCCATGCGCTTCGGACTCCGCCGCACGCTCGCCACCTGCGTCGTGGGCTTCACCATCGTCTCGATGCTGTGCGGCGCCGCCCAGTCGCTCGACCAGCTCGTGCTGTTCCGCGCCCTGCAGGGCGGTTTTGGCGCCGCACTGGTGCCGGTATCGCAGGCAATCATGATGGACACCTATCCGCGCGAGGAGCAGGGCAAGGCGATGGCGATGTGGGGCGTCGGCACCATGCTGGGCCCGATCGCCGGTCCGTCGCTGGGCGGCTGGCTCACCGACGAATTCACCTGGCGCTGGGTGTTCTACGTCAACCTGCCGGTCGGCATCCTCTGTACGCTCGGCATCCTCGCGCTGGTGCGCGACAGCGTCCACGACCGGCCGCGGCGCTTCGATCTGCTGGGCTTCACGCTGCTGGCCGTCGCCATCGGCTCGTTCCAGCTCATGCTCGACCGCGGCCACATGCTCGACTGGTACGACTCGGCGGAGATCATCGGCGAGACGCTGGTGGCGGGCGTGGCCTTCGCCATGTTCCTGATCCACATGATGACCGATCGCCAGCCGTTCCTGTCGCGCGACCTGTTCCGCGACCGCAACCTCTCGGTCGGACTCCTCTTCACGGCACTGGCCGGTCTCGTGCTGATCGTCTCGGCGACCCTGATGCCGCCCTTCCTGCAGCAGCTCATGGGCTACCCGGTCTTCACCACCGGTGTCGTGCTGGCGCCGCGCGGCGCCGGCATGATGGTGTCGATGATGCTGGTGTCGCGCCTGATCGGGCGCATCGACTCGCGCCTGCTGATCGCCCTCGGTTTCGGGCTTTGTGCGCTGTCCTTGTGGGACATGACGCTGTTCAACCTGAACGTCAGCGAGAGCCACATCGTCTGGAACGGCGTGCTGCTGGGCTTCGGGCTCGGCCTCGTCTTCCCGCCGCTCACCGTACTTACCTTCGCCACCCTGCCGCCGCGGCTGCGCACCGAGGGGGCGGCGATCAACGCCCTGCTGCGCAATCTCGGTGCCAGCATCGGCATCGCCGTGCTGGTCTCGATGCTGGCCAGCAACACGCAGCAGAACCGGGCCGACATCGTCGAGAAGTTCACGCCCTTCCATCCCGGTTGGCCGCTCGGCCGCGGCCTGCCGGGCGCCGATCCAAGCCTGCTCGCCGTCTGGGACGCCGAGATCAACCGCCAGGCGTCGCTGATCGGCTACCTCAACGACTTCCGAGTCATGATGATCTGCTCGCTGGTTCTGATCCCGCTGCTGTTCCTGATGCGCCGGCCGCCGCTCATCGTGACGCGCTAGGCGCGATACCCAAGGCGCGATATAGGGCGGCATGGGACGAGCTTCGAAGGGTCGCGCGACCGCCATCACCACGCCCGTGGTCATCCTGGTGCGCCCGCAACTGGGCGAGAACATCGGCATGGCGGCACGCGCGATGCTGAATTGCGGCCTCTCGACCCTGCGCCTGGTGAGCCCGCGTGACGGCTGGCCGAACGATCGGGCGCAGCGCGCCGCCTCGGGCGCCGACGTCGTGCTGGAGAAGGCCGAGATCTTTGACACGGTGCAGGCCGCCGTGGCCGATCTCGAACGGGTGGTGGCTACCACGGCGCGCAACCGCGAGCTCACCCAGCGCATCCTGACGGCGCGGCGCGCCGCCGTCGAAGTGCGCGGCTGGATCGGGCAGGGCGAGCGGGTCGGCATCCTGTTCGGGCCCGAGCGCACCGGGCTCGAGAACGACGACATGGTCCACGCCGACACCGCGCTCTCGATCCCGCTCAATCCGCAGTTCTCCTCGCTCAACATCGCCCAGGCCGTGCTGCTGGTCGCTTACGAATGGGCGGCGGCGGGGGATGAGACGCCGGCCGAACGCATGTCCGATCATGCGACGCGCCCGGCCAGCAAGGAGGAGCTGCAGAACCTGTTCGACCATCTCGAGCGCGCGCTCGACCAGTCGGGCTTCCTGCGCAACAAGGACATGCGGCCCTCGATGGTGCTCAATCTCAAGGCGCTGCTGCAGCGCGCCGAGATGACGGAGCAGGAGGCGCGCACCTTCCACGGCGTCATAAAATTTCTCTCCAAGAGCAAGCACGAGGAATAGTCATGTCCACCACCGCCAAGATTTCCTGGGTCGACGGCGCGCTGTTCGTCGCCGAGGCGGGCAGCGGCCACACCATCACCATGGACGGCTCGCCCGACGTCGGCGGCCGCAATCTCGCGTCGCGGCCGATGGAGGTGGTGCTGATGGGCATGGGCGGCTGCACGGCGATCGATGTCGTCTCGATGCTGAAGAAGCAGCGCCAGGACATCGAAGGCGTGGAGGTGTCGCTGGAGGCCGAACGGGCCGACGACCATCCCAAGGTCTTCACCTCGGTGAAGCTCGTCTACACCGTGCGTGGCCGAAAACTGAACAAGGCGCTGGTCGAACGCGCCGTCAGCCTCAGCGACGAGAAGTACTGCTCGGCCACGGCCATGGTGAAGAAGTCGGCCAACGTTACGCATGAGGTGGTGCTGGTCGAGATCTAAGCCGTTGATATTGCAGTAGGAACGCGTGCTTGACTGGCCTGCTTTCGCCAGTATGTTCCGCCCTTCTCCGGAGAACGTGGTCGTGGACCTTTTTGGACCTCGCCCCGCCCCGATCCCGTATCGGACCAAGGCCTATCCGGACAACATAGCCCGATCGAAAATCGACGGGCGCAAACGATGGAGAGCCGCGTGAGCAAACGCGCGAATTCGAAGTACAAGATCGACCGCCGCCTCAGGGTCAACCTGTGGGGCCGTCCCAAGAGCCCGATCAACAAGCGTGAATACGGTCCCGGCCAGCACGGCCAGGGTCGCACCAAGCCGACCGACTATCGCCTGCAGTTGATGGCGAAGCAGCGGCTCAAGGGCTACTACGGCTCGGTCGGCGAGCGTCAGCTCCGCCGCTATTATCTCGAGGCCGTGCGCCGCAAGGGCGACACCGGCGAGAACCTGGTCGAGCTGCTCGAGCGCCGGCTGGACGCGGTCATCTACCGCATGAAGTTCGCCATCACCGTGTTCGCCTCGCGCCAGCTCGTGAGCCACGGCCACGTCAAGGTGAACGGCCGCCGCGTCAACATCGCGTCGTACCTGGTGAAGGACAACGACGTCATCGAGCTGACCTCGAAGGCCAAGGAAATGGCCCGGGTCATCGAGGCCACCCAGACTGCCGAGCGCGACGTGCCGGAGTACGTCTCGGTCGACCATCAGGAGATGAAGGGCACCTACGTGCGCGGGCCCAAGCTGGCCGACGTGCCCTATCCGGTCCAGATGGAGCCGTCGCTGGTCGTCGAGTACTACAGCCGCTGATCGCCAATCGAGGCTTTTGCCTTCAAACGCTGCGAAAACCCGCCCTTTGTGGCGGGTTTTTTGCTTGGAATCCTTGGTGTTGCCACGGTTGTGACTGTCCGGCGGGTGAAGCCGGGCCTATAATTTGCTGGGGCTTGGGGTTTGGAGACGTCGGATATGCGGATGGTCCGTGTGGCGGTCTTGGCTACGCTCGCAGTCGTAGTCTGCGGGACCGCCTACGTTTATCGCGATGACGTGGCGCGGCGCCTGGGGTTTGGCACGTCGGCGAAGGCCGCCGAACAGGCCCAGAGCAGCCCGGCCGCCATGGCGCAACCGCAGGGTCGGCGCGGCCGCGCCAATCCCGGCGGACCGGTGCCCGTCGTGCTCGCCAAGATCGCGCAGAAGCCGATGCCGGTCGTCGTCGATGCCGTCGGCACCGTGCAGGCGATCGCCTCGATCCAGATCAAGCCCCGCCTCGACAGCCAGATCATGAAGGTCAACGTCGAGGAGGGCGCACTGGTCAAGCAAGGCGACTTGCTGTTCGAACTCGACTCGCGAACGCTGAGAGCGCAGATCGGCCAGATCGAGGCGCAGATCCGCAAGGACCAGGCGCAGCTCGCGCAGGCCCGGCGCGACCACCAGCGTTACGAGGACCTCCTGGGCAAGAACGCCGGCACGGTCGTGCAGCGCGACACCGCCCAGACGGCGGTGAAGGCGGCGGAAGCCCAGCTCGAGGCCGACGAGGCGGCGAAGGCCAACGTCCAGGCGTCGCTCACCTACACTGAAATCCGCGCCCCGGTATCGGGCCGCATCGGCTCGATCTCGAGCAAGGCCGGCGCCGTCGTGCGGGTCGGCGACAACTCGGTGGCCAGCACCCTCGCCACCATCAACCAGATCGACCCGATCTACGTCACCTTCGCGATCCCGCAGGTCATCCTGCCCGAGCTTCGTTCCGCCATGGCCAAGGGCGCGGTGGCGGTCACCGCGATCGTCGACGACACCAAGAAGCAGTCGGGCACCATGGCCTTCATCGAGAACAGCGTCGATCCCAACACCGGAACGGTGACTGCCAAGGCCCGCATCGCCAACGCCAACGAGCTGCTGTGGCCGGGCCAGTTCGTCAAGGTCGAGATCGTTCTCGGCATCGAGGATGGCGCGATCGCCGTGCCCTCGGCCGCCGTGCAGCTGGGGCCGCAGGGCGCGTACGTGTTCGTCGTCAAGGACGGCACGGCCGAGCTTCGGCAGGTCGTCGTCAAGCGCGTCCAGAACGGCGAGTCCGTCATCGGCAAGGGGCTGGGCGACGGCGAGCAGGTGGTGATCGACGGCCAGCTGCGCCTGGTCAATGGCGCCGCGGTCGCGGTCCGCGCGCCGCCGCCCGAGCCGGCGAAGCCCGCCTCACCGCCTCGCGGCTAGCCGGCACGGAGACCGGGACATGTTGTCAGAGCTCTGCATCCGCCGGCCGGTCATGACCATCCTGGTGATGATGTCCTTCGTCATCGCCGGACTTTTTGCCT
>JACPVT010000089.1 GCA_016191685.1 Rhodospirillales bacterium | reverse complement strand
GGGCGCGATGACCAGGCCGCCGAACAGGGCGCGGCCCGGAAACCGCGGCGCGCGGGCGAGCGTATAGCCCGCGGCCAGGCCGATGACCGCCGCCGCCGTGGCGCTCACGAAGGCGATCCGGATCGACAGCCACGCGGCCTGCAGCATCGCCTCGTTGGCGAACAGCGCGCTCCACCACTTGGTCGAAAAGCCGCCCCATACCGTCACCAGGCGCGACTCGTTGAAGGAATAGACCATCACCAGCGCGAGCGGCAGGTAAAGGAACGCATAGCCGAAGCCCAGCATGATGAAGGCGAAGCGGGCGCGGCCGATCATCAGTGCCGCTCCAGGCTGCGTGCCTGCTGACGCTGGAACAGGGCGATGGGGCCGACCAGCAACGCCAGCAGGCAGATCGCCACCGCCGAAGCGAGCGGCCAGTCGGCGTTGGTGAAGAACTCGTCCCACAGCACCTTGCCGATCATCAGCGTCTCGGTGCCGCCCAGCAGGTCGGGGATCACGAACTCGCCGACCGCCGGGATGAAGACCAGCAGGCAGCCGGCCACGACGCCGGGCAGCGACAGCGGCAGGGTGATGGTGAGGAAGGCGGCGAACGGCCGCGCGCCAAGGTCGGCGGCGGCCTCGAGCAGGCTCATGTCCATCTTCTCGAGCGTGGCGTAGAGCGGCAGCACCATGAAGGGCAGGTAGGCGTAGACGATGCCGAGATGGACCGCCCATTCAGTGCCCAGGATGGTGCCGGGATCGGTGGCGATCCCGCTCCAGCGCAGGAACTGGTTCAGGAGCCCGTTTTCGTCCAGCAGGCCCATCCAGGCGTAGACCCGGATCAGGAACGAGGTCCAGAACGGCAGCACCACCAGCATCAGCAGCAATGGCCGGCGCTCGGGCGCCGCACGGGCGATGGCGTAGGCCATGGGATAGCCCAGCAGAAGGGCGACCAGTGTCGAGGTGGTGGCGACGCGGAGCGAGGTGAGCCAGGCCGCGAGATAAAGATCGTCGGTGAACAACAGGGCGAAGTTCTTGAGGCCGATGCCAAGCTCGACCGGCGGCACCGAGTCGGGGGCATTGGTGCCGAGCGCAATCGCCAGCACCAGCGCGAACGGCAGCAGGAAGAAGACTCCGAGCCAGAGAAAGGGAAGGGCGATGACGAAGCGCATGGCGTCAGGCGTCGAGCGGATGGCCGGCGTCGGCGGCCCAGCCGAGCCAGACCGAATCGCCGCGACGATGCGCGAGGTTGGGCGCAGTCGACACGATCAACACGGCGCCGTCGGTGGCGATCCTGTAGAGCGAGCGGTCGCCCTCGTAGGCGAGGTCGACGATCTTGCCGGCGACGACATTTGCGAGGCCGGATCGCTCGACCGACAGGGCGATCTTCTCCGGCCGCAGTGCCAGCCAGCCGTCCTCGGTCTTCAGGATGTTGGCGACGCCGATGAAGTCGGCGACGAAGCGCGTGGCCGGCCGTTCGTAGACCTCGCGAGGGGAGCCCACCTGGACGATGCGACCGGCGTTCATTACGGCAAGCCGTGTCGCCATCGACATCGCCTCTTGCTGGTCGTGGGTCACCATGACGAAGGTGAGGCCGAGTTCGGCCTGCAGCCGCACCAGTTCGAAGCGCGTGCCCTCGCGCAGCTTGCGATCGAGCGCGGCCAGCGGCTCGTCGAGCAGCAGGATCTTGGGTCGCTTGACCAGTGCGCGGGCCAGCGCCACGCGCTGGCGCTGGCCGCCCGAGAGCTGCGCCGGGCGGCGCTGGGCATATTCGGTGAGGCGGACCTGCTCCAGCGCGTCGGCCACGCGCGTGGTGGCCTCGGCCTTGGCCACGCCCTCGCGGCGGAGCCCATAGCCCACGTTCTCCGCCACGTTCATGTGCGGGAAGAGCGCGTAGGACTGGAACATCATGTTGACCGGCCTGAGGTGCGGCGGCACGCCGGTCATGTCCTGGCCGTCGATCAGCAGGCGGCCTGCGTCGGGCGTCTCGAAGCCCGCCAGCAGACGCAAGAGCGTGGTCTTGCCACAGCCCGAGCCGCCGAGGAGGGCGAACAACTCGCCAGGGGCGACCTCGAGATCGACATCGTCGACGGCAGTGACGGCGCCGAAGCGCTTGGTCAGGCCTTCGATCCTGACGATGGGACCGCTCACCGGCCCGTCTTCACGGCGGTCCATAGCCGCGTGCGTTCGCGCGTCTGCTCGGGCGTGCCCGCGGTGATGGTGTAGAACTTGGCGCGCACGTCGGCCGGCGGATAGATCAGCGGGTTGCTGGAAATGTCCTTGGGCAGCAGCGCGAATGCGGCCTTGTTGCCATTGGCATAGCCGGTGAGTTCGCTCGAGGCGGCGGCGACCTTGGGGTCGAGCATGAAGTCGAGGAAGCGGAGCGCATTGGCCGGGTTCGGCGCGTCCTTGGGAATCGCTGCCACGTCGATCCAGAGCAGCGAGCCTTCCTTCGGGATCGCATAGGCGATGTCCTGTTTGTCCTTGGCCTTGGCGGCGCGGTCGCGCGCCTGGAAGACGTCGCCGGAGAAGCCAAAGGCGAGGCAGATGTTCCCGCCAGCCAGTGCGTTGATGTACTCCGAAGAGTGGAACTTGCGGATGAACGGCCGCACTGCCTTCACGACGTCGGCCGCCTTGACGAGATCGTCGGGCTTCTTGGAATCGGGATCGAGGCCGAGATACTTGAGCGCCGCCGGAAAAACGTCGGTCGCGCTGTCGAGCACCATGACGCCGCAATCCTTGAACTTCGACACCACGGCCGGGTCGAAGATCATACTGAGCGAATCGACCGGCGCATCGGGCAGGCGCTTTCTGATTTCGGCGACGTTGTAGCCGATGCCCGTGGTGCCCCACATCCAGGGAATGCCATGGGTGTTGCCGGGATCGTATTTGGCCAGTGCCACCAGGATCTCGGGATCGAGATTGTTCCAGTTCTTGAGCTTCGCCTTGTCGAGCGGCCGGTAGAGGCCGGCGGTGAGCTGGCGCACGAAAAATGGCGAGGCTGTCGGCACCACGACGTCGTATCCCGACTTGCCGGTCCTGAGCTTGGCGTCGAGGATCTCGTTGGAATCGTAGGTCGTGTAGTTGACCCTGATTCCGGTGTCCTTCGTGAAACTCTTAAGCTGATCCTCGGCAATGTAGTCGGACCAGTTGTAGACATTGACCGAGCCCTGACCGAAGGCGGGTGCGGCAGCAAAGGCGAGAAGAAGGGAGATGAAGACGCGCGACATCGACCATCCCACCTATTTCAGAGTCGACTTCACGCAGTCGCCGGCCGCCATCCCATTGCGCATCGCCGCACTGCCGACTTCAATCCTGCGGGCGGCGACGAGGTTGGCGGTTTCGTCTTCGACGATGCGTTGATAGTTGCTTGGCGTCGGCTTGTTGGCCATCGATGCTGCGTAAATTGCCTTGCCATCCGTAGATAATTTGGTGGCGCAGGCATTGCCCTCTTTCTGGTCTGCCATGGCCGGCGAGCCGATGAGGTTAGTGGCAATAGCCACGATTGCTGCCTTGAACTTCATGATCCCCCAGCATAGTGCAAATCACGACAGTCGTATCAGACACCAAGATATCTGTGCTGCAGGTCCTTGTCGCGGGCCAGCGCGTCGGAGGTGCCGGACCAGACGACGCGGCCTTTTTCGACGATGTGATGGCGGTCGGCGAGGCCGATCAGGGCGCCCACGTTCTTGTCGATCACCAGGATCGCCTGGCCCTCGCGCTTCAGCCGGCCAAGGCAGGTCCAGATCTCGTGGCGGATCAGCGGTGCCAGGCCCTCGGTCGCCTCGTCGAGGATCAGGAGCTTGGGATTGGTCATCAGGGCGCGGCCGACCGCCAGCATCTGCTGCTCGCCGCCGGAAAGCTGGTTGCCCATGTTGCGCTGGCGCTCCGCAAGGCGCGGGAAGAATTCGAAGACGCGCTCGATCGTCCAGGGATTGGCGCGGGCACTGCGGTTGGCGGCGGCCGCCAGCAGGTTCTCGCGCACCGAGAGGTTGGGGAAGATCTGCCGGCCCTCGGGCACCAGTCCGAGTCCGAGACGGGCGATGCGGAACGAGGCCAACTGGTCGACCCGGCTTCCCTCGAACTCGACGACGCCGCGCCGGCTCTCGAGCAGACCCATGACGGCATGCACCGTCGTGGTCTTGCCCATGCCGTTGCGTCCCATCAGCGTCACGACCTCGCCGGCGTCGACGCTCAGTTCCATGCCGAACAAGGCCTGGCTGGCGCCGTAGAAAGCATCGAGGTCGCGGACCCGCAGCATCACGCGATCTCCGCGATTTCGTCGCCGAGATAGGCCTGGCGGACCTCGGCATTGGCGCGGATCTCGTCCGGCGTGCCGCTGGCGATGGCGCGGCCGTAGACCAGCACGGTGATGCGGTCGGCGAGCTGGAAAACGGCGTCCATGTCGTGCTCGATCAGCAGGATGGCGCGCTTGCCCTTGAGCGCCTGCAGGAAGCCGATCATGCGCTGGGATTCCTCGACACCCATGCCGGCCATCGGCTCGTCGAGGAGAAGGAGTTTGGGATCGCCCGCCAATGCCATGGCGATCTCGAGTTGGCGCTGCTCGCCGTGGCTCAGCGTGGCGGCCAGCGTGCCGGCGCGTTCGCCCAAGCCGACGGCTTCGAGACCGCGGCGCGCGGGCGCGCGCAGGCGCTCGTCGCGACGGACGTCGGCCAGGAAGCGGAAGGAGTGACCGGCATGGGCCTGGACGGCCAGCGCCACGTTGTCGAGGGCGGTGAACTCGCGCAGCACCGAGGTGATCTGGAAGGAGCGCGCCAGGCCCAGCCGCACCCGGGCATGGGTCGGCAGGCGCGTGACGTCGCGGCCGGCGAAATGGATGGTGCCGGCGTCGGGCGCCAGGTTCCCGGTGAGCTGGCTGACCAGCGTCGTCTTGCCGGCGCCGTTGGGCCCGATCAGGGCGTGGATTTCGCCCGGCCGGACATCGATCGAGACCGTGTCGGTGGCGACCAAGCCGCCGAAGCGCTTGACCAGCCGGTCGGTGCTGAGCAGCGGCTCAACCATGGCGGCGCCCGAACAGCGAATCTATGCCGCCGCGGGCATAGAGCGCGATCAGCACCAGCATGGGACCGAACACGATCTGCCAGTATTCGCCCCAGCCCTTCTGTACGAGATTGAGCACCGGCGGCAGGGATTCCTCGAGCACGAAGAAAGCGATCGTGCCGAACAGCGGACCGAACAGCGTGCCCATGCCGCCCAGCACGACGATCACGATCAGGTCGCCCGACTTCACCCACGACATCATGGCGGGCGAGATGTAGGCGCCTTCGTTGGCGAGCAGAATGCCGGCCAGGCCGCCGAAGGCGCCGGAGATGGTGAAGGCGGCCAGCCGATAGCGGAATACCGGAAAGCCGAGCGCCGTCATGCGCAGATCGTTCGACTTCGCACCACGGATGACGAAGCCGAAGCGGGCATTGGCGAAGCGGCTGCAGAACCACAGCGTGGCGGCCAGCAGCGCGAAGCAGAGCCAGTAGAAGCTCGCCTTGTCGCGCAGGTCGACGAGGCCGGCGAAGCGGCTGCGGCTGATGTTGAGGCCGTCGTCGGCACCATAGGCCTCCAGCCCGACGCCGACATAGTAGAGGAGTTGCGCGAACGCGAGCGTGATCATGATGAAGTAGACGCCGCGGGTCCTGAGCGAGAGCGCGCCCACCAGCGCCGCCCACAGCGCCGCCATGGCGACGCCAACCGGCCACTGGATCCAGCCCGACGATACGCCATGGGCGTCGAGGATGCCGACGGCATAGCCGCCGATGCCGAAGAACACCGCATGGCCGAAGCTCACCAGCCCGCCATAGCCCAGGATCATGTTGAGGCTGACGGCGGCGATCGCCCAGATGACGATGCGCGTGCCGATCGACAGCAGGTAGCGCTGGTCGAAGGCCTGGGTGAGTAGCGGCAGCACGGCGAGCACCAGCAGGATCACCACAGTCGCGAGGCCGCGCGGCGTGCGGAGGGCAGCCATCATGTCCGTTGGCCGAACAGGCCGGTTGGCCGCCAGATCAGCACACCCGCCATGACGACGTAGACCAGGACCTGCGAGATCGCCGGCGCCGCGCTCGAGGCGGCGGCCGAGCTCATGAAGGTCTTGAGGAAGTCGGGCAGGAAGGCGCGGCCGACGATGTCGATCTGGCCGACGACCATGGCGGCCACGAACGCCCCTTTGATCGAGCCGATGCCGCCGATGACGATGATGACGAAGGCCAGGATCAGGATGTCGTCGCCCATGCCGATCTTGACCGAGGTGAGCGGCGCCGCCATCAGGCCGGCAAGGGCTGCGAACACCGCGCCCAGGCCGAACACCAGGCTGAACAGCAGCTCGATGTTGATGCCGAGTGCCGCGATCATGCGCCGGTTGGAGGCACCGGCGCGGATCAGCATGCCGACCCGGGTGCGGGCGACCAGCCAGGCCAGCAGCGCCGCCACCACGGCGCCGACGGCGATGATGGCGACGCGGTACGCCGGGTAGGGCAGGCCGGGGAGGATCTCGACGGTGTGGCTCAGGAACTGGGGCACCGCGATGCTCTTGCCCGCCGGCCCCCAGATCACGCGCACCAGCTCGTTGAAGAACAGGATCAGGCCGAAGGTCGCCAGCACCTGGTCGAGGTGGTCGCGGGCATAGAGCCGTCGCATGACCACGGCTTCGACCACAACGCCGAGAAGGAAGGTGGCGGGCAGCGCCAGGATGGCGCCGATGACGAAGGAGTCGGTCCAGCCGATCAGCGTCCAGGCGATGTAGGCGCCCATCATGTAGAGCGAACCGTGCGCCAGGTTCACGAGGTCCATGATGCAGAAGGTCAAGGTCAGGCCAGCGGCGAGCAGGAACATCAGCAGGCCGAGCTGTACGCCGTTCAGCACCTGGAGCAGCAGATAGTCCATCCCCAACCCTCAAACGAAACGGGAGCGCGTCGCCGCGCTCCCGTCCACTGTCATGCCCTCATATCCAATCAGGGGGCGTCACTTCATCGGGCACTTGGAGGCGTACGGATCGACCGCCGCCGTCACCGCCGTCGCGACGGTCTTCAGCGTCAGCATACCCGATGCGTCCTTCACCGTGTCCTGGATGTAGAAGTTCTCGATCGGGAAGTTGTTGTTGCCGAACTTGAAGTCGCCGCGCACCGACTTGAAGTTGGCCTTCTTCATCTCGGCCCGGACCTTGTCCTTGTTCGACAGATCGCCCTTCAGCGCCTCGGCGGCCGAGGCGATCAGCATGATCGCGTCGTAGCTCTGGGCGCCGTAGAACGACGGATAGACCCCGTGCTTCTTCTTGAAGTCGGCAACGTACTTCTTGTTGGCGTCGTTCGGCAGGTCGTTGACCCATTCCTGGGCGCCGAGGATGCCGAGCGCCAGGTCCTTCTGCTGCGGCAGCGTGATCGCGTCGATCGAGAACACCTGGTAGAGCGGCACCTGGCCCTTGAGGCCCGACTGCGAATACTGGGTCAGGAACTGCACGCCGTGCGCGCCCGGGTAGAAGATGAAGATGCCCTCGGGCTTGGCGGCGCGGATCTTGGCGAGCTCGGCCGAGAAGTCGAGCTGGTCGGGCCACTTGGTGTAATCCTCGCCCTTGATCTCGCCTTTGAAGGTGCGCTTGACACCGGCCATCATGTCCTTGCTCTTGTTGCAGAGGTCGCCGGCGATCTGCGAGGGACCGGCATTGGCCGAGACCAGGATGGTGTCGCCCTCGTCGGTCACGGTCTTGAGCGAGGCCAGCAGCACGTTCGACCAGATGTAGCCGGTGACGAAGTTGACCTTGTCCTGCTGCACCAGCTTCTCCGACTTCTGCTTGCCGACGTCGGGCTTGAAGGTGTCGTCCTCGTAGACGATCTCGAAGGGCTTGCCGCCCATCTTGCCGCCGAGATGCTCCTTGGCAAGGTCGGCCGAGCGCCGCATGTCTTCGCCGATGGCGGCTTGCGGACCGGAAAAGGTGCTGACGAAGCCGATCTTGATCGGACTTTGCGCCGCGGCCGGCAGGATGCCCAATCCCAGCGCGGCCAGCGTCAGGATTGTTGTGGGCCCAAACAATTTGGTGGTCATTGGTTGCAAGCTCCCTGTTTCCCTTGTTTTCCGTTGGACGTCATAAAAGCCGAAAATACCGACTTACGCACGCAATTTGAAGCGCAGGATCTTGCCGGTCGCGGTCTTGGGCAGTTCGGGGACGTATTCGATCCAGCGCGGGTATTTGTAGGGCGCCAGCGTCTTCTTGCAGAGCGCCATCAGTTCCTCTGTCAACGCTGCGATGCCGTCGCCCGCCTGCTTCAGCAC
>JACPVT010000088.1 GCA_016191685.1 Rhodospirillales bacterium | reverse complement strand
GGCATCGCCGAGATCGTCGTCAATCTGGAGAAGCACCTGGAAAGAACCGGGGCCATAAAAGTCGGCTCCCTCTGGCCGACCCGAGAGGAGATCCGCCGATCGATTCCGGCGGTCCTCCGCGGCACCATGCTCGGTTCGCTGCTCGGCGTGCTGCCGGGCGGCGGCCCCACACTCGGCGCCTTCTCGGCCTATACCTTGGAGAAGAAGCTCTCCAAGAACCCCGGCGAGTTCGGCAAGGGCGCCGTCGAGGGCGTGGCTTCGCCCGAGGCGGCGAACAACGCCGCGGCACAGACCTCGTTCATTCCCATGCTGACGCTCGGCATTCCGTCCAACGCCGTGATGGCCTTGATGGTCGGTGCCATGATCATCCAGGGCATCCAGCCTGGCCCCGAGGTCATGACCAAGAAGCCGGACCTCTTCTGGGGCATGATCGCCTCGATGTGGATCGGCAACGCCATGCTGGTCGTCATCAACCTGCCGATGATCGGCATGTGGGTGAAGCTGCTGACGGTGCCTTACCGCTTCCTCGCCCCGGCCATCCTGCTGTTCTGCTGCATCGGCGCCTACAGCCTGCAGAACAGCACCTTCCATGTCATGCAGGTCGCGGCCTTCGGCGTGCTGGGCTACGTCTTCATGCGATTGGGATGCGAGGGTGCGCCGTTCCTGCTGGGGCTCGTGCTCGGCCCGCAGATGGAGGAGTACTTCCGCCGCGCCATGCTGCTGTCGCGCGGCGATCCGATGGTGTTCCTCGAGCGGCCGATCAGCCTTGGCCTGCTCATCGCCACGGCCCTGCTGCTGGTGCTGATGGCCCTTCCCAGTATCAAGAAAGCACGCGAGCAGGCTTTCCAGGAAGAGGGCTGATCGCGCCGCGCCAGGTGGCTAGCGGGAAAACACGATGCAGGCCGGGCTGCCGACCTTCAGCCGGACCGGGCTCGGCGCCAACAGGCCATTGCCGCCGACTTTGTAGGTGATGATCGAGTGGCCGTCCTGGTTGGCGACGTAGAGAAACTTCTGGGCGGGATCGAAGGCGAAGAAGCGCGGCGTGCCGCCTTTGGTCGGGACCCACTGCTTCGGCGCCAGCGTGCCCTTGGCAGGATCGATGCCGAAGACGCCGATACTGTCGTGGCCGCGGTTGGAGACGTAGACGTGGCGGCCGGCGCGATCGAGCCAGATCTCCGCGCCGGTGCTGTAGCCGGTGAACTCCGGCGGCGTGGAGGGCACGGTCTGCATCGGCGTGAGCCTGCCGCTGCGGCGATCCTGGCGATAGGTCGTGATCGTCGAGTCGAGTTCGTTGATGACGTAGGCCAGCGCCTTCCCGGGATGGAAGTCGATGTGACGTGGCGCGGCCCCAGGCCGGGCCGTCACACGCGCGGCCTCGACCAGCACGCGGCGCTTCTCGTCGAGGCGGTAGGCCACGACGCAGTCGGAGCCCTTGCACGGCACGTAGAAGAAGCGGCCCTGGCGATCGAGCGGGATGTGATGCGGGCACATATTGCGCTGCTGAAAACGATGCGGCCCCAGGGTGCCGGTGACCGGCGTCAGTGTGGCGTAGGGCGCGAGACCGCCGTCCATCTGCACCGGCAGCACGGCCAGTGAATCAGAGCCGTAGTTCACCACGGCGAGGAAGGACCCGGTGGGGTCGAGCGCGAGATGCACCGGATTGTAGCCGCCGGTCGGCTGCCGGTTGATCAGGCCGAGGTGGCCGGTGTGCTGGTCGATGAGGAAGGCCGTCGCTTCGCTGCGATCGCCATGCACCGAATAGAGGAAGCGGCCCGACGGATCGATCGCCAGGAATGAGGGATTCTCCAGGCCGCCGAGGTGCTGGACGTGGCGGAAGGCGCCGCTGCGGCGGTCGACCTTGTAGACGTTGATGCCGTTGCCGCGCCCGTTGCGGCCTGGCGTGGTGTAGCTGCCGACGTAGGCGAAGAGCGGAGGGGTGTTCATTGCGCTATTGTCGACGTCCAATCCGAGAGGTCAACGATGACAGACGCAAGGGAGCGGAAGATCGCGCTCGTCACCGGCGCCAATCAGGGGCTCGGCCTGGCGCTCGTCCGGGGGCTTTGCCAGGCGCTGAGCGGGAAGAGCGTGGTCTATCTTACGGCGCGCAGCGAGGAGCGCGGCCGGGAGGCCTGCACGGTGCTGCGGCGGGAGGGGTTGAAGCCCGAATTCCTGCAAATCGACATCACGGATGCGACAAGCGTGCAGGCGGCGGCGCGGGCGATCCATGGGCGTCATGGCGGCATCGACATCGTCATTCAGAATGCCGCGGCGCGCATCACCAAGGATGTAGCGCCGGCGGAACAAGTCGCGGGCTTCATCGACACCAACAATCACGGGACATTGCGCGTCCTGGAGGCGTTCGTTCCGTTGTTGCGTGACGGTTCACGCCTTGTCGTCGTCGCCAGTTCGTTCGGCTCGCTGCGCAACCTCGATGCCAGGCTGCACGAAAAATTCGAGGGTGCCGGCCTCACGCTCGAGGGTATCGCGCGGGCCCTGGATGACTATGTCGCGGCCGTTCGCGCCGGCACCGCCGCGGCCGCGGGCTGGCCGGACTGGATCAACGTGCCGTCCAAGATCGGCCAGGTCGCCTCCGTGCGCGTGCTCGCGTCCGGCAATAAAGCTGAATTTCGCCGCCGTGGCATTCTGCTCAACGCGGCGTGCCCCGGCTTGGTCGACACGGAAGCGTCGCGGCCGTGGTTCGACGACATGTCGAAGGCTGCGAGCCCCGACGAGGCGGCCCGGGATCTCATCTGGCTGGCGACATTGCCGCCGGCTGCTGCGGAGCCCTATGGCGAACTGGTCCGGAACCGCCGGCCGCTGCCGTGGCAGTAGGCTTGCCGGTGCGGGCGCTTCATGCGCTCAGGATAACGGAGAGGCCCGGCTTGCGGTCCTCGAGCCTCACCGACAGCCCATGCAGGCCGGCGATCGCCTTGACCAGGGCGAGGCCGAGGCCGCTGCCGGCGGTCGAGCGGCTGCGATCGAGGCGATAGAAGCGGTCGAACACCTTGTCGCGCTCGTCTTCCGGAATGCCGGGGCCATCGTCGGCAACCTCGGCCTCGAAGCCTGACGCTGTCTTGCGCAAGCCCAGTGAAACCGTCGTGCCTTCAGGCGTGTGATGGAGCGCGTTCTCGACCAGGTTGGAAATCATCTGGGCAAGAAGCTGGCGGTCGCCGGTCAGGCTCACGCCATCCTCGACATGGATCAGGAGTTTGTGTCGCGAATCCTCGCTGGCCGGCCGGTAGGCTTCGCCGATGCTGCGGGCGAGGGCGGAAAGATCGACCGCCGCGAAGGCGCTCCTCTGCGCGCCGGCCTCGACCTGGGCGATGCGCAGCAGGGCGGAAAAGGTTTCGAGGAGTGCGTCGGCTTCCTCGATGGCGGCATCGGTTGCCTGATCGTAGTCGGCCGTGGTCTTCGCCCGCTCGCGCGCGTCTTCGAGATGCTGGCGCAGGCGGCCGAGCGGCGTGCGCAGGTCGTGGGCGATGTCGCTGGAGACCTGGCGCAGGCCGTCCATGAGCTGCTGGATGCGGGCCAGCATGTCGTTGAGGCTGGTGACGAGCTGGTCGATCTCGTCGTGGGTGCCGCGTACGGGAATGCGGGCCGAGAGGTCGCCCTCCATGATGGCGCGGCTGGTACGGGTGATGGCGTCGATGCGGCGCAGGAAGGTGCTGCCGAGCCAGGCGCCGCCGGCGATTGCCAGCAGGAGCGTGAGGCCGCCGGCCCAGGCGAAGGCGCGCACGATGGCGTGCTGCATGTCGGTGAGGCGATTGGCGTCCTGGGCCACCAGCAGGAACGAGCCGTCGGACAGCGTGAGGCCGTAGCCGGTGAGCTTGGGCTGCTGCTCGGTCTCGGGCTCGGCGGCGTCGGGCTGCGGCACGAAGTCGATGACACCGTCGACCGGTGGCATGCCGGGCAGGTTGCCGACCACGACGCGGCGGTTGGGCGCCTGCAGGAGATAGAAGATCGGCCCGCGGGTGCGGAAGTTCATGCGGCGCGCGATCTGCTGGGCGAGGCCGGAGAGGCCGCTGCGGCGATGGATCTCGGTGAGCTGCAGCGCCTCGGTGCGCAGCACGGCTGCCATGTCGGCCTGCATCGCGGCGCTCGCCGTATAGTAGACCGTGGCGAACAGCGCACCGGCCGAGACCATGAACAGCACGGCATAGATCAGCGGCAGACGGAAGCTGGCCGAGCGCAGGATGCGCGACAGGTTTTTAGTCGGGCGCGCGGATGACATAGCCAGCCCCTCTGACGGTGTGGAGCAGGGGCTTGTCGAAGCCCTTGTCGATCTTCGAGCGCAGGCGGCTGATGTGGGTCTCGACGATGTTGGTCTTGGGATCGAAATGGAAATCCCAGACCTTCTCCAGCAGCATGGTGCGGGTCACGACCTCGCCGGCGTGGCGCAGCAGGTACTCGAGGATCTTGAACTCCTGGGCGAGCAGGTCGAGGCGCTTGCCGGCACGCGTCACCGTGCGCGCCAGCAGGTCCATCTCGAGATCGCCGGCGGCGAGCGACGTCGCCGCCATGATCGGCGGCCGGCGTGCCAGTGCGCCGACGCGCGCCAGCAGCTCGGCGAAGGCGAAGGGCTTTACGAGATAGTCGTCGCCGCCGGCCTCGAGGCCGGCGACGCGGTCGTCGATGCCGCCCATGGTGGTGAGGAACAGCACCGGCGTCCTGACACCCGAGGCGCGCGCCGCCTTGACCAGCGACAACCCGTCCATGGCCGGCAGCATGCGGTCGACGATCAGTACTTCGTAGTACTTCTCGCCGGTGGCGAGGTAGAGGCCGTCGCGGCCGTTGTCGGCCTGGTCGACCACGTGGCCGTGCTCGCGCAAGCCCTTGGCGATGTAGTCGGCGGTTTGCTTGTCGTCTTCGACCAGGAGGATTTTCACGGCGCCCGTCTATCCGGCGCCGACCTCCGGCGCAACGTTCCCCAACTATACAAACATTCAATGCGGCAGCCATCCGGGCGCCACGGGCAACCCTCCATATTCCTTCGCGAGGCCCCCAAAGGAGGTTGTTCATGACAAAGACCAAGACTCGTATTCTCACCGCCCTGGCGCTGACCACCGCGCTGACGGCACCGGCGCTCATCGCCCCGATGTTCAACGCCCCGGCCGCGATCGCGGCACCGCAGGCCGTGCAGGACTTCTCCGATCTTGCCGCCAAGGTGACCCCGGCGGTCGTCAACGTCGCCGTGACCATGAAGGCCGGCGCCGACGACGGCGAGGATGTCCGCATGTCCGGCCCGCAGGACAAGCAGATGGAAGAGTTCATGAAGCGCTTCAGCGAGCGCTTCGGCCAGCCCGGCAGGCCGCAGGGCAAGCAGCGTCCGGCCGAAAAGAGCCAGGCGGTCGGTACCGGCTTCATCATCGACGCCAAGGGCACGGTTGTGACCAACTATCACGTCGTCTCCAAGGCCGACTCGATCACCGTGACCATGGCGGACGGCACCAAGCTGCCGGCCAAGCTGATGGGCGGCGACGAGAAGACCGATCTCGCCGTGCTCAAGGTCGAGAGCGACAAGCCGCTGCCATACGTCTCGTTCGGCGACGCCTCCAAGGTGCGCGTCGGCCAGGCCGTCATGGCGGTCGGCAACCCGTTCGGCCTGGGCGGTACTGTGACCACCGGCATCGTGTCGGCGCGCGGCCGCGACATCCAGTCGGGCCCGTTCGACGACTACATCCAGACCGACGCCGCCATCAATCGCGGCAACTCGGGCGGCCCGCTGTTCGACATGGACGGCAAGGTGATCGGCATCAACACCGCGATCTACTCGCCGACCGGCGGCAACATCGGGCTGGGCTTCGCCATCCCGTCGAGCCAGGCCGAGCCGGTGGTCGCGCAGCTCAAGGACAACGGCCGGGTCGAGCGCGGACTGCTCGGCGTGCAGATCCAGCCGGTGACCAAGGAGCTGGCCGAGAGCCTGTCGCTCAAGGCCGACAAGGGCGCCCTGGTGGCGATGGTCCAGCCCGACAGCCCCGCGCTCGCGGCCGGCATCAAGTCGGGCGACGTGATCATGAGCGTCGACGGCAAGAAGGTCGATGGCATCAAGGAGCTGACCCGCACGATCTCGGCGATGAAGCCGGGGACCTCGGTGAAGCTCGGCGTGTGGCGCGACGGCAAGGACATGACCGTCACCGCCAAGGTCGGCGACCAGAAGGAAGAGAGCGCGATCATCAAGGCCAAGGCCGACGGCAAGCAGGGCGAGGCCGCCAAGCCGGAGCCGATGGCCTACGGCGTGTCGCTGGCGCCGATCTCGCCGGAGGCCCGCAAGCAGCTCGGCCTCGATAGCGCGGTCGCCGGCGTGCTGGTGGCCGCAGTCGAGCCGGGCAGCCCGGCCGACGACCAGGGGCTGAAGGCCGGTGACGTCCTCCAGCAGGTCGGCCGCGATGCGATCGACAGCCCCAAGATGGCTGCCGAGAAGCTCAAGGAAGCCAAGAAGACCGGCAAGCCGGTGCTGATGAAAATCTATCGTGAGGGCATGACCCGCTTCGTCGCTATTTCTCCCCGGGCGGCGTAGCAAGGACCTCTCGACGAGCCGGCGGTGGCCCCACCATCGCCGGCTTTGTCATACCCGGTTAAGGGAGGCGCGTCGTCACGGGCAGAACAACCTCGGGCGGCGTGTCACGGAGGGGGAGCCCGCGGTCCGGGTGTATTCGGACCGCGGGTTTTTTATTTGTGCGCGCCGCTAGCGGAAGAGGAAGCCGACTTCGGCGAGGTCTTCGTCGCCCAGCCAGCGCAGGCCGCGGGCGAGCGTGCCGGTGGCGGCACGGACGGGGGCAGGAGTCTTGTCGTCGCCCTGCACCAGCGCCGGCATCACCTCGCGCGCGAACAGGCGCACCGAACGTGCCGACTCCTCGAACGAAAGATCGCCGCAGGCAAAACGGCAGATGCTGTAGTTGATGCCCGAAATCGACTGGTCGCGCAGCATGCGCTCGCGCACCTTCGAGGGCGAGCCGGCGACGATGTTGCCTTGCTCGACTGCCTCGTCGAAGTCGGGCGTGAAGACCTGGCGGGGCAGCTCGACACCATTGGCGCGCCAGAGATGGACCATGGAGTCGTACCAGAAGTGGAAGGCGCGGCGGGCGGCGGAGACGGCATCGCGGTCGCTGTCGAGGACCACGACGTTGCGCGTGTTGCCGAGGAAGGGCATGTCCTCGGCGGCCCGGCCGAGACCCGCCCAGGCGGCACGGTAGCGCGCGATGAATTTGCCGGCGTCCCGTGTCGGCATGGCGAGCGCGATGTTGCAGCCCAGCGCCGCCAGCCGATCGGCGCTGTCGAGCGAGCGGGTGACGTGCCACAGCGGCGGGTGCGGGCGCTGCAGCGGCTGGATCACCAGCGGCACGTCCTTGAAGCTGAAGAACTTGCCGGCATGGTCGAGGCGGTCGGCGCCCAGTCCCTTGAGCACGATTTCCAGGATTTCGTCGAAACGCTCCTGGCTGGTGCCGGGCTCGACGCCGAAGAACTCCGCCTCGTAGGGCGAGGCGCCGCGGCCGACGCCGAGCTCGAGTCGCCCGCCGCTCATCACGTCGAGCATGCAGATCTCCTCGATCAACCGTAGCGGATGATAGAGGCCGAGCGGATAGGCGAGCGGCCCGAGACGCAGCGTCGTTGTGCGCTGGGCGACGGCGGCCAGGAACAGGCCGGGCGAGGGGGCGGCGCCCAGCGGCGTGCCGTGATGCTCGGCCACGTGATAGGCGTGGAAGCCCGCTCGTTCGTAGAGTTCGATCAGTCTCAGGCGGTCTTCATATTGGCGTCCCAGGTCGGGGCCGGACCGGTCCAGGTGATCGAAGACAGCGAATTTCATATTCTCATTTTATGACAGAGGGTTGCCCTCCTATCTTACATGCAACCATGAAGAAAGTCGCTTGCCAAAGTGCATAGCTCGAAGGTCTTAAAGGGCTGGCATCACCTCGCGTGCCAGCAATTCGACGGAGCGCCGGGACTCCTCGAATGACAAATCGCCGAAGGCGAGCCGGCACAGGCAGTAGTTGATGCCGGCCACCGCGTTGTCGCGCCTCAGCCGGTCGCGCACCGTGGCGGCCGAGCCCGCGACGATGTAGCCGCCGTCGAGCGCGCCCTCGAACTCGGCCGGGATCATTTGGCGCGGCAGGCCGACGCCATGGGCGCGCCAGAGATGGATCAGGGCATCGTACCAGAGCGCGTAGGCGCGCTTGGCCGCCGCCTGCGCCTCGCGGTCGGTGTCGCCGACCACGACATGGCGGCTGAGACCAATCAGGGGCAGGCGAGCGTCGTCGCGGCCGAGCGCCGCCCAGGCGGCCCGGTAGCGGGCGGCGAACGCGCCTACTCCCTGGGCGTTCAGGCCGACCACGACGTTCAACCCCTGGCCGGCCAAGCGGTCGGCGCTCTCCAGCGAATTGGCGCCGTACCACAAGGGCGGATGCGGCCGCTGCACCGGCTGCATCTCCATCGGCACGTCGTCGAAGGCGAAGTACTTGCCGGCGTGGCTGAGGCGCTTCTCGGTGAGGCCCTTCAGGACGACCGACAGCACCTCGGCGAATCGCTCCGGGCCGGTCGCGGCGTCGACGCCGTAGTACCAGACCTCGTAGGGCGAGATGCCGCGGCCGACGCCGAGTTCCAGCCGGCCGCCGCTCATCTGGTCGAGCATGCAGATCTCGTCGATCAGGCGCAGCGGGTGATAGAGGTTGAGGGTGTAGACCAGCGGCCCGAAGCGCAGCGTCGTCGTGCGCTGCGTCACCGCCGCCAGGAAGACGCTGGGCGAGGGCGCCAT
>JACPVT010000087.1 GCA_016191685.1 Rhodospirillales bacterium | reverse complement strand
CGCCCAGGCTGTTGAATGCAAGAACGACGAGAAAGATCGCGGCACACGGGATCGTCGAGACGTGCGGCGCGATCGACAGGAACTTGCGGCCGTCGGCTGCCATGCTGCCAAGCTCGGCGGTCGGCGCCTGGGCACCGAGGCCGAGGAAGGAGAGGGCGGCGCCCAGCAGGATCGCCTGGCCGAGCTGCAGGGTCATGTAGATCAGGATGGTCGGCCAGCAGTTGAGCGCCAGGTAGCGCCAGATCAGCGCCGCATCGCCGAGGCCGACGGCGCGGCCGGCCTCCATGTATTCCTGCTGCATGATCGATTGCGCGGCGCCGCGCGCGATGCGGGCGATCGACGGGACCGCGGCGACGCTGAGCGCGATCACCAGCGACGTGAGGCCGGTGCCGAGCACGGCGGCGATGGCGAGGCCGAACAGGATCGAAGGGAAGGAGAGCAGGACATCGATCAGCCGCATCAACGGCTGGTCGAGGCGCTTGAAGTAGGCCGCGCTGAGGCCAATGAGGGCGCCGAGTCCGCCGCCGACCGCGACGGCGGTCACGCCCATGCCCAGGGTGGCGCGCAGCCCGAACAGGACGCGGCTCAACATGTCGCGGCCCTGGTTGTCGGCGCCCAGCAGGAAGTCGGGGCAGCGCGCGCCGCCGATCGGGCAGAGGCGCAGCCGCATGTTGTTGGCGTAGGGGTCGAACGGCGCGATCCACGGCGCCGTGATCGCGGCCGCGACGATCACGAAGAGGAACAAGGCTGCCGCCGCCGCCGCCGGATCGCTCAGGATGCGTCGCCATACGGCATTCTTGCGCCGAAGTGCGGCGATGGCGCGCTGGTCGGCGTCGCTCTGCAGGGAGAGGGCGGCGTCGGTCATGTCTTCGCCCTCATGATCGCGCGATCCGCGGATCGAGGTAGGCGTAGAGCACGTCGACGATCAGGTTCACGATCATGAAGCCCACGGCCAGGATCAGGATCGCGCCCTGGGCCAGCGGGAAATCGCTGGAGGTGATCGCGCCCACCGCCATGCGGCCGACGCCGGGCCAGGCAAACATGGTTTCGGTCACGATCGAACCGCCGAGCAGGAAGCCGATTTGTAGGCCGACAAGAGTCACAACAGGGATCATGGCGTTTCGCAACGCATGGCGGATGGTGACGCGCCAGTCGGACGCGCCCTTGGCACGCGCCGTCCGCACATAGTCGGCGCCCAGCGTTTCGAGCAGTGACGTGCGCGTCATGCGCGCCACGGGACCGACGAACACCGCGCCCAGGGTGACGGCGGGCAGAATGATGCTGTGCAGGCCACTTGCCGTCCAGATCGGCCCGTTGCGCCCCTGGAAGGGCAGCAGCCCGGCGCCGCCGACATATTGGATCAGCAGCAGCCCGACCCAGAACACCGGCACCGACACGCCCATGACTGAGAGAGCCATGATGGCGCGATCGATCGACGTGCCGCGCCGGCGTGCGGCCAGGGTGCCGAGCGAGATGCCGAGCGGCACGGCCCAGATGAGGCAGGCCAGCATCAGCTCGACCGTCGGCCAGAAGGTGAGGGCGATCTCATCAACCACCGGCCGGTTGGAGATCATCGAGCGGCCGAGATCGAGCTGCAGAATGCGGCCCAGATAGCCGCCGAACTGCACCCAAAGCGGCTGGTCGAGTCCCATCTGCTGGCGGATGGCCTCGACCTCGGCTCGCGTGGCGGTCGGGCCGGCAACGACGGTCGCCGGATCGGTCGGCACGACCTGCAGCAACAGGAAGCCGATCATCAGCACGCCGAGCAAGACCGGCAGTGAAATCATCAATCGATGGGCGATATGCCGCGCCATTTCGTGCGAAATCTGCTCCCCTTCGGGAATAAACACTGACCGACGCCACACCGCTCGACAAGCGCCGCACGGGTGGCATGATCGCTGCAAGAAACGCGCCGAGGAGCGTCGACATGACCGAACAGAAGCTCAGCGAAGCCGCCAAAGGCGTCTACATCATCGCCGCCACGCCGTTCACCGACGATGGCGCGCTCGATTTGCAGAGCGTCGATACGCTGACCGATTTTTATTTGGGTTGCGGCATACATGGATTCACGCTGCTCGGCATGATGGGCGAGGCGCACAAGCTGACTGCGGACGAATCGATGGCCGTCGTGAATCGCGTGATCGGCCGCGCCCAGGGCCGGCAGGTGATCGTGGGCGTGAGCCATGCCGGCCTCGAGAATGTCCGGCGTCTCGCGCACGAGGCGATGATCGCCGGCGCCTCGGGCGTGATGGTGGCGCCGCCGCCGGGCCTCAAGGGAGATGATGGCGTCTACAATTACTATGCGCAGGTCTGCGCCGCGCTCGGCCCCGATATTCCACTGGTCTATCAGGATTATCCGCAGACCACCGGCATCTATCTCTCGCCGCAGGTGTTCGAGCGCATGGTCGACGACTTCAAGCAGCTCGTCATGCTGAAGCACGAGGATGCCCCGGGCCTGGCCAAGCTCTCACGCATCCGCGAAGGCGAGAAGAAGCCGGGCCGTCGCCGGGTCTCGATCCTGGTCGGCAACGGCGGCATCTACTATCCGCAGGAGATGCGGCGCGGCGCCGACGGCGCGATGACCGGCTTCGCCTGGCCGGAGATGCTGGTGCGGGTCTACGACCTCTTTGCCGCCGGCAAGGCGGAGGAGGCGGAGGATCTGTTCGACATCTACCTGCCGCTGGTAAAACACGAGGTGCAGCCGGCGATCGGCCTCGCGCTGCGCAAAGAGGTGTTGTTCAAGCGCGGCGCGATCAAGAGCCCGAAGCAGCGTGCGCCAGGTTCCTCGCTCACGGCAACCGACCGGACCGAACTCGAGGCATTGATGGCTCGGCTGGAGCGGCGGCTTGCGGCTTCGGGCCATGGCCGCAAAGTGGCGGCGGAGTAGGGCAATGGCCGACTACGATCTCGTCATCCGCAACGCCAAGGTCGTCACCGAGGATCGCCAGCTCGACGGCGACATCGCCGTGAAGGACGGCCGGATCGTGGCCCTCGAACCAGGGATCGCCGGCAAGGGCAGCCGCGAGATCGATGCCGGCGGCAAGTTCGTCCTGCCGGGCGGCGTCGACAGCCACTGCCACATCGAGCAGAAGTCGGGCTTCGGCATCATGTGCGCCGACGACTTCTATACCGGCACAGTGTCGGCGGCGTTCGGCGGCACCACGACGGTGATCCCCTTCGCTGCCCAGCATCGCGGCATGTCGCTGCGCCAGGTGGTGAAGGACTACCATGAGGCGGCAACGCCCAAGGCGGTGATCGACTACGCCTTTCACCTCATCATCACCGATCCCTCGCCGCAGGCGCTGGGCCAGGAGCTGCCGGCCCTAATCAAGGACGGCTACACCTCGTTCAAGATCTACATGACCTACGATGCGATGAAGGTGAGCGACTACCAGATGCTCGACATCCTGGCGCTCGCCCGCCGCGACGGCGCCCTGGTGATGGTGCATGCCGAGAACCACGACATGATCCAATGGCTGGCGCATCACCTGGTCGACCAGGGCCATGTCGCGCCCAAGTTCCACGCCATCGCCCATGCCCGCGTGGCCGAGGCCGAGGCGACCAACCGCGCGATCTCGCTGGCGCGGCTGGTCGATGCGCCGCTCCTGATCGTCCATATGTCGGAGATCGAGGCGATCGAGACGCTGCGCCAGGCGCAGAAGAAGGGGCTGAAAATATTCGGCGAGACCTGTCCGCAATATATCGCGCTTACCGCCGACGACATGGACAAGCCCGGCGTCGAGGGCGCGATGTGGTGTTGCAGCCCGCCGCCGCGCGATACCGCGGCGCAGGAGGCGGTGTGGGCGGCGCTGAAGGACGGCACCTTCCAGACCTTCTCGTCCGATCACGCGCCTTACCAGTTCAATGCCGGCGGCAAGATCCCCAAGGGCGACAAGACGACGTTCAAGGAGATGGCCAACGGCGTACCAGGCCTCGAAGTGCGCCTTCCGCTGCTCTTCTCCGAGGGCGTGCAGAAGGGCCGCATCACTTTGCAGCAGTTCGTGGCGCTGACCTCGACCAACCACGCCCGGCTCTACGGTCTCTATCCGCGCAAGGGCACGATCGCCGTGGGCTCCGACGCCGATTTCGCGATCTGGGACGCCGACAAGGAAGTGACGCTCGACTGGAAGGCGCTGCACGACAACGTCGGCTACACGCCCTATGCCGGCCGCCAGATAAAAGGCTGGCCCATCACCGTCGTGAGCCGCGGCCGCGTCGTCGTCGAGAACGGCAAGCTCAATGCAGCGCGCGGCTCGGGCCGGTTCCTGCCTTGCGCTTCGCCCGATTCGTCCAAACCGCTTGGCCAGGCCGCGCCCGAGCTGCAGGCGATGTCGCGCTTCGGCGCCAAGCCGTTGTTCTAGAGGAGAGAGAACGTGTCCCGTCGTCTGAAAGTCTCGGCTGCCCAGCTCGGGCCTATCCATCGCGCAGACAGCCGCAAGAGCGTGGTCAAGCGGCTGGTCGAGATGCTGAAAGAGGCCGACAGCCGCGGCTCCAAGTTCGTGGTGTTCCCTGAACTCGCGCTCACCACCTTCTTTCCGCGCTGGTGGATGGAGGATCAGGCCGAAGTCGACAAGTACTTCGAGGCGCAGATGCCGAGCCCCGAGACGCTGCCGCTGTTCGAGCTCGCGCGCTCCAAGGGCATCGGCTTCTACCTGGGCTATGCCGAACTCACCGAGGAGGAGGGCGGCACGCATCGCTTCAACACCTCGATCCTGGTCGGACCCGACGGCCGCACCGTCGGCAAGTACCGCAAGGTCCATCTGCCGGGCCACGCCGAGCATCGCCCGACCGTGCCCTACCAGCACCTCGAGAAGAAGTACTTCGAGGTCGGGGATCTTGGCTTCAACGTCTGGAAGATGTTCAAGGACGAGGTCATCGTCGGCCAGTGCATCTGCAACGACCGGCGCTGGCCCGAGACGTTCCGCGTCATGGGGCTGAAGGGCGCCGAGATGGTGGTCCTCGGCTACAACACGCCGAGCGACAACGTCTATGCGCCGCACGAGCCGCCCTATCTGCGCGTCTTCCACCACAATCTCTCGATCCAGGCCGCCGCCTACCAGAACGGCATCTGGGTGGTGGCCACCGCCAAGGCCGGCAAGGAAGACGGCTTCTGGCTGCATGGCGGTTCGGCCATCGTGGCACCGACCGGCGAGATCGTCGCCAAGTCGACGACCGAGGAGGACGAAGTCATCTCCTACGATTGCGACATGGCGCTGGGCGAGTACATTCGCAACACCACCTTCAACTTCGCCAAGCACCGGCGGCCGGAGCACTACAAGCTGATCTCCGAGCGCACGGGAGTCATCGTGGAGCCGAGCAACTGACATGCAATACGCCGTCTCCGACGTGAACCATCACGACCGCTACAAGATCCTGACGGCCTTCGTGCTGCCGCGCCCGATCGCCTGGGTGACGACCCTGGGCCCGACCGGCGTGGTCAATGCCGCGCCCTTCAGCTTCTTCAACGTCTTCGCCGAGGATCCGCCGCTCTGCATGTTT
Source organism: Rhodospirillales bacterium (assembly GCA_016191685.1). Classification (GTDB taxonomy): domain Bacteria; phylum Pseudomonadota; class Alphaproteobacteria; order Reyranellales; family Reyranellaceae; genus Reyranella. Next base: position 3,458 of record JACPVT010000087.1, on the reverse strand, counting down.
GCTGTCAACAAGCGGCCGGACGGACGCTTGAAGGATACCTGGCTCAACATCGAGCGCACCGGCCAGTTCGTGGTCAACCTCACCGACGAGCCGCTGGCGCGGGCCATGCACGATTCGAGCGGCGACTTCCCGCCCGACGTCGGCGAACCCGACTACCTTGGCCTGAAACTCGCGCCCTCAGTCGACGTCAAGCCGCCACGCCTGGCCGATGCGCCGTGGGCGATGGAGTGCAGGACCTGGCAGGTGATCAACGTCAAGGACGACCGCCAGCTCATCCTGGGCGAAGGCCTGCGTTTCCATATCCGCGACGAGCTGTGTTCGCCGATCGCTATTGCCGTACCGACGACCGCATGGAATTCCCGGCGGCTCCGGTCGTGAAGGCTGCCGCGGCGGAGTGAGCGCCGTCGCGGTAAGGAATGACCGCGCGTTCCATTGAAGGTTGGCCACGTTGGCTGGCTGCACTGCTGATGGGCCTGCTGCTGATCCTGGCCCTGCTGATCGCGTCGTGGCTGCTGCGGACCTGTGCACCGGTCGAGCCGTCGGCCAGGGTCACCACGCTCGAAGCGGAGCCTCAGCCGCCACCACCGGTACCGCCTGATCCCACGCCGGCGCTGAAGGCCTCGCTCGACGATGCCGCGGCCGACGGCAGGAAGCTGGCGGCCGAGGTCGCTGCCCTGGAGGCGGACATCAGGCGGCGCCTGGCGCAATGCAAGCCGGTCGAGGCCCCGAAGCCGCCGCCCCCGCCCGTCGCCCAGGCGCCACCGCCGCCGCCGCTGCCGGCCGACCGATGGGCGCAGAAGGACCTCGGCATGCTGCAGGGCTGCTGGCGGCTCGGACGCGACACGCGCGGCAGCCTCAACCTCAGCGGCCGGTCGGAAATGTGCGACGTCAAGGCGGGCCGCATCTGCTTTGGAACCAACGGCGGCGGCGAGCGCAGCTCGACGGCCGTTTGCCCGAGCACCGGTGCCATCACCTGCGCCGCGCCGATCACGGCCCGGTTCGGCAACGACAGCACGCTCGGCACGACCCAGCCCGCCGCCCCCTGCAGGCCGGCGGTGGCGCAGTGGACCGGCCCGCCCAACCGCCTGACCTGCCGCCGCGTCAGCGACACGCTGGCGCTCTGCCGCGACGGGCTCAACTTCGAGTACGAGTTCCGCCGGGAATAGACCGGCGCCTCAGGCCGACCAGCCGAGTCGCGCGCGGCCGATCGCCATCGAGACGGCGGCCTGGCTGGGCTCGACCACCGGCAGGCCGACGTGGCGCTGCAGGCGGTCGCGATAGCGCGCCATGCCGGCGCAGCCCATGACCAGCACGTCGGCGCCATCCTCGTCGCGCAGCTCGGCCGCGACCTCGGCCATGCGGGCGAAGGTGATGGCCTCGTTGGAAAGCTCGACGACGCCGAGGCCGATGGCGCGGTCACCCGCCATTCGGTCGGCCACGCCCATCTGCCCGACGTAGCGCAGGTGGCGCGGAATCGACTTCTTCAGGATCGAGATCACGCCGAAGCGCTGGCCCAGGGTGAGCGCGGTCAGGATGCCGCACTCGGCAATTCCGAGGACCGGCTTGGTGGTGATTTCGCGTGCCGCGTGGAGGCCGGGATCGGAGTAGCAGGCGATGACGAAGGCCGAGCAGTCGTTGTCGCGCTTGGTCACCATCTTGCCGATCGGTCCCACGACCTGCTCGACATGGGCCTGGCTTTCGATGCCGGGTGGGCCGTCCTTCAGGGTGACGCATTCGATGACGGGGCCGCCCTTCATGCGCAGCGGCTCCATGGCGGCATCGATGCCCCGGGTGACGGCCTCGGTGGAATTGGGATTGATGACGAGGATGCGATCGGACATGTCGTTCAAGATGGCCTCTAAATTGCTATTCAACAATGGCTGATCTAACGTCCGTGCTTGGGGATTTCTTTGGGAGGCTACACATGATGAAACGCCGCTACGCCGCGCTCGCCGCGGCCTTTGTGCTTTGTGCCAGTTTCGCTACCAGCCCCGCGTTCGCACAGGACAAGAAGCCGCCGCTGCGCACTGGCGTCGACGGCACCTTCGCCCCGCATGCCATGCCCAAGCTCGGCGGCGGCGTAGAAGGCTTCCAGATCGACGTCTTCACCGAGGTCGCCAAGCGCATGAAGCGCGACATCACCATCGATGCGGTGAGCTTCTCGACGCTGATCCCCGGCATGGCGGCCGGCCGCTACGACTTCATCGCCGCGCCCACCACCGTCACCAAGGAGCGCGCCGAGAACATGCTGTTCACGGCGGGCTATCTGTGGACCGCCTTCCAGTTCGGCATCAAGAAGGGCTCGGCGCCGATCAAGGGCTGGGCCGACCTCAAGGGCAAGTCGGTCGCCGTCAACAAGGGCACGCCCTACGAGACGCTGGCCAAGAAGATGGGCGAGGAGCACGGCTTCACCGTGCAGGTCTACGACACCCAGCCTGACGCCGTGCAGGCCGTGCTCTCGGGTCGCGCCTACGCCACGCTCGGCGGCAACACCGTGATCGTCTACGCCTCGTCCAAGAACCCGCAGTTCGTGGCCGACCTCGAACTGAAGGAGACGCGTGCTCATTGGGCAGCGCCAGTGCCGAAGGACAATCCCAAGCTGCGCGCCGAGCTGCAGGATGCGCTCGACTGCATGAAGAAGGACGGCACGATGGCCAAGTTCTACGAGAAGTGGTTCAACAAGAAGCCCGGCGCCGACGACCTCGCCGTGGTGATCACGCCGGGCTACGGCGTGCCGGGCATGCCGGGCTACGACCCGACGCCGCACGAACTCAAGTGCAATTAGGCGAGGTGTCATCCCGAGGCCAAAGGCCGAGGGACCTTTCGGGCAACAAGAAGGATCCCTCGCTCCGCTCGGGATGACAAAGGTACCGTGACCAAGCCCATCGTCGATGCGCATGCGATCCACAAGCACTTCGGCACCCTTCACGTATTGAAGGGTGTCGATCTGAAAGTGGCCGAGCGCGAACTGGTGTTCGTGATCGGGCCGTCGGGTTCGGGCAAGTCGACCCTGCTGCGCTGCCTCAACCGGCTGGAGGAACCGTCCTCCGGCTCGATCGTGGTCGACGGCATCGACATGCTCGATCCCCGGACCGACATCAACCATGCCCGCCAGCGCATCGGCATGGTGTTCCAGTCCTTCAACCTCTATCCGCACATGACGGCGCTCGGCAACGTCACGCTCGCTTTGCGCAAGGTGGCGGGCAAGAGCCGCGCCGAAGCCGAGCGGCTGGGCCACGCCGCGCTGGAACGCGTCGGCCTCGCCGACCGCGCCGAACACACGCCCGGCCAGCTCTCCGGCGGCCAGCAGCAACGCGTCGCCATCGCCCGTTCGATCGCACTCGAACCCCGCGTCATGCTGTTCGACGAGCCGACCAGCGCGCTCGATCCGGAGCTGGTCGGCAGCGTGCTCGGCGTCATGCGCAGCTTGCGCGAGAGCGGCATGACCATGGTGGTGG
>JACPVT010000086.1 GCA_016191685.1 Rhodospirillales bacterium | reverse complement strand
GGAACGCATGACTTCGCTCGGCGGCCCGGCCGGCCGGTACGGCGCGCTCGTCTGCATTTCGCTCGCCGCGGCGTTTGCCGGCGGCATGATCAGGTTTGGCGATATCCGGCCCCCGACCAACACCACCCCGACCGCAGCGCTCGACTTCGTCCGTCAAGCCAACCTCCAGGGTCGGGTGTTCAACGACTACGACTTCGGTGGCTTCCTGCTTCATGCCGGAATTCCAACCTTCATCGACGGGCGAGCCGAGCTGTTCGGTGGCGACTTCATCAAGCGCTATGCCGAGACTGTCGGCCTGCGTAGCGAAGAGCCGCTTGAGCATTTCCTCGACCGCTACGGGATCGAGTGGACGCTCCTTCAGAAAGGCCGGCCAGCCAACAAACTGCTCGAGCGACTGCCGGGCTGGCGCCCCGTCTTCAGCGACGATGTAGCAGTCGTCTTCTCCCGCCGCCACTGAGCCAATCCATGTCCAGTTGCCAATACGAATCTCCAGACATCCAAGGAATCATGAGCCATGAACAATATTGATCGAGAGAGTCTCTTCCAGCTCTTCATGGCCATTCTGCCGGGCGCCGCCACTCTTCTCGACGTTGACGGCAACGTGCTCACATGGGGCACCGCAGCGCAGGACATCACAGGCTATGCTGCGGGCGAAATCGAGGGCCGGAACTTTTCCTGCCTCTACACGCAGGATGACATCGCCGCCGGCAAACCTGCGGCATCGCTCAGGCGCGCGTTGACGCAAGGTCGCCACGAGGAGACCGGCAGGTGCGTTCGAAAGGACGGCACCGAACTCGAGATGCACAGCGTGCTCATCCCGCTCCACGATTCGAGGAAGGGACTCGTCGGCTTCGGCCGCCTGATGCGCGAAGTCACCAACCCGATCGCCTCGACTTCGGAAGGTGCACGCGCCGCCCCGGCACCGCTGCGGGCAAACGAAACCATCCTAGTCGTGGATGACGACGAGCAGGTGCGCGAAATCGTTTCGCATCAGCTGACCAGTCTCGGATACAAGACTGTCGCCGCCTCGAACGGACGCGAAGCGCTCGAGATGCTGGCCCGCGAACCTCACGTTGACCTGTTGTTGACCGACGTGGTCATGCCGGGCGGCATGAACGGCCGCGAAGTGGCGGAGGAGGCAAGACGAATGCAGCCGACTCTGAAGGTACTCTTTACTTCGGGATATTTTGAGGGCGCGCTCCTGCGCAACGGCGGGATCGATGGGAGCGCTCCGCTTCTCGTAAAGCCATATCGAAAGAACAGACTCGCCGAGAAGGTGCTGGAAGTACTGAACTCGCCGGCTTAGCGCGCCGACGAGCCGGTCTCAGTCAGCAGGTCCAGCCGCTGCCGAGCCCCTACTCGCCCCGCCGCTTCGCCCGCCAGTCCCACGGCGCGTCGAACGAACCGGCCCACAGTCCGCGCAACGCCGCCCGCGCCTCCGCCTCCTGCGGCGCGTAGTCCGTGCCGTGCGGCGTGAACACCAGGGCCCAGCCGCCGCGGACCATCTCGGCACCGAGATCCATATCGCCCAGCCGGCAGACCGCGGCCGGCCGGCCGAACTGATCGCTGGCGCGCGGTTCGCAGACGATCTGGGGCGGAACTCCGCCGGGAGCACCTGCGCCCGATCCGGCGTCGGACGCCAGCAGGCTGCGTAGGTAGGCCGCGGCCTCGCGGCCGCAGGCATAGTTCCGGCCGTCGAGCTGGCAGGCCTGGATGATTTCGGGCGCGTCGATGCCCCACAGTCGAAAAGTGCGGCCTTCGATCCTGACGGTATCGCCGTTGATGGCACGTCCCGCGCCGGTCGCGCCCGGCGTCTGGCGATCGCTTTCCGAAGAGACTTTCGCCGAAGGTGCGGTTGGAAGGGCAGCCGAGGGCTGGGCCTTGGGCGGCAGTGTCGCCCGCACATTGGGCACCGGTGCTCTGCCCGTGGCAGTCGGCGGCGCTTGCGCAAATAATGCCTGGGGCATGGCGAGAAGGCCCGACAGGAGGAGGAGTGCTGCGCGCGTCACCGGCATCCCCGCGCCCTAGGTGGGCCTGTTCGCCTTCAGGAACGTCCGGATGTGCCGCACCGCCAGCGGGATCTTCTCCGGCACGTCCTTCCACGGATACATGCTCGCCTGTGCATTGGGTGCGAGCATCGCCGACTCCATCGCCACCGCGTAGGGATGTGGCGGGATGTCGTCCGGCAGGACCAGCAGCGGCGTCTGGCTGGCGCGGACGAAGTCGCGCGTCACGGTGAAGACGAAGTCGGCGGGCGAGCGATACATCCTGTTCAGGAAGGCGCTCACCTGCTCGATCGTGATCTCGGGGCGGCGTGCGACGAGCGCCGGGCCCCAGTTGCCCATGTTGTTGTCGTAGAACTGGTTGGGCAGCTCCGGGCGGTGGCCGGACGGCTGCGTCAGCACGGCGGCGACGACGCGGCCGGGCGCGCGCTTCAGGAGGTTCCAGATGAACGGGCCGCCGATGCAGTATCCCAGCACCATGAACTTATCGATGCCGAGATGGTCCATCAGGCCGAGATGGTCGTCGGTGTAGGCGTCCCACGGACGGTCGGCCTCGAGCGGGCCCGAGGATTGGCCGTCCTTGGCGTTGCGCAGGTCGGCGGCGATGCAACGATATTCGTTGCTGAATTCCTTCTGCGCGTTGAACGGATGGCTCGTGTCGAGACCGGCAATGGTCGAGTTCAGACCCCCGCCGGGAATGACCAGCAGCGGAAAGCCCTTGCCCATCTCCTGGTAGTGGATGCGGACGGCGCCCTTTTCATGGAACGGCATGGCGGCCTCTCTCCTACTTCGCCGCGACCACTTCGATCTCGACCAGCATGGCGGGATCGGCCAGGCCCTGGATGATCAGCAGGGTCGAGGCAGGGTACGGCTCCTTGATGACCTTGTCGCGCGAAGCACGGTTGGCCGCGATGAATCGGCTGTCGGTCAGGAACGAAGTGATCTTGACGATGTCGCCGTAGCCCATGTCGGCAGCCTTCAGCACCTCGCCGATGTTCTTCCACACCTGATCGCACTGCGCCTCAATGCCGTCGGCGAGCTTGCCGCTGCCGTCGAGGCCGACCTGGCCGGCGACAAAGAGCACGCGCGCACCCGGCGGGATCTCGCAGCCCAGGCTGTATTTGCCCGCAAGCGTGACGGATTTTGGATTGTGGAACTTGTTGGCCATCCCGGAATCTCCCATGTAAGGAGGCGCAGGTTTGAGGTTGGGCGGCATGACGTCAAGCGCCAAGGCAGTGCACATCGTGGGCGGCGGTCTCGCGGGCTCGGAAGCCGCGTGGCAGCTCGCGTCTTCGGGCGTGCCGGTAGTGCTGCACGAGATGCGACCGGTGCGCGGAACCGAAGCTCATCTTACGGAAAACCTGGCCGAGCTCGTGTGCTCCAACTCGTTCCGCTCCGACGATGCGGCGAACAACGCCGTGGGCGTGATCCACGAGGAGATGCGGCGCGCCGGCTCGCTGATCATGCGCGCCGCCGACCGGCACAAGCTGCCGGCGGGCGGCGCGCTGGCGGTCGACCGTCACGGATTTTCCGCCGCGGTGCAGCAGGCGCTGCTCGCCCATCCGCTGGTGACGCTTCAGCGCAAGGAAGTGGCGGGGCTGCCGCCCGAGGACTGGGACAGCGTCATCGTCGCCACCGGCCCTCTTACCTCACCCGCTCTCGCCGGGGCGCTGGCGAAACTCACGGGCGAGGACCAGCTCGCTTTCTTCGACGCCATCGCGCCGATCGTGCACCACGAGAGCATCGACCAGTCGATTGCCTGGAAGCAGTCGCGCTCCGACAAGGCCGGCCCGGGCAGCACGCAGGACGGCGCCGGCCTGGCGCGCGCCATCGTCGCACTCGGCGAGACGCTCGGCCTCGAGGTCGTGGC
>JACPVT010000085.1 GCA_016191685.1 Rhodospirillales bacterium | reverse complement strand
GGGCTTTTTGGCGGTAGCCGCCGCGCGAGGGCTTTTCCGCCGTGCCGGTCTTGCCGCCGACCTCGTAGCCCGGGACGTTGGAATTCTTGCCGGTGCCCTCGATGACGTTCAGCCGCAGGAGCTGGCGCAGGTTCATCGAGGTCTTGGTCTGGATCACGCGCCGGCCCGGGTCGCTGGCGGCGTGCCGTTTCACCAGGCTGGGCTGAAAGAGGACACCGCCGTTGACCACTGCCGCCGACCCCGTCACCAGATGCAGCGGGGTCACCGAGATGCCGTGCCCGAAAGCGATGGTCATGGTGTTGATCTTCATCCAGTGCCGCGGATAGAGCGGGCTCGCCACCTCGGGAAGCTGGGTCGACAGGGGCTTCAGAAATCCGATCCTGTCGAAGAAGGCGCGCTGGGTCTCGGGGCCCATTTCCACCGCCATCTTGGCCGACGCGATGTTGGACGAGTACTTGAAGATCTCCGGCACCGACAGCGGCCGGCGCTGGGCATGGTCGTCGTTGATCGTGAAGCGGTCGATCTTGATGGGCGACGAGGCGTCGAAGACGCTGGTCATCGTCACCCGGCCGGTGTCGAGCGCCATCGCGGTATTGAAGATCTTGAAGGTCGACCCCTGCTCGTAGACTCCCAGGGTCGCGCGGTTGAACAGCGCCTCGTTGGTCAGGGTCCGGGTGCTGTTGGGATCGTAGGTCGGCAGCGATGCCATGGCGAGAATCTCGCCGTTGGTCGCGTCCATGACGATGGCGGTGCCGCCGATCGCCGAGAATTTCTGGGCCGCGCGGGCGAGCTCGCGTTCGACCATGCGCTGCAGTCGGAGGTCGATCGAAAGCTGCACCGTCTCGCCGCTCTGCAGCTGCTGGTCGAAGAAGCGCTCGACGCCCGCCAGCCCGGCATTGTCGACGCTGGCATAGCCCAGGATGTGCGCCGCAGCCGAGCCCTGTGGGTAGATACGTCGTTCCTCGGCCTGGAATTCGAGGCCGGGAATGCCGAGACGATTGACGAGATCGTGCTCACGCGGGCTGAGGCCGCGCTTGATCCAGACGAAGGTCTTGTCGCCCTCGAACTTTTCCCTGACGTCGTCGTACTTGAGTTCCGGCAGGACGGCGACGATCTTGCGCGCGGCGTCCTGGGGCTCGAGCAGCAGGCGATCGCCCTTCAGGCGATCCTGCGGCGATCCGTAACGCGCGCCGGCCGCCGCGCGATGCGCGGCGGCCGGTTCGGGCGAGCCAGATTTGCGCCACAGCCTCACCGACGTCCTCCGTCGTTTCGCGAGAGGATTTCATCGATAGAGGCTGCGACGCTCTGGTCGTCGCCAACCGGACCCGATGTTGCCGGCTCTTGGATTTTGGCCGGTCGAGGGGGCGTCGTGGGTCCGGTGGAACGCGGGGAATGGGGTGCGGAGGCCGGCGAGGGGCTGCCGGCCTCCGCTGCGACGCGACCACCACCGGGCAAAGTCGACGAGGGGACGTCGTTGCCCGTACGTGGGGGGGAAGGGAGTGGTGGATCGCGTCGCGGGGGGACAGATTCTGGTTTGAGCGAGTCGAGCCGGATCACCTGCTTGATCGATGCCGGTTCGAGTTTCAGATGTTTCTGGGCGAGCTTTTCGATGCGCTCGGCCTCATTGAGGTGAGCCCATTCGACCCGCAGGATGTGCGTGGCCTGCTGGCTCTCGACAATCCTGTGGTTGATGCGGTCGATCCGCTCCTCGAGGTCCTGCACCTTGTATTTCACGGTGAACAGACCCACCGCCGTGGCGACGGCGGCGACCGACCAGAAGACGAGCCCGCGATGGATCATGCGCGGCCTCCGGCAACGCCGAGCTTCTCGGCGACGCGCAGACGGGCCGAACGGGCACGTGGATTGGCCGCCACTTCCGACGCCGTCGGCAGCACCGGCTTGCGCGTGAGATCGCGCAGCGTGACTTCCCGTTTGACCGTGCTCGGCGGCGCGTGGCGCGACGGGCTCGGCGTGCGGCCAGCCCTGAGGCGCACGTATTCCTTGACCGCGCGGTCCTCCAGCGAATGGAACGACACCACGGCCAGGCGGCCGCCCGGCGCCAGGACGGAGTCGGCAGCGGCAAGGCCGCGCTCCAGTTCGCCCAATTCGTCATTCACCGCGATGCGCAGCGCCTGGAAGGCCCGTGTCGCAGGGTCGCTCTCGTCCTTGGCCGATGGACCGACGGCGCGACGGACGATCTCGGCCAGTTCGCCGGTCGTCTCGATCCGCTTGGCCTTGCGCGCCTCGACGATGGCACGCGCAACGCGGCGGCTGCGCCGCTCCTCGCCGTAGCGCCAGAAGATGTCGGCGAGTTCGGCCTCGTCGGCGTCATTCACGAGGTCCGCCGCCGATGCGCCGCGCTTCTCCATGCGCATGTCGAGCGGACCGTCACCGCGGAAGGAGAAACCGCGTTCGGCGCGGTCGAACTGCAGCGACGAGACGCCAAGATCGAGCGCCACGCCGTCGACATCGCCGACGCCTTCGGCGGACAGCAGCTCGGCCATGTCGCCAAAGCGGCCTTCGATCAGACGCAACCGCGGCGCGTAGCGGGTGGCCATGGCCTGCCCGGCGGCGATGGCATCGGGATCACGGTCGATGGCGAACACCTGGCAGTCGGCTCGATCGAGCATGGCCGCGGTATAGCCGCCGGCACCGAAGGTGCCGTCGACATAGCGGCCGCCGTCGCGCGGCTGCAGCGCGTCGATCACCTCGCGCGCCAGGACGGGAACGTGCCCACCGACGCCGCTCATGCGTCGCCTCCACCGAGGCCGCGTACGAAAGCTGCCATCTTGTCGCGATCGCCGTCGCGGCGGGCCTGCCAACGCCGGGGATTCCACATCTGGAACTTGTCGCCCTTGCCGACCAGCATGACGCCGTCATCGACTTCGAGCGCCTGCGAGAATTCGGCCGGCAGCGAGAAGCGGCCGTCGGGCTCCATGGCGATGGTGCGGGCACTGGCAGAGAGATAGCCGGCAGGATCGAAAGCCTCGTCGTCGAGCGCCACCTTCAGCGAACCTTTGGGGCCCAGCGCTTCGATGCGGAGCCGGTCGAGCATGGCGTCGAAACCCAGGCGCGAGTTTCCGTTCACGACGCCCGGCACATTGGGTGAGTGATAGAGGACGAAAGCGCCGCGGTCGTCGGCCGGCAGCTCGTCGCGGAAGGCGGCGGGCAACAGGACCCTGCCTTTCTTGTCGAGCTTGATCAGGATTTCGGACCGAAAGGCCACGACCCTGTCCCCCTAAATCCACGACAGGTGCCCCACGCCCCTGCGGTTCCCTGCTTACGGGATAGTATGGGATATCATGGGAAATTCAGGGAAGCAATGTCGAAAAGCGGGATTCGGTGAGGAATCTGAAGACCTTAGCCACAATATCTATTGTGCACTCATGGCAAAAAACCACAATGGGTTGAGAATTTGCCCGATTCGAGCAGCAAAAGCGGGTCAGACGGCCTGTAAGCCGGGTTCTGTCCTCGCCCACGGCAAGCCGGGACGATGGATGGCCATTCCTCTGGGACGTCCGTTGCCGAACGCCTCACGCGACCGACCCGGGCGGCGGCGCGGAAACACCGCTGCCGGTTGCCCGGCGTGCCGCCCCTATTTGGTCTTGCTCCCGGTGGGGTTTGCCGTGCCGCTTCCGTTACCGGTCGCGCGGTGGGCTCTTACCCCACCGTTTCACCCTTGCCTTCCCGGCGAACCGGGCTGGCGGTCTGTTTTCTGTGGCACTTTCCCTGGGGTCGCCCCCGCCGGCCGTTAGCCGGCACCGTGTCTCCGTGGAGCCCGGACTTTCCTCACCGCCGCGGTTGCCCGCGACAGCGCAGCCATCCAGCCGTCTGACCCACGGCCCTAGCTAGGCGGCTCCCCTGACCTGGTCAAGCAGGTCGGCCAGCAGGGCGCGCGTCTCGGGGTCGGCCATGCCGTCGACCCGGGCCGGCCGGAAATGGCGCTGGAAGGCCTTCACGATGTCCTTGGGCGGCACCGCGATCGGGGGCGCATAGCCGTAGCGCTGGAGGGCCTTGTGGAAGTCGCCGTCGAGAGGGCGCCCGCCGGCCTTTGGCCAGAGCCCGACGCCCGCCGCGGCCAGGGCCGCCCACGGAAAGCGCAGGCCGGGATCGATCTTCCGCCTGGGCGCGACGTCGGAATGGCCCACGACATTGCGTGGTTCGATCGCCGGATGGCGCGCCAGGATGTCCTTGCAGAGTTCAATCAAAGCCGCGACCTGGCCTGGCGGATAATCGTGGCGATCGCCGTGCAGGTTCACGATCTCGATGCCGATCGACGTTGTGTTCAGCGCCTCGCGGCCGCGCCAATGCGAGCGGCCGGCGTGCCAGGCGACGCGATCCTCCGGCACCAGGCGATAGGCCGTGCCGTCCTCGGCCAGGACGAAGTGCGAACTCACGCGCTGCTCGCGCGCGCCGTCGCGGAGGATGTCGAGCGACTCCTGCAGCGGCAGTTCGGTGTAATGCAGCACCAGCACATCGACGATCGCACCGTCGGGCCGCGGCGCCTGGTTCGGCGACGGCAGATCGACGAGTTTCACGCTCAGGCGGCGACCAGGCCGCGCTGCCGGCGCAGGCGGTCATAGGCGTCGTTAATCAGGGCGAGCTTGCGGGTGGCCATGGCAATGGCCTCCTCGGGCAGGCCCTGTGCCATCAGCTTGTCGGGGTGGTTGGCGCGAACCTGGCGCAGCCACGCCTCGCGGATCTGCTCGTCGGTCGCCAGCGGGTCGATGCCGAGAACGACGCAGGGCTCGCATTCCATCACGCCCAGCGCGGCGGCCTTGGCGCGCTCGAAGCGGGAACTCTCGAGCCCGAAGATGCGCGCGACCTTGGCGAGATAGTCGGCCTCCGCCGCGTCGATCTCGCCGTCCGATCGGGCAATGCTGAACAGGCCTTCGATGACGTTCTCGAGGATCTCGGGCGCGTCGGGAAAGAGCGCCGCGACCTGCCGCGCGTAGGTCTCGAAGCCCCCGGCGTCGCGCTTGGCGAGGTCGAAGAAGCGCTGGACGTTGGCCTCCTCGCCGGGCGGCACGTGGAAGAACTCGCGGAACGCCGCGACCTCGGCCGCCGAGACGTCGCCGTCGACCCGCGCCATCTTGGCGCCGAGCGCGATGACGCCGATGGTGAAACCGATCTGGCGCAGGCCGGGATGGGCGCCGTCGTCCGCGGCGGGCGCGGACAGGCCCAACAGCTCGGCGATGCCGAGACCGTTCATGCCTTCCACGATCTTGTCCCAAATCATCATGTCGAGCCTTATAGCATCAACGAACCCAGAGCGACGCCCACCAGCAGCGCCAGCGCGAGCCTTCGGTAGAACCGCTCGCTGGCCAGCGGAAACAGACGCTCGCCCAGCACGCCGCCCAGCATCACCGCGGGGGCAAGAAGGAGGCCGTGCACGCCGGTGTCCCATCCGATCAGACCGCGCGAGGCGAACATGGCGATCGCCGCGAGGTCGACGAAGACGAAGTAGGTCGTGAGGTTGGCGCGAACGTGCGCTGCTGTGTCGTGGCCGGCGAGGTAATAGAACGCAATCGGCGGGCCGGCCATGCCCGACAGGCCGTTGAGGAAACCGCTGCTGGCGCCGGCGGCGAGAGTCGTCGCCGTGCGCGGCTGGCCGCGGAACCGCCAGCCGCTCGCCAGCAGGACGACCGCCGACAGGACGATGGCCGAGATCGCCCAGCGCATCGGCTCGGGCTCGACCTGGGTCAGGGTAAAATTGCCGAACGGCACGCCGACGGCCGCGGCCAGCAGCAGGAGACCGATGCGCCGCCAGTCGACCAGGCGCAACACCGCCGGCAGCAGCGGCAGGGCGACTGCAATCTCGAGCAGCAGGCAGAGCGCCACACCGGCCGCCGGCCCGTAGAGGGCGGAAAAAATCGGTGTCATCAGCATGGCTGCACCAAAGCCTGCAAAGCCGCGCACCATGCCTGCAATGCAGGCAACGGCGGCGGAAATCAGGAAGGAAGCAGTCAACAGGTCGGGCATGACGGCCGGCGACGCTAGCATTGCCGGAGCGCCGGTCGCGCATCATATAATGCAGGCCATGCCCCCAAAGAATCTCGCAGTCGCGACCATGCCGCTCCCGATGCCGTACATCCAGCGGCGGCCCGAGTCGGTCGGCGGCAAGCCCTTCAAGCTGGTGTCGGATTACACGCCCGCCGGCGATCAGCCCGAGGCGATCCGCCAATTGCTCGAAGGCGTGTCGAGCGGCGAGCGCGACCAGGTGCTGCTGGGCGTGATGGCGCAGGTGATCCAGAACGTGCAGCGCCCGACACTGATCCTGGCGCCCAACAAGACGCTGGCGGCGCAGCTTTACGGCGAGATGAAGGGCTTTTTTCCCGAGAACTCGGTCGAGTATTTCGTCTCCTACTACGACTACTACCAGCCCGAGGCCTATGTGCCGCGCTCCGACACCTACATCGAGAAGGATTCGTCGATCAACGAGCAGATCGACCGCATGCGCCACTCCGCGACGCGCGCCCTGATGGAGCGCGACGACGTGATCATCGTGGCCTCGGTCTCGTGCATCTACGGCATCGGGCCGCTGGAGAACTACCAGTCGATGACCTTCCGCCTGTCCAAGGGCGAGAAGGTCGACCGCTCCACCCTGCTCCGCCGCTTCGTCGAGCAGCAGTACAAGAGGAACGACAACGCCTTCCAGCGCGGCACCTTCCGGGTGCGCGGCGACACCGTCGATCTGTTCCCCGCCCACTACGAGGACAAGGCGTGGCGCATCGAACTGTTCGGCGACGAAATCGATTCGATCGTCGAGTTCGATCCGCTGACCGGCGAGAAGACCGCGACGCTCTCCGATATCGTCGTCTATGCCAACAGCCATTATGTGACGCCGCGTCCGACGATGCAGCACGCGATCCAGCAGATCAAGACCGACCTCAAGCAGCGGCTCGACGAGTTCAACCGCGCCGGCCGGCTGCTCGAGGCGCAGCGGCTGGAGCAGCGCACCATCTTCGACATCGAGATGATGGAAACCACCGGCGCCTGCGCCGGCATCGAGAACTACTCGCGCTATCTCACCGGCCGCAAGCCGGGCGAACCGCCACCCACGCTGTTCGAATACTTCCCCGAGAATTCGCTTCTGGTGGTCGACGAGAGCCACGTCACGGTGCCACAGATCGGCGGCATGTTCCGCGGCGACTTCAACCGCAAGAGCGTGCTGGCCGAATTCGGCTTCCGCCTGCCCTCGGCGATCGACAACCGGCCGCTGAAGTTCGAGGAATGGCAGGCGCTCCGGCCGCAGACCATGTTCGTCAGCGCCACCCCGGGTCCGTGGGAAATGGAACGCACCCAGGGCGCCTTCATCGAGCAGATCATCCGGCCGACCGGCCTGATCGATCCCACGGTCATCATCCGGCCGGTCGAGAAGCAGGTCGACGACCTGATCGCCGAGTGCAAGGACTGCGCGAAGAAGGCCCAGCGCGTGCTGGTCACGGTGCTGACCAAGCGCATGGCCGAGGACCTGGTCGAGTACCTGCACGAGGCCGGCATCCGCTGCCGCTACCTGCATTCCGACATCGACACGCTGGAGCGCATAGAAATCATCCGCGATCTTCGCCTCGGCGCCTTCGACGTGCTGGTCGGCATCAATCTCCTGCGCGAGGGCCTCGACATCCCCGAATGCGCGCTGGTGGCCATCCTCGACGCCGACAAGGAGGGCTTCCTGCGCTCGCCGACGTCGCTGGTGCAGACGATCGGCCGCGCCGCGCGCAACGTCGAGGGCCGGGTCATTCTCTATGCCGACAAGATGACCGACTCGATCAAGTACGCGATGGCCGAGACCGACCGCCGCCGCGCCAAGCAGACCGCCTACAACGTGGCGCACGGCATCACCCCGGCTTCGATCAAGAAGAACATCTCCGAGATCCTGCAGTCGACCGCCGAACGCGACCACTACACGGTCGATACCGGCGTCTCGGGCGACGTCCATCTGGTCGGCCATAATCTCCGCAGCCATATCGCCGACCTCGAGAAGCGGATGCGCGACGCTGCCGCCAACCTAGAGTTCGAGGAGGCCGCCCGCATCCGCGACGAGATCCGCCGTCTCGAGATCAACGAACTCGAATTGCCGGGCCAGGCCGCCGGCGCCAACGCGGGTGTACACCTCGGCAAGATGCAACACTCGCGGGTGTTCCGCGGCGTGCGCACCGGTTCGGGCGGCGGTCGCCCGGCCCGCCGCAGCGGCCGCTAGGAGAGGATCGATGCGCCTCGGTCCCCTCGCCGCCTTGCTGCTCGTCTTTGCGTTCATCTGGCCCGCGGCGGCGCAGCAGCGCGAACAGATCGTGCGCGCCCCCGGCCCCGGCGGCTCGACCCTGGTCGCGCGGGTGATGCGGCCGGCGGGCGAGGCGCGGCAGCCGCTGGCCGTCATCAATCACGGCTCGCCGGCGGACGGCTCGCAGCGCGCCAAGATGGAGCCGCCGCGCTACTCGGCGCTGTCGTCATGGTTCCTGGCCCGCGGCTACGTCGTGGCGCTCCCGCTCCGGCGCGGCTACGGCGAGACCGGCGGCGGCTGGGCCGAGGGCTACGGCAGTTGCAGCAAGCCCGACTACTACGGCGCCGGCCTGCAGAGCGCCGCCGACATCCAGGCCACGATCGACTTCATGCGCACCCAGCCCTACGTCGCGCCCGACCGCACCCTCGTGGTCGGCCAGTCCGCCGGCGGCTGGGCCGCGGTGGCGCTGTCCAGCCGCAACCCGCCGGGCGTCCCGGGCATGATCAACTTCGCCGGCGGCCGCGGCGGCCACCAGAAGCTGGCAGGCGGCGGCATCGGCAATTGCACGCCCGAGGCGCTCGTCCAGGCCGCGGCGAGGTACGGCGCCACGGCCCGCGTGCCGCTGCTCTGGATCTACGCCGAGAACGACAGCTTCTTCGAGCCAGCCCTCGCCCGGCGCATGGCCGCCGCCTACGACGCAGCGGGCGGGAAGGCCGCTTTCAGGCCGGTCGGCGCGTTCGGACGCGACGGCCACAGCCTCGCCGGCAGCGCCGATGGCGCCTCGGTTTGGGCGCCGCTGGTCGAGAGCTTTCTCGCCGGCCTCAGATAGCGAGCCCGGTTCCGGAACGCCAAAAACGGCGGGCTTCTCACCCGACTTCTTGCTGAACCTGCAACTTAATTCTCGTCCGTCGCGCTCTCATGCCAGCGGCGCAGCAGCAGGTATGACAGCAGTGACAGCAGCAGGTAGATCGCGATGCCGGCGGCCGAGATCAGCACCAGGGCCGCGAACATGCGCGGGATCCTGAGCTGGTAGCCCGCCTCGAGGATGCGGTAGGCGAGCCCCGAGGCATTGCCGCCGGTGCCGGCCACGAACTCCGCCACCACGGCGCCGATCAGCGCCAGGCCGCCGGAGATGCGGAGCCCACCCAGGAAGTATGGAAGAGCGGCCGGCAGGCGCAGGTGGATCAGGGTCTTCCAGCGGCCGGCGCCGTAGAGCTCGAACAGGGCCAGCAGATTATGGTCGACCGAACGCAGGCCGAGGATGGTGTTGGACAGGATCGGGAAGAACGCCACCAGCCAGGCGCAGATCAGCAGCGACAGGTCGATTAAAAAGTTACAGATCAAGTTCGAATATATAGCGCTAATTTTAAATATAGATTGGCATTGTGAAATTCCGGATCAACTGGATCAGCTCATTAATTTTACCAACTCGTTTAATACTAAACGAGTTGCCCCAGTCGGTCACGACGGTCCGCGCGACCACGAGCGGACTGGGCAGGACGTAGGGCGGGATCTCGGCCAGCCGCACGACGGCCTCCCACAGGACGAGCATAACGAGGCCCATGACGACCGGCGCGATGAAGCGGGCGGTCATGGTGCGTCGTCCCCCTCACCTAGCCTCTCCCCCAAGGGGGAGAGGAACATGAAGAAGGCATCCCTCATGCTCCTCTCCCCCGCTAGGGGGAGATCGGGCGAAGTAACCTTCGCCCTTTGGGTGAGGGGGCTGCGCACGCACGCCATTGCGCTCATGCCGCCATCGCTTCGCTTAGGTGCGACGAGGCGAGTCGGCACAAGGCGGCGTAGTCGGCCGAGGTGCCGAAGGCTTCGGTGCGCGGATAGGGCGCCGGAATGGCGAGTTCCGACAGCACGCGGCCCGGCCGCTGGCTCATCACGGCAATGCGCTGCGACAGGAATACCGATTCGAACACCGAGTGCGTCACGAACACCGCGGTGAAGCGCGTGCGCTGCCACAGCTCGAGCAGGTCGGTGTTGAGCCGGCGGCGCGTGATCTCATCGAGGGCGGCGAAGGGCTCGTCCATCAGCAGGATCGCCGGTTCCATCGCCAAGGCACGCGCGATGGCGACCCGCTGCTTCATGCCGCCCGAGAGTTCGCGTGGCCAGGTGCGTTCGAAGCCCGCGAGGCCGACGTGGCCGAGCGCCTCGGCCGCCCGCGCCTCGCGTTCGCCGCGCCCGATGCCGCGGAGTTTCAGGGGCAACTCGACATTGGCGAGCGCGGTCGCCCACGGCATCAGCGTCGGCTCCTGGAAGACGAACCCGAGATCGGTCTTGCCGTGAGGCCAATCGATCTCGCCGGCAGTCGGCGACGTGAGCCCGGCGATGAGGCGGAGCAAGGTGGACTTGCCGCAGCCCGACGGTCCCAGCACGCTCAGGAACTCGCCGACCTCGACGTCGAGTGATGCACCGTCCAGCGCTTTCACGCCGTTGGCAAAAACCTTGGCGACGCCGCGGACGGCGACTAGACGCATCAGCCCGCGGGCAGGGTGAGATCGAGCTTTGCCGTCCACACCGGCAGCGGCAGCGTCTCGCGCGCCGCCAGGTTGGCCGGCAGCGCCTTGCGGTCGGTCGCCCTGGCAAACGGCAGCACCAGCGGCACCCGCACGCCGAACACGGCGTCGCTGTCGAGGTACTTGTCGTCCTCGGGAAAGAACATGGTGATCAGCGGCTTGTGGCCCGGCGCATGGATCATCATGTGCAGGTGAGCCGGCCGCCACGCGTCGCGGCCGAGCGCGCGCAGCATGTCGCCGGCCGGGCCGTCGTAGGGCACCTGGTAGGCGACCGGCCGCACCGTCGAGAAGGCGAAGCTGCCGTCGTCGGCGACCTTGAGCCGTGCGTGATAGTTGGTCGGCGCCTGCTTGGAGTCCTGCTGGGCATAGAGCCCGTTGCCGGCATTCTGCCACAGCGCCAGCACCGTGCCCTTGGCGGGCTTGCCCTTCTCGTCGACGACCTTGCCGCTCACCACCAGCGGCTCGCCCTCCTGGCCGCGCCACATGTCGCCGCCGTTGGCCAGCTCGGGCGCGCCCTCGATGAGGAAGGGTCCCAGCAGCGACGACGTCGTGCCGGAGTCGGTGGCGTTCACCATGTCGACCAGCGAGGAGATGCCAAGCAGGTCGGAGAGCAGGATGAACTCGTTGCGCTTGTCGTCGGTGAACTTGGCCGCGCGCGTCACCACGTCGATGGCCGCCATCCACTCGTCCTGAGTCACCTTGTTGTCGCGCACGAAGCTGTGGAGGTGGCTGGCGAGCGAGACCATCAGGTCACGCGTGCGGGCCGACGGCGCGTTGCGCGCATAGTCGGCGAAGGCCTGGGTGATGGTGGTCGGTGTCAGGTCGCGCATTGGCCCTCCCGCCCGTCTAACGGGTCTTTCTCAGGAGCTGATCGTAGTCGGCGCGCAGCAAGGCGAACAGCAGGTGATCCGCCCACTGGCCGTTGATGCGCAGATATTGCCGGGCGAGGCCCTCCTCGTGGAAGCCGACCTTGGCCAGCACCCCCTTGGAGGGTTCGTTGTGCGGAAGACAGGCGGCCTCCAGCCGGTGCAATCTGAGCTCGTCGAAAACGAACGGCAGCGTGGCCCGGAGCGCGTCCGTCATCAGCCCCTGGCCGGCGTAGGGCTGGCCCATCCAGTAGCCGACCGCGGCGGCCTGGGCGACGCCGCGCCGGACATTGCTGAGGTTGATGCCGCCGACCAGCCGGCGGGTGTCGTTGGTGAAGACGAACAACCCGTAGGCCTCGCCCGCCCGCCATTCCCGGACCTGCTGGCGCAGCCGGCGGCGGAAATGGTCGCGCCCCAGCGAATCCTCCGGCCAGGTAGGCTCCCAGGGCGTGAGAAAGGCCCTGCTGCGGGCCCGTAATTCGGCCCATTCGGCCCAGTCGTCCATGCTCGGGGCGCGCAGGAAAACGCGCCGGCCGGCGATCCGGGTCATCCCCGACAGCGACAGGGGAACATCGGCGAAACGGAACATCTTGGCGCCATAGTAACGTAGGTTTAGAATTGTTACATGTTTTCCGAGGCTTGACGTAGGAAATTGAGACTGTCAGTCGCGGCTGCCGCGTCAATTGTCCCGTCACGGCAAGGCAAATCGGGAGTATGAATCTTGAACCGGATTTTACCCTGTCAGGATCCTGATCATGGCAAATGAGTCTCCCCAAGGCATAGGGCACAAGGGCCGCTTCTATCTGACCAAGCACATCTGGGTGCCGCAGCAGCCGATCGAGGATTTCAACCTCAAGATGTCGGACATGATCCTGCGTAACATGCCCAAGCTGCCGCTGGCCGGCGAGGACGCGATGCGGTCGTTCCCGGTCCTGGGCGAACTCAAGAAGAGCCACGCCAAGATCAAGGCGGATCTGGAATACCTGTTGAGCCATCATGAGGAAATCCCGGCGCTGCACGAGGTCCATCCGCGCGACCTCTACGTGGCCGGCCGGGCGTGGCGCACCTTCCTGCTGAAGCTGATGGGCCACGACGTGAAGGAGAACGCCGCGGCGGTGCCCGACACCATGGCCGCGATCAACAAGATCCCGGGCGTGCACACCGCGCTGTTCAGCATCCTGCACGGCCGCGCCGAGATCGAGCCGCACCGTGGCTCGGCGGCCGGCGTGGTGCGCTTCCACTATCCGCTGATCGTGCCGACCGAACCGGAGAAGTGCTGGATCGAGATCGGCGGCCACCACTTCTTCTGGGAAGAAGGCAAGCCGCTGGTGTTCGACGACACGCGCGAGCACTGGGTGAAGAACCAGACCGACGAGACGCGCGTGGTGCTGATCATCGACTTCGATGCCCGGATGCCGTTCCCGGTGAGCCTCTACACCGGCCTGCGCTACAATCTCATCCGTCGCAGCGCCGAAGTGCTCAAGGTCGTCGAACGCGCCGCGATCGGCGTCCCGCCGCGCAACCCGGCCCCGCAGGCCACGGCGGGCCTGATCAGCGGCGCCCGCAGCACGAACCCCGTCCCCGCCGCCGCCCCTGCACGCAACGACGAGCGGCATTAGAACGGTTTGCTCTGGTCTTTCGGACCGCGAGCGTCCCGCTCGCTCATGAGCGAGCGGGACGCTCGCGGTCCAGAAAATTAAGCTGCCAGCCGTGCGGCGATGCGGTCGAGGGTTTCGAGGGCGTCGATCGGGCCCAGCGCCGCCAGGGTCAGATCGCCCTTCAGCAGCCGGCGCGCGACGCGGCGCACCGCATCCTGGTCGACGGCCTCGATGCGCGACACGATCTCGGCATAGGGGATCGACCGGCCATGGACGATGAGGTGGCGCGCCGCCTGCTCGCAGCGCGCACCGCTCGATTCCAACGCCATCAGGGTGCCGGCCTTGATCTGGTTGCGGGCGCGCACCAGTTCAGCCTCGTGCACCGTATCGGCGACGCCGACGAATTCCTCGCACACCGCCGGCACCAGCTCGGCGAGATCGTCCTCGCCCGTGCCGGCATAGATGCCGAACAGGCCGCCGTCGGCATAGGCGGTGTTGAAGCAGTGGATGCCGTAGACCAGCCCCCGCTCCTCGCGAATGCGCTGGAACAGGCGCGAGGACATGCCGCCGCCGAACAGGGTCGAGTAGATGGCGAGCGCGAAATAATCGGGATCGCGATAGCCGATGCCTTCGCAGCCCAGCACGAGATGGGCTTGCTCAAGCACGCGGGCTTCGCGACCGTCGCCACCGACATAGCGCAGGGGCGCGGGTGCAACGGCATTGGCCGGTGTCTGCGGCACCGAGCCGAAATGCTTCTCGGCGAGGTCGACGATGCGGTCGTGCTCGACGCGGCCGGCCGCTGACAGGACCATGTTGGAGGCCGTGTAGTGACGGGCGAGATAGGCGAAGAGATCGTCGCGGCCGATGGCCTCGACCGACTCGGCCGTGCCCAGCACCGGCCGGCCGAGCGGCTGGCCGGGCAGCGCGGTTTCCTGGAACTGGTCGAAGATCAGGTCGTCGGGTGTGTCGAGCGCCTGGCCGATCTCCTGCAGGATGACGCCGCGCTCGCGCTGCAGCTCGTCGGGATCGAACACCGAATTGCGCAGGATGTCCGAGATCATCTCGACACCCAGCGCTACGTCCTCCTTGAGCACCGAGGCGTGGTAGGCGGTGATCTCGCGGCCGGTGTAGGCGTTGAGGCTGCCGCCGACGTTCTCGATTTCCTCGGCGATGGCGCGGGCACTGCGGGTCCTGGTGCCCTTGAAAGCCATGTGCTCCAGCATGTGGGCCATGCCGTTCAGCTCGGCGCTTTCGTGCCGCGTGCCGCAGGCGACCCAGATGCCGAGCGAGGCAGATTCGACTTCCGGCATCTCGTCGACGGCGACGCGCAGGCCATTGCCGAGGGTAGTGACCTTGACCTCGCTCATGTGCGTACCTTGCTCCGCGCCGCGGGGGCGGCGGCCATCGCCCGTCGCTCGTCGATCAGGGCCTTCAGCGCCACGATATCGTTGCGCAGCCCGTCGACCCGCTCGGCGCGATCCATGAGATCGCCGAGGCGTGCCGGCAGAGGCGGCCGCTCGCCGGTCGCCTTCTCGACGGCATCGGGGAACTTCGCCGGATGCGCCGTCGCCAGGACGACCATCGGCACGGCCGGATCGCGGCGGTGCCGCTGGGCCACGACGTAGCCCACCGCGGTGTGCGGATCGATGGTCTCGCCGAAGCGGCGGCGGCAATCGGCGATGGCGGCGAGCGTACCGGGCTCGTCGACCCGGCCGGCGTCGAAGAGCTGACGTATCCCAGCCAGCGCATTGGCGCCGACTTTCAGCGTACCGGTGCTGCGGAAGGCGGTCATGGCATCGGCCAGGGTGACGCCGTTGCGGTCGTAGAGATCGAACAGCAGGCGCTCGAAATTACTGGAGATCTGGATGTCCATGCTCGGGCTGAAAGTCGGCACGACCTCGGTCGTCGTCATGACGCCGCTCTCGAAGAAACGCGCCAGGATGTCGTTGCTGTTGGTGCCGACCACGAAGTGCGAGATCGGCAGGCCCATCTGCCTGGCGGCGTAGCCGGCATAGACATTGCCGAAATTGCCGCTGGGCACGGTGAAGGCCACCGGCCGCTCCGGCGCGCCGAGCTTCAAGGCCGCCCAGAAGTAATAGACGATCTGGGCCATCACGCGGGCGAAGTTGATCGAGTTCACGGCGGTCAGCGCGTGGCGATCGCGGAAGGCGAGATCGTTGAAGCAGGCTTTGGCGAGGTCCTGGCAGTCGTCGAACGTGCCCTGGACCGCGATGTTGTGCACGTTGGGCGCCGCCACCGTCGTCATCTGCCGGCGCTGAACCTCGCTCACCCGGCCGCGCGGAAACAGCATGAAGATGTCGATCGTCTTGCGGTCGCGCACCGCCTCGATGGCGGCCGAGCCGGTATCGCCCGACGTGGCGCCGACGATGGTGGCGTGCTGGCTCTTGCGGGTAAGGGTGTGGTCGAGCATTCGGCCGAGGAGCTGCAGCGCCACGTCCTTGAAAGCGAGCGTCGGGCCGTGGAAAAGCTCGAGCAGGTGCATGCCCGAATCGCCCAGCGGCTTCAGCGGTGCGACCTCCGGGGTCTCGAACGAGGCATAGGCCTCGCCGATCAGGCGGCGGAAGGTCGCTTCGTCGAAAGTGTCGCCGACGAAGGGCCGCATGATCCGGAAGGCGAGCTCGACATAGGGCAGGCCTTTGAGCGCGGCGATCTCGGCCGTCGAGAACTGCGGCCATGCGGACGGCAGATAGAGGCCGCCGTCGCGGGCAAGGCCTGCGAGCATGATGTCTTCGAAGCCCAGCGGCGCGGGATTCCCCTGCGAGCCGTGGCGGGTGCTGATGTAGTGCAAGAGGAAACTCCGGTTACGCGACCTGGCGGCAGGCCTCGTGATCCTTGCGGACTCGCTTGGTGGAGGCCGGATACTTGGCCAGCATCTTCTCGGGGCGGGTCGGGCGTTTGACCAGATCGCCGCCGCAGTTCGGGCAATGGCCGCCCAGGCGAGTTCGGGCGCAATCGGCGCAGAATGTGCACTCGAAGGTGCAAATCAGGGCGTCGGACGCGCCGTTGGGCAGGTCCTTGTCGCAGCATTCGCAGTTGGGGCGCAGGTCGAGCATGGCTCCCTCTTACGCCGAGAGGTAACGGCTTTCCAGATGCGCCTTGAAGGCGGCGACGCCAAGCGCCGAGCCGGTGGCCTCGGTCAGGATCTCGTCGGTCCCAGCAATCGAGCCCTTGGCGTGCACATTGGCCCGCAGCCAGCCCAGCAGGGGTGCAAAATCGCCCTTTCCGATGGCCTGCAGCAGTCCCGGCACGGCCCGGCGGGCCGCGGCAAAGAGTTGGGCCGCCGCCAGGGCGCCCAGCGTGTAGGTCGGGAAATAGCCCCAACCGCCGTCGGGCCAATGGATGTCTTGCAGGCAGCCCAGGGCGGCGTCGGGCGGTGCGATACCCAGCAACTCCCGCATGCCGTCATTCCAGGCGCCCGGCAGGTCGGGCAACGCGAGGTCGCCCGCCAGCATCGCGCGCTCCAGGCGATAGCGCAGCATGATGTGCAACGGATAGGTGACCTCGTCGGCATCGACGCGGATGAAGCCCGGCGCCACCCGCGTGTAGAGGCGGTGGATGTTGGCCTCGGTCCAGGCCGGGCCGCACTTGCCGAAGGCCGCACGCATGCGCGGGGCGGCGAACTCGACGAAGGCATCGCTGCGGCAGGCTTGCATTTCCATCAGCAGCGACTGGCTCTCGTGCAGCACCATGCCGCGCGCGTTGCCGACCGGCTGGCGCCGCCACTCGCGCGGCAGCCCGGCCTCGTAGAGCCCGTGACCCGTCTCGTGCAGCACGCCCATCAGGGAGCGGGCGAAATCGGCCTCGTCGTAGCGCGTGGTGATGCGCACGTCGTCGGCGGTGCCGCCGGTGAAGGGATGGGCCGACACGTCGAGCCGGCCGTGATGGAAATCGAAACCGATGATGCGGATCAGCTCCTCGCCCAGCCGGCGCTGGGCCTCGACCGGAAACGGCCCGTCGAGAACGAGCGGCGCGGGTTCGCGCTGCTGGCGCTCGAGCACGCGCCCGAGCAGCCCCGGCAGGAAGGCGCGCAGCTCGTCGAACAGCACGTCGATGCGCGCCGACCGGCCACCCGGCTCGAACTCGTCGAGCAGCGCATCGTAGAGCGAGGTGCCGAGGGCGGCGGCCTTGGCCTCGCCGACCCGGCGCATGATCGCCAGCACTTCGGCAAGCGTCGGCAGCAGCGCCTTGAAGTCGGCGTTCTTCCTGGCCTCGCGCCAGGCATGCTCGCAGGCGTTGCAGGCGCGCGACCGGGCCTCGACGAGATCGGCCGGCAGGGCGCTCTCGTGCACCCAGGAGCGGCGCATCTCGTGCAGGTTGGCCGCCTGCCAGCGGCCGAGCGAGGCCCGCCCCTCCTCCGCCCGCGCCAGCAGATCGGGCATGTCAGGCGCGGTGATCAGCTCATGCGCGATGACGCCGAGGGTGGCGAGCTGGTCGGCGCGATCTCCGCTGGCACCATCCGGCATCATGGTCGAGCGGTCCCAGTTCAGGATCGCGCCGGCCCGGTTGACCGCACTCATGCGCGCGAACCGGCGCTCCAGTTCGGCGTACGGGTCGTTCACGATCATGGCTTGCGCTTCGTCCGGCCGGCGATCTCGAGCCGTCCGTTCTCCCAGTGATAGGCGAGATAGACGCCCGCCAGCGCCAGCGCGATCAGGAACCAGGTAATGGCGTACTGCAGATGGTCGTTGGGAATGTCGAGACGCGTCTGGCCACCGATCGGCACACCGCCCGGATTGGGCGCGGCATTGGCGTCGAGGAAGAAGGCATCGAGTTTGGGATCGGATGGCGCGCCCGCGAGCCGGCGCATCAGAGGTACGTCGACGTGAAACCAGACGTTTTTGTCCGGCACGTTTTCCGGCGCGTACTGCCGGCGTTCCTGGCTGCGGCGGACGATGCCCGTGAGTTCCATCCGGCCGGCGACCTGGCCCTGGGCTCGCTGCGCGGGCTCCTTCTTGTCCGAGGGAATCCAGCCGCGGTCGAACAGCACGACCCGCCCGTCGTCGGTGCGGAGCGGCGTCACGACCTGGAGGCCGACCTTGTTCTTGAGGCTGCGGGCGGCGAGATGGAATTCCTTGCCGTGCTCGAAGGCGCCCGCGACTTTCACGCGGCCGTATTCATGGCGCAGCGGGTCGCCGCGCAGCAGCTCGTCGAGCGTGAGCGGCGCCGCCGCCTGGTTGATGGCAAGGCGATCGAGGATGTCGCGTTTCCACTCGCGGCGTTCGAGCTGCCAGACGCCCAGCCCCAGCGAGAGCACGAGAATCGGCAGTGAAATGAGCGTTGGCCACAGGGCCGGCCTCAACCTGATCATCACGGTACCCTACTCGTCGTCGAGCGCGGTCGAGCGGTGCGTGTACTGCTGGGCAATCAGCAACGCTTTCAGGAAGCGCAGCATCCAGACGGCCAGGCCGAAGGTGAGCGGCCCCCAGAGGAGAACGTGCAGCCACCACGGCGGCTCATAGTGGAACTCGACCCAGAACACGCCGATCATGATGATGGCGCCCAATCCCAGGATCACGAACACCGCCGGTCCATCGCCGGCATCGTTGCCGCGCAGATCGAGGTCACACACCGAGCAGCGGTCGACGACGGTGAGCAGGCCGCCGAACAGCCGGCCGCGGCCGCAGCGCGGGCAGGCGCCGCGGAGCGCAACGTCAGGCGGCGATTGACGCGGCCACTCGGCCATCTCTTGCTCCCAAATGGCGAACCGCCGGGGATTGCCCGGCGGTTCCAAGGATAGTCCGCTTCAGGCGGTCAGTGCAGCGCAATCGGCGCGTTCCCGGCGCCCCACCAGTAGATGCAGAAGAACAGGAACAGCCAGACCACGTCGACGAAGTGCCAGTACCAGGCGGCAGCCTCGAAGCCGAAATGCTGCTTGGGCTTGAACTGGCCGGCCTGGGCACGGAACAGGCAGACGAGCAGGAATGTCGTGCCGACGAAGACATGGAAGCCGTGAAAGCCGGTCGCCATGAAGAAGGTCGACGAATAGATGTTGTCGCGGAAACCGAACGGCGCGTGCAGATATTCATAGAGCTGGATGCTCGTGAAGCAGACGCCGAGGACCACCGTCAGGAGCAGGCCGCGCACGGCATCGCGCTTGTTGCCTTCGACGATGGCGTGGTGCGCCCAGGTGACCGTGGTGCCCGAGAGCAGCAGGATCAGCGTGTTCATCAGCGGCAGGTCGAACGGCGCGATGATCTTGACGCCCTTGGGCGGCCAAACGCCGCCGGTCGCCTCGGCGCGGACCGGCATCTCCGGCGAGCCGGGATAAAGGGACGAGTCGAAGAACGCCCAGAAGAACGCCGCGAAGAACAACACTTCCGAGGCGATGAACAGGATCATGCCGTAGCGCAGGCCGAGCTGGACCACCGCGGTGTGATAGGTGCGCGATTCGACGATGACATCGCGCCACCACCACCACATGACGGCGAAGATGATCGCGAAGCCCGGCGCCACGATCCACCATTGGACCGCCTTGACGACGCCCTCGACGCCCTTGCCGAACATGTCGGGGTGCATCCCCAGGGCGGCGCCCAGGGCCAGCAACAGCGCACCGATCGCGCCCAGCGCCGGCCACGGGCTGGGATCGACGAGATGATACGGATGCTTCGGTGTGCCTTCGGCCATGTTCATCCACCCTTTCCAGTTCCGTCGGCGGGCCTGCCGCCGAGCAATATCTTCGCCCGCTCCGTCTTCGCCTCGAAGAAGGTGTAGGAGAGCGTGATGGTGCGGACGTTGTCGTAGCGCCGATCCTTGTCCATCTCGGGATCGACGAAGAACACGACGGGCAGATCCAGCGACTGCCCGGGCTGCAGCAACTGCTCGGTGAAGCAGAAGCATTGCAGCTTGTTGAACCACGGGCCCGCCGGCTCGGGCGTGACGTTGTAAGCCGAGGTCCCGACGATCGGCCGCTGCGAGACGTTGGTCACGCGGTAGTGGACCAGTCGCTCCTCGCCCACCCGGACCTTGACCTCGCGCTCGAGCGGCTCGAAGCGCCAAGGCAGGTTGGGATCGACGTTGGAATCGAAGCGCACGGTGACGGTCCGGTCCAATACCGGGCGCTCGCCCGGCTGGGCCACCACAGGCGTGCCGCCGAAACCCGTGGTCCGGCAGAACAGGTCGTAGAGCGGCGACGAGGCATAGGCGAGCCCGACCATTCCGACCGCGACGCCTGCGAGCCAACCGGCAACCCGCGCGTTTTTCCCGCCGGCACCTCGGCTTGCCCCCTGGGCGCTCATGCCTTGTCTCCCATCCGCCCTCCGCGCGCTCGGGGCCGGCAGTCCTGAGCTCGTCGATCATCTCCTGGGGGACTGACACACCAGGAATATTCGCATTCATGAACTCCGCCATTTTGGCATTCCGGAGGACGAGAATACCCGCCAGCACTTTGACCTTGAAGGAGCGTACCGCTTTCATGAAGGACGCAAACTGCTCCGGATGGTAAATCGCCTGGGTCTGGAAAAACTGGGCGCCCGCTTTCACCTTGACTTCAAACTTGGCGAGCATGGGACCCAGCGGATCGGCCTCGGGAGTCACTGCAGCCCCAATGGTAAACTGCGTCGCACCATCTAACTTGTTCCCCACAAGATCCCGCCCATTGTTGAGTCCTTGCACAAGCTGCATGACTTGGACGGAGTCCAGATCATAGACCGGCTTCGCTTCTTTATGGTCTCCGACGGTCGGATAGTCCCCGGTGAGGCACAGAATATTGTGGATGCCGAGCATGGAGGCACCCATGAGATCCGACTGTATCCCAATCCGATTCCGATCACGGCAGGTCATCTGCATCACCGGATCATGGCCGAGTTCGTAGAGGAGTCGGCAGACGGGGAGAGACCCGGCCCGCACAACGGCAGCCGTGTTGTCCGTCACGTTGACCCCGTGCACTCGCCCCACCAACTGCTTGGCATTCTCTAACACGGCAGAGATGTTGGTGCCTTTGGGGGGATTGTACTCAATCGTGACAGCAAACTGTCCCTGATCGAGCACCTCTCGTAATCGCCTCGGTTCCCGACTCATCTGTTGTCTTACCCCTCCACTTCATAGTTGTAGGAGGGATGGAGCGCTCCCCTGCGCGAACGATATTTACCCACCCGCCCCGTGCGCGCTAAGACGCGCCCTTTCCCCAAGCGAGCACAGTTTTATCGTGCGCGTTCTGCGAGCAAGGGAGCGCCCTTCTCTCCTACAGCATTCCCGCCCGACGCTTCGCAGACTCCACCGTGTTGTCCAACAGCATCGCAATCGTCATCGGCCCGACACCGCCCGGCACAGGGCTGATCCAACCTGCCTTGTGACTGACAGGTTCAAAATCAACGTCGCCGACGA
>JACPVT010000029.1 GCA_016191685.1 Rhodospirillales bacterium | reverse complement strand
GCTGAAGGCGGTCCTCACGGCCGAGCGGTTGAAGCGCGAGCGGCTGTTCGGCCTCTCGGCCTTCGTCAAGGCGCTGCGCGAGGGGCGGTGATCGGCATGCCTTGACGAAATTGATCTAGGTCAAGAGATATCGACAAATTATTGAACGCGTTGCGTCTGACGCTCGTCGAGGCTGCGAATGTTCGCTAGATTTTGTGATGATCTGCAAGCCCGATCTCGTTGGGATTAGGAAAGTTCATTGATGCGTAGGCTCGTCGCCCTGTCCCTGATAATCGCTGTCGCGGTCGGTCTGGCGGCGGTTGGCGGCGTCTTCCTTGCCAATCGTCCCATCATCCTTGCCGCCGACCCCGCGCAGGTTCGCGCTGTCGGCTACTGTGAGGCCGCGGCGATGCGGGCTTCGAAGGTGATACGAGACGCTTGCACGGCCAACCCCGGCCTGTCCGAGCCGAACCTGAGTCAGGTCGAGGCGACCAGCATCTTGAGAGGGTGGGCAGCGTCATGGATCGACGTTGCATCGGACGGAAAGCTGATCATTGAAGACGACTACTGGCAAAAAAGTGTTGATACTCTCTACGAGCGGTTCCTCAATCATGAACGAGGCGTGTACTGTGGGGGCACCGCCTGGACGCTGATGAAACTGTTCGAGGCGTTCGGCTTGGAATCCTGGATCTACATTTTCGGCGAGTCCGATACCGAACTCTCGCATGTGGTCACGCTCGTCCGGGCCGACGGTCGGATCATCGTTCAGGATGCCTATTTCAACTATAAGGGTTGCTCGTCGTCTCCACTGAGCCGGTGACGAAGCTGGCGCTCTATGGCCTCGATGAGGTGCCGGCGGATCCTCGGACGCTGTCAGACTGGATGGGCGGCGACGTTGCGAGTGTCACTGATTGCGAACTCGTACGGCCCGGCGTAGTGAAATGCAAAGCGAAGGACGTGGAGGCAAGGACTGTCCGCAACTGGGAACGCTGGCCCGATCTGCGGCGGCTCCTGGCCGAACGCGGCTATCCGGAGGATTCTGCGTACCTGATGTTGCTGCCGCTTGGGGTTTCATCGTCGGCCGATGGTTGGACACCTCCGAGCGATGCGCGTGACACTCGAACGAATGCGCTCCTGAGGTCGATGCTACAGGCCATGCGGACGCCCTGATCAAAGTTCAAGTCTCGGGTGTCTTCTGTCAGAGCTCGTGGAGAGCCTATGTAATGGGCGCCGAAGCTCGCGGTATACTACCAGTCTGTCCCTGCGAGCGCAGGACGAGCTGGCTCGGCGTGTGGGGGCGACCCGAGAACTCCGCGATCAGCCGGTCGCTGGCGCCTTCAGCTGCTTCCTCGAGGCGGCGCATGAAGGTCTGCTTGTCGAGACCGGCTTCGATCGCCGGCAGGAATTCGATCGCGGCACGGCCGGGCTTTTTCCACCAGTCGCGGCGATTCCAGACGAGGCCCACGCTCGTGGCGACCGGGATCACCGGCAGATTGAGATCACGCGACAGATAGAAGATGCCGGAGCGGTAGCGCTCGCGCTCGCCCGGCGCCATCAGGTTGCCCTCGGGATAGATCGCAATGTGGCGGCGGCTGTCGTAGGCGCGCTTGGCGAACTGGGCGAGGTTCTCGCGCTCCCGGCCGCCGCCGCAGGTATCGACGCGGATCATCTGCAGGCGATAGAGGATGGCGCCGATCAGCGGGTAGCGGAACAGCTCCTGCATCGCCACGAAAGCGATGCCCGGGATGCGGGCGGCGAGCAGAATGCCGTCGCATTCGCTGTGGTGTTTGCCGGCGAGCAGGGCGGGCCCCGCGGCGGGAAGATGCTCCAGCCCGCGGAACTCGATTTTCATGCCGCCGATCCAGCGCATGCCCCAGACGACGGCGCCGGCCCAATAATGGAGCAGGCCGCGCAGCACGATGGGAGTCGGGATCGGCACGAGCACGATGCCAACCATCGCCGTGATCAGCGTGCCAATGTAGAAAAAGGCGTTGAAAGCCAGTGAGCGGATCATGATTTTGATAGTAGTGAGCGTTCACTCACTTGTCAAGATACGAGCCAATCTCACGAATTCGGTCACGGTGAGCTCCTCCGCCCGTGCGGTCGGGGAGAGGCCAAGCCCGGTCAGGACCGCCGCAGGGTCGGTAAATAACCCCGCCAAGGCACCGCGCAGCATCTTGCGACGCTGGCCGAAGGCCGCGGCCGTAACCCGCTCCAGCGGCCTGAGATTGGCAAGACGATCACCAGAGGGCTTGGGCCTGAGGCGGGCCACGGAAGAGGTGACCTTGGGCGGCGGCACGAAAGCCGAGGGCGCCACGTCGAACAGGCGCTGCACGGTGCAGACATGCTGGGCCAGCACCGAGAGCCGGCCGTAGTCCTTGGTCCGCGGCGAGGCGACCAGCCGGTCGACAACCTCTTTCTGGAACATCAGCACCATGTCGGCCACGTCGCCGGCGGCGTGCAGCCAG
This sequence comes from Rhodospirillales bacterium, assembly GCA_016191685.1. Taxonomy (GTDB): domain Bacteria; phylum Pseudomonadota; class Alphaproteobacteria; order Reyranellales; family Reyranellaceae; genus Reyranella. The sequence continues at coordinate 453 of JACPVT010000029.1, read as the reverse complement.
CGCACCAGGAGGGCCGTCGAGATGTTGTAGGGCAGGTTGGCCACGATCCGGCGCGGCGGCGGCCCCAGGGTCGCGAAATCGATCTTGAGCGCATCGCCCTCGATGACCTGGAGGCGGCCGCGGGCGGCCTCCTGCAACTCCTGCAGGGCGCTGATGGCCCGCCTGTCCACTTCGATGGCGACGACACGGGTCGCGCCCTCGAGCAGCAGGGAGCGGGTCAACCCGCCGGGACCGGGGCCGATCTCGACCACGGTACCGGACGATAGAGGCGCTGCGGCGCGGGCGATGCGTCGCGTCAGGTTGAGGTCGAGCAGGAAATGCTGTCCGAAGCGCTTGCGGGCGTCGAGATCGTGGGCGGCGATGGTCTCGCGCAGCGGTTGCAGGCCGGCCAGCCAAGCTGCGATGTCCGAAGCTATGTAGTCTTACATCGATCAGGTCATCATCTCTTAAAGA
>JACPVT010000033.1 GCA_016191685.1 Rhodospirillales bacterium | reverse complement strand
GGCCCCGGTTCTTTCCAGGTGCTTCTCCAGATTGACGACGATCTCGGCGATGCCGAACAGGCCCATGGCGATCGGCGCGAAGTCGATGCCGTCGCTGAGCTCGGGAACGTCGAAGGTGAAGCGCTGCGCGCCCGTGTTGACGTCGGTGCCTACCAGACCGAACAGCAGGCCAAGGAACACCATGGCGATGGCTTTCAGGACCGAGCCGCTGGCCAGCACAACCGCGGCGACGAGGCCGAGCGCCATCAGCGCGCAATAGTCGGCGGGCCCGAATTTCTGCGCCATGCGCGTCAGCGGTTCGGCGAAAATCACGATGATGATGGTGCCGACGGTACCGGCGAAGAACGAGCCGACCGCCGAGATCGACAGCGCCGCGCCGGCGCGGCCCTTGCGCGCCATCTGATAGCCGTCGAGACAGGTCACGACCGATGACGCTTCACCGGGCAGATTGACCAGGATCGAAGTCGTCGAACCGCCGTACTGTGCGCCGTAGTAGATGCCTGCCAGCATGATCAGCGAGGCCGTCGGCGGCAGGTGGAAGGTGATCGGCAGCAACATCGCGATGGTCGCCACCGGACCGATGCCGGGCAGCACGCCGATCAGCGTGCCGACCATGCAGCCGAGCAGGCAATAGAGCAGGTTCTGGAAGGTGATCGCGACGCCGAAGCCCAGCACCAGGTTGTTCAGAAGGTCCATCTCACCAAATCCCCTGCACGATGGAGATATTCATCCCCAATCCGACCTTGAAGACGAGCGTGCAGATGATCGCCAGCGCGACCATGTTGCCGATGACTTCCGTCAGCTTGAACTCCTCGCCGCCCAACGACGAGATCAGCACGAGGACAACGAGCGCTGGAAGCAGCCCGGCGCGCTCGAACAGGAGCGCGAAGCAGATGATGCCGATGGTCACCAGGGTGATCGGCTTCCACTTGATCCGGTCGACTGGTTCACCTTCGGTGACAAGCGCGACCACGCAGATCAGCGCACCTAGCCCCATCATGATCAGCGCCAGCATGCGCGGCACGTAGCCCGGTCCCATGCGAACGGTCGTCCCGATCGCCAATTTCTGGCCGAAATAGATGTCCAGCAAGCCGAAGCCAATGAACATCAGCCCGGACAAAAAGTCCTTGCTCAGGAATCGATTCAACGACGCCTCCCAGAAACGCGTAGTATTCATGTAGCGTTGGGCCCAAACCCCCGGGCCAGCACAAGACCTAGATAAACACGAATTTACCGCTTTGCCCAAGCCCCAAGTTCAAGTGGACGCCAACAGTTGGACTGCGAAGGCTGCCAGGCGAAGCGCAAACAATCGGCGCGCCAACGTGCTGGGCACGCAAGCCGGCCGGCGCGTTGCGATGGGCGCGACAAAGAGCGCAGGCGAAGACAACGTCGCCACGCAGAACAGCGCGGCACTGCGTGGCACATCGGCCGGTCACCGCGGTGCGTGCCGAGGTCGGAGCTGAGGAAAAGCTCCGGTAGCAGGCAGCGAAATCGCGATACTGAATAGTCAACGGCACTGGAGGCCTGCCCGATGGGGCAGGAGAGGAGAAGCAGGACGAGTGTGCTCAAAGTTCCATCACCGATGCCCAGAGAACAGGCGGGTGCGCCCGTGGCAACGGACGGATGGACCTAAGCAGTGCCCGGAACGTCGCATGAGCTACGACCAATCCGTCGCCAGGGGGCAGTCATCTGAAGGTCAGTCCCATGACAGCCACGCAAACTGCCCTTTGGTCGATATTGCATGCGCTCCGGCGGACGAGCAAACTCCCGCCAAATGAACGACCGTTCAGGGGCAATTATTGGCACGTAAGGGCGCGGACTACATCGGCACAATGGAGGTGCAGGAGAAGCACCGCTTCGACGAGCGATTGCTTGGGCGGTTCATGGCGGCAAACGTCGACGGCTTCGTCCCCCCGGTGCGGGCGGAACAGTTCCGTGGAGGCCAATCGAACCCGACGTACCGGCTGACGGACGGTACCGGCCGCCACTACGTGCTGCGCCGCAAGCCGCCGGGTAAGCTGTTGCCGTCGGCCCATGCCGTCGACCGTGAATTCCGGGTGATTGCCGCCCTCAACAAGACTGACGTACCTACTCCGCGGGCCTACGCGCTGTCCGAGGACGCGGCTGTGGTCGGGACCCCATTCTACATCATGGAATATTGCGACGGCCGCGTGCTGTGGGATCCGCTCCTGCCGGAAGTCGCGAAAGAGGGGCGCCGGGCGATCTATCGTGCCAAATTCGAGGCGTTGGCGCGCCTCCACGCCGTCGACTACAAGGCGTTAGGGCTTGCCGATTTCGGCCGCCCCGGCAGCTACGTCGCGCGCCAGATTTCGCGCTGGGGCAAGCAGTACAAGGCCTCCGAGACCGAAGTGATCGAGGCCATGGACAAGCTGCTGGAGTGGCTGCCGGCGCATCTGCCGTCCAACGACGAGACGGTGCTGGTCCATGGCGACTATCGGCTCGACAACATGATCTTCCATGCCGGCGAGCCGCGCGTGCTTGGCATCATCGACTGGGAAATCTCGACGCTGGGTGATCCACTGGCCGAACTCGCCTATCTCTGCATGCTGTGGCGAACCCCCAAGGATTGGGGCGGTCTCGGCGGCCACGATCTCGAAGCACTCGGCCTGCCGACCGAACACGAGATGGTGTCCTACTACTGCGGCCTGTCGAAACGAGCCATGCCCGATCCGGCGCTATGGGACTTCTACATGGCCTACAATCTGTTTCGCGTCTCTTGCATTCGCCAAGGCGTCTATGCCCGCGCGCTCGACGGGACTGCGTCGAACGTCCGCGCTGCGGATTCGGGAAAGCTGGTGCGGCCGGCGGCTGAACTCGGCTGGAAGATCGTCGAAAGCATCGGCGGAGGGGCGAGATGACCAAGCGCAAGCCGGCACGGACGGCCGTCGCGACACCCGCGCCCGAGCGCGAGCAGCGGCTGCCAATCGAGGCGATCCGGGCAGCGGCGTTCCAGCAGTTCGCCGAGCGCGGGTATCCGGTAGTGACGGTACGCGACATCATGAAGGCCTGCGGGCTGACCCAGGGCGCGCTCTACAACCACTTCAAGTCGAAGGACGAGCTGCTGCACGACATCATTGCCTCGACCCAGGGCGAACTCGAGCGCGTGTGTCAGCAGGCGGTGGCGGGAGCGGGAGACGATCCGCGTGCCAAGCTGGCGGCGTTCGTGCGTGTCTACGTCATGCGGCATTGCCGACTCAGGGTGGAAGCGCTGGTCGCCAATCGCGAGATCGGCTGGCTCGACGCGGGGCGTGTCGCCGATATCCGCCGTAGCCGCCGGGCTATCCGCGACGTCGTGGTCGGAATCCTGAAGCAAGGCGTCGAAAATGGCCTGTTCGCTCCACCCTTGACCGGCGGCCGCCTGGATCTCAAGGCCATCGCGATGGCATTGCTCGATCAGTGGACCCATGTCTCCATGTGGTACGGTCCCGGTGGCACGATCGCCGAGGAGGAGATGGCGCGGCTCTATGCGGACATGGCGCTGCGCGCGGTCGGAGCGCGGCCTTAGCCGTTCGTAGTGCGGGAGTATCCGGGCATGTTCGTGCGTCTGTCAGCCCTTGCCTTGGCTTTCCTGTCGGCCACCGCCTGCACGCCGGAGGCGGCGGATTCGCCGCCGCCATCCACTCGCGCCACGGCGATTGCGGCGGCTCCCGGCAACAATGCAGTGCCGGCCGTCGGTTGGCGGGCAGTCCTGGTCGCCGGCGACAACAATAGCCCAGCCTTCGACAACGGCGTCCAGGCGTTACGCGAGAAGCTCGTCGCGCGCGGTGTGACGGACATCTTGGTTTACTCCTCGAATGCGGTGCGGACGGCCCCCGGGCAACTGGCGACTTCCGCCAATGTCGCTGCCGCGCTGCGCGCCGGCGGCGGTGCAGCCTGCCTCGCCTTCGTCACCAGCCATGGCGAGGAGAGAGGGTTCGTTCTGAAGGCCGACCGCAGGCTCTTCGATCCGGCGTCGCTCGACCGTGTGCTGAGTGCCGGCTGCGGCTCGGTCCCCACTGTGGTGGTCGTATCGGCATGCCACAGCGGGACCTTCCTGACAGCGGCTATGCGCAAGCCCAACCGCGTGATCCTGACCGCGGCGGCGGCGAACCGCACCAGCTTCGGCTGTGGCGCCGGCGACCAATATACCTACTACGATCAATGCCTGCTGCAGCAATTCGACAGGGCCGCAACATGGGGCGAACTCGCCGTTGCCACGCGTTCCTGCGTCGAGAGCCTCGAGCGCCGCATGGGCATGAAGCCGCCCTCCGAACCGCAGATGTTCGTGGGTGCCCAGGTCGAGGGCTTGCGTCTGCCGTCGCGCTAGGGCTTCGCCTCTAGCCGATCACGGCCGTGAAGTCGCAGGTCACGAGGTGCGGGCTATCGGCCGATAGCGACAGGGTGTGACGCGCTGGCCGCGAAGTTTCGTCCGGAAACATCTTTACCCATTCGTCGTTCAGTGCTGCGCGGCCCGTCGAAGGCTGTTTCATCCAGAAATTGATCTTGATGATGTCGTCGACCGTGCCGCCGCCCGCCTCGACGCACAGGCGAATGTGCTTGAAGATGTTGGTGACCTGGCCGGCGAGATCGGGCGGCGCGGTGCGCGTACCCGGTTCGGTGCCGTTCATGATGCTCGACATCATGATGTTGCCGATCCGGCTGGCGTTGGGGATCGGATTCTGGTGGCTGTAGCCGGAATAGTTCACGCTCTTGCGCTTGGCCATTGTTTCTCTCCCAGGGAAGGGGCGGGAGCATTGCATTTTCGGCGGTGGTGGCAAATGGTCTCGGGTGGAGGAAACGGAAAATGACCGGTACCAAATCGGGCCCTCTCGTCGACTACGAACGCGATGGCGAGATCGTCACTCTGACGCTCAATCGCCCCACGAAACTGAACGCCTTCAGCGACGAACTGGTAGGCGCGCTTTCGGATGCTCTGCACCGCTTCGACATGGATGATGAAGCCCATATTGCTATCCTCAGCGGCCGCGGCCGCGCCTTCTCGAGCGGGGCCGACGTCCAGCAGCGCCAGCTTCGCAGCCGTGAGGAATTTCTCAGGTTGGGCGGCCCGCAGGGACGCGGCACGCATTCCGCCGATCTCCTGACCAAGGCGGTGAACTGGAAGCCGGTGATCGCCGCGGCGCACGGCTATGTGCTGGGTCTGTCCGTCGGAATCGTTCTCGAGTGCGACCTGGTCGTGGCGGAGGAGGGGACCAGATTTCAGGTCACCGAGACGTCGCGCGGCCTGGGCGCCGGCAAGTACTGGGCCCTGATGCACTACCGTGGTGGTGGTGCCTTCACCATGGAGGCGGCGCTCACCGGCCGATTCTTTACAGCCGAGGAGGCCTTCAGGGCCAATCTGATCAATCGCGTGGCGCCCAAGGGCAAGTATCTCGACGTGGCGCGCGATCTGGCGCGCGAGGTGGTCAAGAATCCGCCGCTCAGCGTGCGCTCCACCGTGCGCATGCGGCGCTGGTACATGGATCGCCTTAGTCGCGAGGTCATGTTCATGACGGCGCCGGAGCGGCTCTACCTGACGGAAGACTTCGGGGAGGCAGCCCGTGCCTTCACGGAGAAGCGCAAACCGAAACCTTTCAAGGGGCGTTGACCATGAAACGCAGCAGCGATCGCATCCTGACCAGCCACGCCGGTTCACTGCCGCGACCCGACGACCTGATCGAAGTCAACCGCCAGCGAGAGGCCGGCACGGTTGACGAGGCGGTGTTCCAGAAATCGTTGAAGGCTTCGGTGGGCGACGTGGTGCGCCGCCAGATAGCGGCCGGCATCGCCGTGCCGGGTGACGGCGAATACGGCAAGTCGATGGGGTCGAAGGTCAACTACCGTGCCTGGTGGAGCTATTCCTTCACGCGGCTGAGTGGATTGAAGATCGAGGACATCGATCGCGACACCCTGCCTGTGCACCGCTCGACACCAGGCAAGCCGGTGCTCTCAACCTTCGCCGACCGGCGCGACCGCGCGCGCTTTGCCGCTGCCTATTCCGATCCCGAGTCGGGAATCACCACCGGGCCGCGTCTTACGACCTGGCCGTTTGCGGTGGCACCGGTCAGTTACACCGGCCATGCCGCCATTGCCGCCGACATCGCCAACTTCAAGGCAGGCCTTGCCGCAAACAAGGTAAGCGAAGGTTTCATGACCTCGATCGGGCCGGCGAGCTGCGCACGGATCGGCAATCGCCACTATAGGAGCGACGACGAATTCGTGTTCGCCTGCGCCGAGGCCATGCGCGAGGAGTACAAGGCGATCATCGACGCTGGCCTGATCCTGCAGATCGACGATCCGGCGATTGCCGAGAATTTCGACCAGATCAATCCGGAGCCGAACGCCGAGGAGTATCGCAAGTTCACCATGCCCAAGGTCGAGGCCCTGAACCACGCACTGCGTGGACTGCCGAGGGACCGCATCCGCTTCCATCTCTGCTGGGGCAGTTGGCACGGCCCGCACACGACCGACATCGCCATGCGCGACATCGTCGACGTGATGCTGGCGATTGATGTGGGCGCCTATTCGTTCGAGGCCGGCAACGTCCGGCATGAGCACGAGTGGGCGGTGTGGCAGGACACCAAGCTGCCCGACGACAGGCTGATCCTGCCGGGCGTGGTGAGCCACGCGACCAACGTCGTCGAGCATCCCGAACTGGTGGCCGAGCGGATCGGCCGCTTCGCCAGGCTCGTGGGACGCGACCGCGTCATTGCCTCTACGGATTGCGGCCTGGGCGGGCGGGTACATCGCGACATCGCCTGGGCCAAGCTCGAGGCATTGGCACTGGGTGCGGCGCTCGCCAGCCGGCAGCTCTGGCGCTAGACGAGCGCCTCGGCCATCGCCCTGAGCTTGCCGCGTTGGATCTTGAAGCCGTTGGGTGAGGGCGTCTTGGGGAAGTCCGGCACGGCGAACACGCGCGCCGGCACCTTGTAGTTGGCGAGTCCGCGTCGGCAGTGGGCGATCACTGCCTGCTCGTCGAGCGTGGCGCCCGGCTGGAGGATGACAAAGGAGACCGCGCGCACGCCTTCGGCGCGCGGCACGGCGATGGTCTGGCAGTCGGCAATCGCCGGTAGCTTCTGGATATGGGTTTCGATCTCCAGCGGATTGACCAGGAAACCTGAAAGCCTCAGTACGTCACCCATGCGGCTGAGGAACGTGAAGCCGCCTTGTCCGTCGAGCTCACCGAGGTCGCCGGTACGGACATAGCCGTCCGCGGTCATGGCGTTGGCTGTCGCCTTCTCGTCACCGTAGTAGCCGACCATCAGTGATGGACCGGCGCATTCGAGTGCTCCGGGTTCACCGACACCGAGCAGCGTGCCGGTCTCGGGATCGCGCACGCGCACGTGACCCAGCGGCGAGGTCGGTACGCCACCGCCTTTCTTGCGCCGGGCCACCGGCGAGTCCGGTGGTTGCCGGGCGTAGAGAGCCTGCACCTCACTCATGCCGTAGAGCCCGCACAGCATCAACCCGCGCGCCTCCGCCTTCTCCGGCAGATCGACCAGGGCGGCGTTGAAGGCGCCATAGCCGACCCATTTCAGTGAAGGGAAGGGCCGATCGCCCGGCGCCAACTCGAGCAGGCGGGCATACATGTCGTCGCTGCCGAACATCGTCGTCGGCTTGTAATGCTCGATCAGCCGCGCGATCTCGTCGACTTCATAGGACTCGATCAGCACGCAGGGTTTGCCTGCAGCGAGCGTTGCCAGTGTTTGATTGAAGCCGAAGACGCCACAGAGTGGCAGAACCGACAGTGACAGCGTGTCGGGCGCCGTGAAGCCGAAAACGCGCGCTACCTGCTGGGCATGGCTGGCGATCGCGCCCTGTCGGTGCAGCACGAATTTGGGCGCGCTGGTCGTGCCCGACGTGGTGAAGATATTGCAGGGCGCATTGGGCCGCGCATTATTGACGGCAAGCGGTGGTCGCGACAGCAGGCGTTCGAACGGCACGCGCCGCAGCCGTTCGACGGCCGCGGGCGCGGAAGCCGGCTCTTCACCCACGACCACGAGCGCGGCGAGCCTGTCGAGGGCAGCCGGATCGATGCCGGCCAGGATCGAGAGGAAGTCGATGCGCCGGAAGCCGGGGGCGCAGGCCAGTACCTTGGCGCCGGAACGGCCGACGATGTCGGCGACTTCGACGGCGCGATAGCGCGTGTTCACCGCAACCGCTATGGCGCCGAGCCTCACGCAGGCGAAGTAGAGGATCAGGTAGGCCGGCACGTTGGGCAGCCACAAGGCCACCCGATCGCCCGACACTACGCCGAGATCGGATAGCCCCTGCGCGGCGCGCCCGGAGGCGTCCAGCAGATCGGCGAAGGAAATCGCGCGGTCGCCGTGGATAAGCGCCGGCGCGGCGGGTGTTTCCTCGGCGATGTCGGCGAGCAAAGTCCAGATGTCGGCGGCAGGGTGGCTGAGGGGCATGCGGCGCGGAGACTACCGCATGCGCCCGTCAGCTCAAGTCTGCCTACTGTGTGAAGCCGAGCAGGCGCGGCAGGAAAAGCACGAGGTCGGGCATGAAGGCGATCAGCAGAAGAGTCACGACGATCGCTGCCAGGAACGGCAGCAACGGCTTCATGAGTTGATCCATGGACAGTCCGCTGATCGCCATACCGACGAACAGGCAGAGGCCCACCGGCGGCGTGATGTGGCCGATCGCCGAGGCGATGACGCAGACCATGCCGAAGTGGATCGGATGGACGCCGACCGCCGTCGCCACCGGCAGCAGCACCGGCACCGTGACGAGGATGATCTCCGATGGTGTCAGGAAGGTTCCCAGGACCAGATAGAGAAGGATGATGAGGATGATGAAGACCCACCAGGCCGGCGTCATCGCCGCGATCGAGCTCGCCACCAGGAAAGGGAATTTCGAGTAGGTGAGAACCCAGCCGAAGGCGCCGACGAAGCCGATGATCAGACCAATCACGCCGGACAGCCGCGCGCTGTCGGCAAAGATCTTCGGCAGCTCGCGAAGCGCCGGCTCCCGGTAAAAGATCGGCGGTACGACGAGTGCGTAGACGACGGCGACTGCGGCCGCTTCGGTCGGGGTGAACAGGCCGAAGATGATGCCGCCCATGATGATGGCGGGGATCATCAGCGCCGGCAGGGCATTGCGCAGGGCGATCCAGAATTGTGGCAGGGTCGGCGCCGGTTCCTTCGGGTAGTTGCGCTTGCGGGCGATGAAGAACACCGGTACCGCCATGCCGAGCCCGACCAGCAGACCCGGAATGACCCCGGCGGCGAACATGGCCGCCACCGATTCGTCGGCCATCCATGCGTAGATGACGGCAATGATCGACGGTGGGATGATCGGCGCCACCACGGCGGTCGAGATGGTGAGCGCGGTGGCGAAATCCAGGTCGTAGCCTTTGCGCACCATCTGCGGGATCAGGAAGGTGCCGAGCGCCGACACGTCCGCCACCGCCGATCCGGAAATGCCGCCGAAGAACATGCTGTCGAGCACGTTGACGTAGGCAAGGCCGCCACGAAACCGGCCGACCAATACTGTCGCGAGATCGATGAGAACGCGCGCCACGCCGCCCCGCGCGGCGATGTTGCCGGCCAGGATGAACAGCGGCGCCGACAGAAGGAGGTAGGAGTCCGACAGCAGCCCGACGAAGCGTGTCGGGATGATGATCGGGTTGAGTGCCGGATAGAACATCGCCGCCGTGAGGGCGCCGACGCCCATCGCGATGCTGATCGGCATGCCGATCAGGATGCAGATGACGAAGGCGATCAGGAGGGTTTCCGCCATAGCCCCCTCAACGTGAAGTAGATGTTGCGAAGCATCGGCACGATGATCATCACCGATCCGACAGGAATGGCGGCGAACACCCAGTCCAGGGTCAGGCCGAGGCCGGCACTGGTCTGAAAGCCCGCATTCGGCACCAGTGTGAAACTCAGCCAGATGAGATAGGCGAACAGAGCGATGCCGAGGCCGTTGGTCAGGATCGAGAGCAGCGCCCGCCCGACCGGACCGAAGCGGTTCACGAAATAGTCGAGCACCGTGTGCTCGTGCCGCCACATCGCCGCCGCCGCGCCGAACATGATCAGCCAGACGAAGAGGTAGCGCGGCACTTCCTCGAGGCCATCGATGCCGGTGAGCCCGAGGTAACGGAGCACCACCTGCAGGAAGACCGCCGCCGTCATGACCGCGAGTATCAGACCGCCGATGTGGGCAAGGCCGTCATAGAATCGGGCGCCCATCGAGGGCGCGGATTGCGCGCCCTCGGGCTCCTGTTCGTCGGGAGTTGTCACGATGCCAGTCGCGGCCTTATTTCACGCTCTGGATGTACTCGACCATCGGCTTCGCCGCCTTGCCGGCCGGCGTGGCGTAAAACTCGGCGTAGACGCCTTCGGTCGCCTTGAGGAATGGCGCGGGGTCCGGCTTGGTGATCGTCACGCCTTTCGCCTTCACCAGTTCCTGGATGCTCTTGTCTTCGTCGAGGATGAACTTGCGATTGAAATCGCGCGCAAAGATCCAGGCATCGACAATCGCCTTCTGTCCGGCCGGATCGAGTTTGCTCCACGCCGCCTTGGACATCACCAGAGCCACGGCCTGGTGAGTGTGGCGGACGTCGGCGACGTACTTCACGATGTCGTAGAACTTGTTGTGATAGAAGGTGTTCACGCCGCCTTCGGCGAAGTCGATGACCTTGGTCTGCAGCGCGGTGGCCACTTCGGGGAAGGCGATCGGCGTCGAGATCATGCCCAGCGCCTTGAACGTGGCGACAAGGATCTTGTCCTCCTGGACGCGCACCTTCTTGCCCTTGATGTCGGCCAGGCCGTTGATGGCGTTGTGGCCGTAGATGCCGCGGTAGCCGGCGGCGAAGAAGCCGATCAGCTTGAGGCCCTTCTTGTCGAGGACGTCGGTGTAGAACTTGGTGAGGGTGTCGCTGCCGTCGAGCGCCTTGAAGAGGTGGGCGTAGTCGCGAAAGATGTAGGGCAGCTGGAACACCGACATCTCGGGGATCGCCGTCGACAGCGGCGCGGTCGTGATCGGGCCGAATTCGATGACGCCGAGCTGGATCTGCTGCACCACCTCTCGTTCGCCGCCAAGGGCCCCCGAGTGATGGTGGGTGATCTTGACCTTGCCGCCGGAAAGCTCGGCGACCTTGTCGATGAATTGCTGTGAGGCCTGCGAGGTTCCGTGCTTGGGCGGATTGACGTTGCCCATGCTCAGGTCCTTGCCTTGGGCTTGGGCCGCGTGATGAGGCCCGAACGCTGCGGCGAGCAGCAGAAGGCCGGCGGGCAACAGAAGACGCAACTTGGACGTAACCATGGCTATCCTCCCGGGGATTCCTTGTGCTTGGTGGCGGTCGTTGGCCGTTCTCGTCAATTTGTCTGACAACTCTGACAGCATGGCATGACGTCCGCGATCGCCGCTAGAGCAATTGTGCGACCGAATGTTAGAGTGGCCATGGGGCTTGTGGTGGCCCGCGGTTGTGCCAAGGCTCGGCACAGGACTTGCTCGATGATCCGGACCGCCACCGGAAGGGGATTTGAACATGCTGCGTCGAAGCCTTATCGCCGCGCCACTCTTGCTTGCCGCTGCGCCGGCTCTTGCCCAATGGATACCGAAGCAGCCGATCAAGATCCTGGTCGGTTATGCGCCCGGCGGCACCGCCGATATCGCTGCGCGGTTGGCGGCCGAAACCATTCAGAAGCGCCACGGCTATCCGGTGATCGTCGAGAACAAGACCGGGGCCGGCGGCTTCATTGCCCTCAAGGCGGTCGCGCAGGCGGCGCCTGACGGCTACACCGTCGGCATCGGTATCATGGGCCAGCTGTCGGTCGGGCCGGTCGTGCCGGGCTCGCAGATCCCCCTCGATCTCGACAAGGATCTGGTTCCGATCTGCAATCTCGTCGGCGTTCCGATGGCGCTGGTCGTGCGGCCCGATGCGCCGTTCAAGACGATTCCCGAGCTGATCGCGTATGCCAAGGCCAACCCCGGCAAGGTGAGCTATGCCTCGACCGGCAACGGCTCGACCAACCAGCTTGCCGCGGAATTCTTCGCAGCGGAATCCGGAGGCTTGAAGTTCCTGCACGTGCCGTATCGCGGCGGCGCGCCGGCCATAGCCGACATCGCGGCCGGCCAGGTCGATCTATTCTTCGCCAACATTTCGGAAGTTTCCGGTCTCATCAACAGCGGCAAGGTCCGCGCCCTCGCGCTCGCCGCGAAACGCCCGTCGCCGCTGGCGCCGGACCTGCCGCTGCTCACCAAGGACATTGCCGCGCTCGACATCAGCAACTGGTTTGGCCTGGTCGGTCCTGCCGCTTTGCCGGCCGACATTCGGGGCGCCCTGTCGAAACTGTTCCTCGGTGCGATCGCCGATCCTGCCAATGTCTCTGTTCTGGCGCAGCGCGGCCTCGTCGACCTGCAGCAGGACGGTGCCGCCTTCACCGCCTTGATCAAGGCCGACCGCGAGCGCTGGGCGAAGGTGGTCAAGCAGGGCAATATCAAGGCCGAGTAGCAAAGGACGTGTAATGAGTGCGCCGCTGTCCCTCGGTATCGACATCGGGGGAACTTTCACCGATGTCGTCGTCCACGATCCGCGCGACGGCCGCGCCGTCATCTGGAAGGAAAGTACGACACCGGACGATCCGGCGCGCGGCGCGCTCGAAGGCACGCGGCGGGTGCTGGCGAAGGCCGGTGTGAAACCCGAGCAGGTTGGCCGCGTGGTCCACGCCACGACGCTCTTCACCAACGCGCTGATCGAGCGCAAGGGCGCCCGGACCGGGCTGCTCACGACAGCGGGTTTCGCCGACGTGCTGGAGATCGCGCGCGAGCGCAAGTACGAGCTCTACGACCTCTTCATAGAAATGCCCAAACCGCTGGTGCCGCGGCCGTGGCGGCGCGAAGCGAAGGAGCGGCTGGCCGCCGACGGTAGCATCGAGATCGCGCTCGACGTCGAGGCAGCCCTTGCCGAGGTGGCGGCACTGGTGGAGCAGGGGGTCGAGAGCCTCGCCATCTGCTTCCTGCACAGCTATGCCAATCCGGCGCACGAGCGCACCATCGCCGCCGCCGTCGCCGAGCGCTTCCAGAATCTTTCGATTTCGCTCTCCTCGGATATCGCGCCGGAAATCCGCGAATACCAGCGCGCCAGCACCACCGTCGCCAACGCCTATATCCGTCCGTTGGCCGAGATCTATCTCGAGCGTCTGG
>JACPVT010000032.1 GCA_016191685.1 Rhodospirillales bacterium | reverse complement strand
ATGGCGAGCAGCGCGCCGGTGTTGCCGGCCGACACGACCGTATCGGCACGGCCCTGGGCCGCCGCGTCGACGGCCAGCCACATGCTCGACTGGCGGCGGCGACGGAGTGCGAAGGACGGTTTGTCGTCGGGGCTGACCGCATCCTCGGCGGGCACGATCTCGAGAGCCTGCGCCAAGCCCTTGCGCCGGTCGACCAGCGGCTTCAGCCGGGCCGGATCGCCGAACAGCAGGAACGATGCGCCGGGGTAGCGTTCACGGGCGATGTCGGCCCCGTTCACGACCACTTCGGGCGCATTGTCGCCGCCCATTCCGTCGAGTGCCAGAACGACCTTGCCCACGCTCACGGGGATGCTCTGCCTATCGGTTGCCAGCGCATTGCCGGCGGGGCGCTGCGGCCTACTTCTCGGCCGACGTCGCGTCGGCCAGAACCGGCATGTCTTCGCGGTAGTAACCGCAATGCGAGCAGACCATGTGCGGTCGCTTGAGCTCGCCGCAATTCTTGCATTCGATATAGGCCATGGTCGGCAGCGCGTGGTGCGCCCGGCGCATATTGCGGCGGGACTTCGAAATCTTTTTCTTGGGAACAGCCATAACGATCTCCACGACGGGGCCGCGCCAACGCTGGCCCCAAAAAGCTGAGCCGCGCTCTAACGGCGCGGCGGGCGGCCTTCTCTAGCTAAATCGTTCCACCACTGCAACAGTTTAGCGCCCGCGGCGGGGCTTGTCCCTGAGGGCTGCCAGGCCGGCAAAGGGGTGCCGCTGCTGGCCAGGCGCGTCCCGCCGATGGCCGCCCCGGGGCTTTGGCAGGATATCCTCCAATTTCACACCTGCCCGACGCGGATAGGGTTCGGCCGCCAGTGAAAGCTGCTCGGCGACAATTTCGCCGACATCGAGCATGTTTCCCGCCAGCGGCTCCGGTGCATCGGCCTGGGCATTCAGCACGGCCTCGCCGCTCTCTGGATCCCGCTCTTCTGCCAGGTCCTTCTTGAAGACGATGCGGAAAGTGTCGTCGAGTTCCTGCGTCACCGGCTCCAGGCTCAAAACGCAGGCCTGCACGATCTTCCCGCGCAGCCGCCCTTCGACCACGACCTGACCGCCCAGCTGGAGGTCAACCGTCACCCGGGCAGCAAATCCCTGGAGGCCGAGGAAGCCGAACCGCTTGGCCAGCGCCCGGCATTCCCCGTCACTGGCAACGATCTCCAGGGCCGCGCCAGCGCGGCCCATTCGGTCCAGATCGATGATCCTCTCGATTTCAGATTTATTATCAATATGTTCTGACATTTTACTAATCTATTCTACCAAGTCTCTGCGAGGTGTTTCGGCAAGCTTTCTGGCATACCCGCCGACGTATGCCACGAGGCATCTCACGGCGGCCTCCGCAGGCGGCCTACCGCCATAGGCATTGCGCCGCAAGGCCTCAGCCAGCGGCGTTGGGCCGCCGGCGAGCGCGTCTCGGTAAGCGAGCGCCCGCCCGTGCAGTCCCTCCGCCATGATCTTGATCCGCCGTCCAACCCCCAGGTCCTGGACGCCGAGTTCCCGCAGCGTGATATCCAGATGGCGGAACATGGCATCGAAGAAGGCCTGTGCCAGCCGTTCGCCGTCGGGTTCTCGGCGCAGGCGGTCGATGGCAAGGGAGGCATGCAAGGCCAGCGAATCGAAACGGCCGTCGAGCGTGTCGGGAATGCCGCAGGCATCGAACAGTTCCGGCAACCGCGCCTGCTCCGCGACCCGGACGTAAAACGCAGCAGCAAACTTGTCTTCGGCACTCTTGCGGCGGAACACGATCCAGCTCCCTGCGGCCCAGTTTCCAGTGGCGACGGGCCGTTGACCCGGACCGACCATCACGACATGTTGTGCACCGTCTTTTTCCGGAACCCAAGCTCTACGCAAGATCCCGCCAATGCGCCGTATCGCCCCCCTTGCCCTCGCCGGCGCCCTGCTCGCCCCCGTCCTGGTGGCGCTACCCGGTTGCGATCCTCATTTCAACCAGCGCGGCTTCGCGGCGACGCCAGGCTCGATCGAGAAACTCGAGGCCGGCACGCAAAGCCGAGAGGACGTCGTGCGCCTCATCGGCTCACCATCGGCCGTTGCCACCTTCAATCCGAATATTTGGTACTACATCAGCGAGACACAGGAATCTTACGCCTTCCTGAAACCCGAGATCACCCAGCAGAAGGTGATCCAGATCACGTTCAACGACTCCGGCCGTATCGCGGCGATCAAGAACTACGATCTCAAGGATGCCCAGGAGATCGCCATGGTCAAGCGCATCACACCGACATCCGGCAAGGAGCTTACGGTGCTCGAGCAGATCCTGGGCAACGTCGGCAAGTTCAACCCCGCCAGCAAGGCCGGCACGGCGCCGGGGGCGCCGACCGGCGGCGGCATCTGAGGCCAGTCCCGGCGCCTCGCCAGATCCAAGGCGACATAGAAAAACCCCGGTCCTTCGACCGGGGTTTTCCTTGGCGTTTCGGGTACTGCCGTCTCAGTGCGCGAGAACGGCAAGCAGCAACAGGGCCACGATATTCGTGATCTTGATCATCGGGTTCACTGCGGGGCCCGCAGTGTCCTTGTACGGATCGCCGACGGTGTCGCCGGTCACCGCCGCCTTGTGGGCCTCGGATCCCTTGCCACCGAAATGGCCTTCCTCGATGTACTTCTTGGCGTTGTCCCACGCACCGCCGCCCGCGGTCATCGAAATGGCGACGTAGATGCCGGTGACGATGACACCGAGCAGCATGGCGCCCACCGCCGCGAAAGCGTCGGCGCGGCCGGCAATGGCCGCGATCACGAAGAACAGCACGATCGGCGACAGCACCGGCAGCAGCGACGGGATCATCATTTCCTTGATCGCAGCCTTGGTGAGCATGTCGACGGCGCGGCCGTAGTCCGGACGATCCGTGCCCGCCATGATGCCGGGCTTCTCCTTGAACTGGCGGCGCACTTCCTCGACCACCGCCTGGGCGGCGCGGCCGACGGCCAGCATGGACATGCCACCGAACAGGTATGGCAGACCGCCGCCGATCAGCAGACCAACCACGACATAGGGATTGGTCAGCGAGAAGCTGACGGCCTTCACACCAAGTTTGCCCTGGGAGATGAAGTAGTCGAGGTCCGAGGTGTAAGCCGCGAACAGCACCAGCGCACCGAGGCCGGCTGAGGCAATGGCGTAGCCCTTGGTGACGGCCTTGGTGGTGTTGCCAACGGCATCGAGTGCGTCGGTGTTCTTGCGCACTTCCTTGGGCAAGCCCGCCATTTCGGCGATGCCGCCTGCGTTGTCGGTGACCGGGCCGTAGGCGTCGAGCGCCACCACCATACCGGCGAGCGCCAGCATGGCGGTCGTGGCGATGGCGATGCCGAACAGGCCGGCAAGCACGTAACAGATCACGATACCGGCGCAGATCAGCAGCGCCGGGCCGGCCGTGGCCTCCATCGACATCGCAAGGCCCGCGATCACGTTGGTGCCATGCCCGGTAACCGACGCCTTGGCGACGGCCTTAACCGGACGATAGTCGGTGCCGGTGTAGTATTCCGTGATCCAGACGATGATGCCGGTGATGGCGAGACCGACCAGCGAGCACCAGAACAGCGACATGCCGGTGAACGAACGATCGCCCACCTTGAGCACCGCGTTCATGCCGATCAGGTAGTCGGTGACGATCCAGATGGCCGGGATGGACAGCACGGCCGCCACGATTACGCCCTTGTACATCGCCCACATGATGCCGCCGTCGGCGCCGAGGCGGACGAAGTAAGTGCCGATGATCGAGGTGATGATGCAGGCGCCGCCGATGGCCAGCGGATAGACCATCAACTTGCCCAGCAGCTCGGGAGGAACGGTCGCGAAGAAGATCGAGGCCAGCACCATCGTGGCGACGGTGGTCACGGCATAGGTCTCGAACAGGTCGGCGGCCATGCCGGCACAGTCGCCGACATTGTCACCGACGTTGTCGGCGATGGTCGCCGGGTTGCGGGGGTCATCTTCCGGGATGCCGGCTTCGACCTTGCCGACCATGTCGCCGCCGACGTCCGCACCCTTGGTGAAGATGCCGCCGCCGAGACGGGCGAAGATCGAGATCAGCGACGCGCCGAAGCCGAGCGAGACCAGCGCGTCGACCATGTCGCGGCTGCCGGCGCCGACGCCCATCTTGAGCAGCACGGCGTAGTAGCCGGCCACGCCGATCAGGGCGAGACCCGCCACCAGCATGCCGGTGACCGCGCCGGCCTTGAAGGCCAGATCGAGGCCCTGGCCCAGGCTCTTCTGAGCGGCTACGGCGGTACGCACATTGGCACGCACCGACACGTTCATACCAATGAAGCCAGTAGCGCCCGACAGCACTGCGCCGATCAGAAAGCCCACGGCTGAATATTTACCGAGCAGGACGGCGAGGACGACGAGGACGACGACGCCCACGATGGCGATCGTGGTGTACTGCCGCCGCAGATAGGCGCTCGCACCCTCCTGGATGGCCTGAGCGATCTCTTGCATCCGTGGAGTGCCCGCGTCGGCAGCCATGACACGCGACGCGGTGACGACGCCATACAGCACAGCGATGACGCCGCAACCGATGACGGCCATAAGAACAGGAGACATAGTTTCTAACCTATTGTTTTTGCGGCGTTTTCAGCCCGGCGCACGCCGAAGTCAAAGACTCCCCCCGGCGCGAGGCGGGCGGAAAATGACAGAACGGCCCCGTCTTCGCAACAAGGTGATGGGAAAACACCTAATTGCCTCAAAGGCTTGGCGTCAGGCGCGCGAAGGATGGCGCAACCGGAATCCTGCGATCACGACCAGGGCAACGAGAACCAGGGCCAGCGCGACGTAGTTCAGGACGGCCCAACCCTGGAGTTCCAGGACGACACTGGCCATCAGGCTGGCCACCGTGGTCACCCCGAACACCATGAAATCATTGAAAGCCTGAGCCTTGCCCCGCTCGGCCGGCCTGTAGGTGGTGGTGAGCAACGTCGTTGCGCCGACGAACAGGAAGTTCCAGCCCACCCCATTCAGGGCCAAGGCACCCCGGAAGTGCCACTCGGTAACTCCCATCAAGGCGACCACGACGCCGGCGACCAGGATCGCGATACCGGTGATCATCACGTTGAAAATGCCGAAACGGGCGATCAGGTGCCCGGTGAAGAACGAGGGCAGGAACATGCCCATGACATGCACGAAGATCGTGATCGGCGCCTCGGTCCTGCTGAGACCGCATTGGACGATGGCGAGCGGCGAAGCCGCCATGACGAAGGACATCACCCCGAAGGCGATAATGGCGCCGGCGCAGGCCACCATATAGGCCGGCTGAGTGACGATCTCGAACAGCGGCCGCTGCGGGCCAGCCGTGTCCTCGGTCTTCACGGCGGGAAACTCGATGAAGCCCAGAATGACAAAGACGATGGCATGGACGATGACGACCGCCACGAAGCTCGCCTGGAAGAGCGGCATCCAGAGATCCGGCGTGAAGCGCGCCAGACTCGGTCCGATGATTCCGGCAAGCACGCCGCCGGCTGTCACATAGGAGATTGCCTGGGCGCGGAACGCGCCGGGTGCCAGCTCGACGGCGGCAAAGCGATAGAGCTGCATGTTGGCGACGGCATTGCCGAGAAATATGCCGCCCACGCACATCACAGGAAAGCTGCCAAGCCCGAGCCCGAGAGCGGCAAGGGACGCCCCGACCATGCCCATCGCCGAGCCGGTGCGGAAGCCGAACTTGCGGCCTCGACGCATCATCAGCATCGAGGCAGGAAACACCGTCAGCATGACGCCGAGGTGCTGCATGGTGATGGGCAGGTTCGCCCACATGTTCATGTCCGGCGAGACGATGGTGAGCACGGCCAGTGCCGACGAGGCGAACATCAGCGTATTGCTGCCCTGGGTCAGGGCCTGGCACATCGCCAGCAGCGCGATGTTGCGCAGTGACCGCTGCGGCATACGTGTCGGCGCCGCAGGCGTTTCCTGTATCTTGATCGAACCGTCCATTGGGCGCGCACTCTAGTCCGGCCCCCACGACGCCCCAAGCAAATAGCCGTGAACGCCGCGCGCCGGACGCAGTCCAGCTATGAAATGCGCGACGGAGTCGTGGTCAGAAGTGGACGTAGCCGGTGCGTGGCGCCTTCACGCCCTTGCCGTTGACCGTCAGTCGCACACCACCACCACGGGCGAAGCGGCCGATCGGCGTTACCGGCACATCGGCGCGGCGCGCAGCCACTAGCAGCGCCGCTCGCTTGCGTGGTGGCACGGCGATCACGAGTTCATAGTCGTCGCCGCCGCCCAGCACATTCGCCCACAGCGCCGGATCGACGGCCAGCGCGCGCCGGGCGGCGCCCGACAGCGGCACCAGCTCGCGCGCGATATGCACCTCGAGTCGCGATGCCGCGGCGATGTGGCCGGCATCGGCCAGTAACCCATCGGAAACATCGGCTACGGCATTTGCGATGCCGATCAGACGACTGCCCAGCGCGGTGCGCGGCCGCGGCAGGCGGTAGCGGTCCTCCAGCGCCTTGCGGTCGCGCGCGCCCAATCCCTTCAAGCGGCCCCGCGCGGCCAGCAGGCCGAGCGCTCCGTCGCCGATCGTGCCGCTCGCCCAGAGTTCGTCGCCGGGCCGGGCATCGGCGCGTCCCAGCCCCCTGCCGCGCGGCACCGTGCCGAAGGCGGTGATGGTGATCGACAGCGGTCCCGGCGTCACCACGGTATCGCCACCGCACAAGACGATACCGTAGCGACGCTGATCGGCCGCCAGGCCGCGCGCGAAGTCTTCGACCCAACGCTCCCGCCAGCCCCTGGGAAGAGCCAGCGACAGTTGATAGGCGAGCGGCCGGGCGCCGCCCGCCGCCAGATCCGACAGGCACACCCGAAGGGCCTTTGCCGCCACGCGCTGCGGGGTCTCATCGGCCAGGAAATGAACACCCGACACGACCGTGTCGGTCTTCACGGCGGTGTCGTGTCGCCGGTCGGCAGGCAGGAAAGCGTTGTCGCTTTCCAGGCCGCCCGCGCCCGCGAAACTCCGGGCGAGCGGCGCGAAATGGCGGGCAATCAGTTCGAACTCACCGACCCGCCGGCGGGACGCCATCGCCCTGTCACTTCACGAGTTCGGCCGGCCGCACCTGGCGCGCCACGCGATCGAGCACCGAATTGATGAAATTCGGCTCGCCTTGGTCGTAGAAGGCGTGCGCGATCTCGACGTATTCGTTGATCGCCACGCGCGGCGGCACGTCGCGCCGGTGAACGAGTTCGTAGGCGCCGGCCAGCAGGATCGCGCGTACCAGGCGGTCGATGCGTGCCCAGGTCCAATCCTCGGCCAACGCCGAGGAAACGGTGTGCTCGAGTTCTTCCTTGTGCCGGGCGGCGCCTTCGACCACGTCCTTGAACAACGGCCGGTCGGCGTCGCGGCGCATGCCGCCCTCGCCCGCCTCGCCGGTGCGCACGCCGAGAAACTGCTCGATGATCTCGGCCGGCCCGTGCTGGCCTTCCTGCCACTGATACAGCGCCTGCACTGCCGCCAGGCGTGCCGCCTGCCGGCGGCTGGGGGATGGGCGGTCGCTCACGTTTTCCGCCAGCGCCGGCCAAGCGCAATCATGGCGAGACAGGCATGGGCGGCGTCGCCGCCCTTATCGCCGCGGTCGATGGCGGCGCGTGCCCAGGCCTGATCGGCGTTGTCGACCGTGACGATGCCGTAGCCGATCGCGAGGCGATCGCGCACGGCGAGGTCCATCAGGCCGCGTGCACTCTCGCCGCAGACGTAGTCGTAATGCGTGGTCTCGCCGCGGATGACGCAGCCCAGCGCCACGAAGCCGTCATAGCGGCCCGCAGCGAGGGCGATGGCGCCGGGTATCTCGAAGGCGCCGGGCACCACGACGCGCTCCGAGACGGCGCCATTCTTCTTGATCTCGCGTTCGGCGCCGGCGATCAGCGCATCGGCGATGTCGGTGTAGTAGCGCGACTCGACGATCAGGATGCGCGCACCGCCGACACCGTCGACCGCCGGTCGGGCCGTCGGAGTTTCCGTCCGTGTCGACATTTTCAGGGCACTACGATTTCTGAGACGGGCGGCCGGGAACGGGCTTCTGGCCGGTGATCTTGAGACCGAAGCCTTCGAGGCCGACCACGCTCTTCTTGCTGTTGGTCAGCAGCACCATTTCCTTCACGCCGAGATCGATCAGGATCTGGGCGCCGACGCCATAGTCGCGCAGTTCCTGACCGGCCGGCGCGATCGGCTCGCCAGCGCGGCGGCGCTGCTCGGCCAGCACGACGGTGAGCGGCTCGCGGATCAGCACGATGACGCCGCGGCCTTCCTTGGAAATCTCGCGCATCGAGGCTTCGATCTCGCCGCCGCGGCCGCCGGAGCGCTGGCCCAGCGTATCGGTGAAGAGATTGACGGCGTGCATGCGGACCATGACCGGGCCGCCCGTGGCGGGATCGCCCTTCACCAGCGCCACGTGCTGCGCCATCGTCACCTTGTTCACATACACCACGCAGCGGAAATCGCCGCCGTAGGTGCTGTCGAGCGCGGTCTCGCTGATGCGCTTGACGATCGAGTCATAGCGGCGACGGTAGGCGATCAGGTCGGCGATGGTGCCGATCTTGAGGCCGTGGCGCTGGGCGAAGGTGATGAGGTCATTGCGACGCGCCATCGTGCCATCGTCGTTCATGATCTCGCAGACGACACCAGCCGGTGTGAGACCGGCCAACCGCGCCAGATCGACCGCAGCCTCGGTATGGCCCGTACGCTCGAGCGTGCCACCGTCGCGCGCGACCAGAGGGAAGACGTGACCTGGCGTCACGATGTCCTTGGGCCCGCACGACGGGTCGATCGCCACGGCCACGGTGCGAGCGCGGGCCGTGTGCCGTTGTTCTGCGCCATCAGCGCCAAGCCGAGTTGCTCGACCCGGTCACGGGTCAGGGCCAGGCAGATCAGGCCGCGCGCATGCCTGGCCATGAAGTTGATGACCTCGGGCGTCGCCCATTGCGCCGGGATCACGATATCGCCCTCGTTCTCGCGGTCCTCGTCGTCGACGAGGATGAACATCCGGCCCTTGCGGGCTTCCTCGATGATGTCCTCGGCCGCGGCCTTCACTTCACCGAAGGTGATCCGCCAGGCGTCCTTTTCGAGCGCGCTCATGATTTTCCGTGCTCCAACAATCGCGCAACGTAACGCGCGAGCATATCGACCTCAAGGTTGACCGACTGGCCGATTTTGGCCTGTCCCAGGGTCGTAACGGCCTGGGTGTGGGAAATCACATTCACGCCGAAGCGGTTGCCGGCGACTTCATTGACCGTGAGGGAAATGCCGTCGATCGCGACCGAACCCTTGGCAGCGATGAAACGGGCGAGCTCCGGCGGCGCCTCGAACACGAACCGCACGCTGCCGCCCTCCGGCGTCATGGAGGCCACCTTGCCGACGCCGTCGACGTGACCGTAGACCAGATGTCCGCCCAACTCGTCGCCGACCTTGAGCGAAAGTTCGAGGTTGATGCGGCTGCCGACCTTCCAATCGCCGAGATGGGTCTTCGCCAGACTCTCGCCGGAGACCTCCACGGCGAGCCAGTCGCTGCCCTTTTCGATCACGGTCAGGCAGCATCCGGAACAGGCGATCGACGCCCCTATCGCGACCGGCTTCATGTCGTGGCGGGTGCGCACGACGAAGCGGCGATCACCGGCCTTGGCGCCCGCCTGACCGCCCGGCGCCAGCGTGACGATCTCGCCGATATCGGTGACGATGCCCGTGAACATGGTTCTACTTAAGTCCGCCTGTGCCAGGTTTCCAGTGTGTCGGCGCCGACGATCCGGCTCGAAACCAGCCTGAACCGGGGCGCGAAATCGAGCCGGTCGAACGCCATGGGACCGACCGCAGAGCGGCTGTCCTCGCCCAGGACGAGCCCCGCCCTGTAGCTGCTGATCCGGTCGACCAGCCCCGCCCGCAAAAAAGCCGCCGCGATCTGGCCGCCACCTTCGATCAGCACGTTCGAGTATCCCATCTCGCCCAGAGTCTTGGCGACGGCGGCGACGTCGACCCGCCCTTCGCCGCGCGCCGGCACCTCGATGACGTTGATCCCCTTTCCGCGCAACTGCTCGACTCGCGTGGCCGGAGCACTGGAGTGAAAAAGGAGCACTGGTGTCGCGCGCGCCGTGGTCGCGAGCTTCGACGTGGCCGACATCCGGGCCGTCGAATCGAGCACGATGCGGTCGGGCGAATAGGCGCCGAGCCCCGGCAGCCGGCAGGTGAGCTCGGGGTCGTCGGCTGCCACCGTGCCGACACCGACCAGGATCGCGTCGTGGATGGCGCGCAGGCGATGGCCGTCGGCGCGCGCTGCCTCGCCGGTGATCCACCGGCTCTCGCCCGAGGCCGTGGCGATGCGACCGTCGAGCGAGCTGGCAAGCTTGAGATGAAAGAGCGGCCGGCCCTCCCGCACGCGCAGGAAGAAGCCGGCATTGATCTCGGCCGCTGCAGCGGCACCGTCGCCAACTTCGACCGTGATCCCCGCCGCCGCGAGGCGGCCATGCCCCTGCCCCTTCACGCGCGGATCCGGATCCTCGATCGCCGATACCACCCGGGCGACACCGGCCGCGATCAACGCCTCGGCGCAGGGCGGCGTCCGGCCGTGATGCGCACACGGCTCCAGCGTCACATAGGCGGTGGCGCCTTGCAGAGGTTCGCGCGCGTTGGCGATGGCATCGGCCTCGGCGTGCGGCCGGCCGCCGTCCCTTGTGCGGCCGCGTGCGATCACCCGGCCATCGCGCACGATCACGCAACCGACGGCCGGGTTGGGCCGGGTGCGCCCGAGCGAACGGCGCGCCAGCGCTAAGGCCGCGCGCATCATCGGCGTCAGTCCTTGAGGCTGGCGGTCTCGGCGAGGTCGGAGATGAACTCCTCGAAGTCCCGGGCCTCGCGGAAATTGCGATAGACCGAGGCGAACCGCACATAGGCCACCGGGTCGAGCGCACGCAACGCGTCCATCACCAGTTCGCCGATCTGCGTCGAGGGAATCTCGCTCTCGCCGGAGCTTTCGAGGCGGCGCACGATGCCGTTGACCACGCGCTCGACGCGCTCGGGGTCGACGGGGCGCTTGCGGCAGGCCACGGAGATCGAGCGCGCGAGCTTGTCGCGGTCGAACTGGACACGCTGGCCGTTCTTCTTGACCACCGTCAGTTCGCGCAGCTGCACGCGCTCGAAGGTGGTGAAGCGCGAACCGCACGACGGGCAGTAGCGTCGCCGGCGGATCGCCGAATTGTCGTCGGTCGGTCTCGAGTCCTTAACCTGAGTGTCCTCGTGACCGCAGAATGGACAGCGCATCTGGTCCCCCCGTTATTCTTTGGCTTGGCGCGTCGTCAGTCGCGGTAGATGGGAAAGCGGGCGCACAACGCATGCACCTTGCCCCGCACCTCTTGCTCGACCTGGGCGTCGCCGTCCGGGCCATTCTTCGCGATGCCGTCGAGCACATCGGCGATCAGGTGACCGATCTGGCGGAACTCGACGACGCCGAAGCCGCGCGTCGTGCCAGCGGGCGAGCCCAACCGCACGCCGGACGTCACCGTATACTTCTCCGGATCGCCCGGAATACTGTTCTTGTTGACCGTGATCCCGGCGCGATCGAGGACCTTCTCGGCCGACACGCCTGTCGCCTTCTTCGGACGCAGGTCGACCAACATGACATGGCTGTCAGTGCCGCCCGAGATGATTTTCAGGCCACGCTCGGTCAATGCCGAGGCGAGCGAACGCGCATTGTCGATGACGTTCTGGGCATAGACCTTGAAGTCGGGCCTGAGCGCCTCGCCCAGCGCCACTGCCTTGCCGGCGATGATGTGCATCAGCGGCCCGCCCTGCAGGCCGGGGAACACCGCGGAATTGATCTTCTTGCCGATCTCGGCGTCGGTCGATAACACCATGCCGCCGCGTGGACCGCGCAGCGTCTTGTGCGTCGTCGTCGTGACGACATGGGCGTGCGGCAACGGGCTCGGATAAACGCCGGCCGCGACCAGACCAGCATAATGCGCCATGTCGACCATGAAGAAGGCGCCGATCTCGTCGGCCACCTTGCGGAAGCGCGCCCAGTCGATGTGACGCGAGTAGGCCGAGGCGCCGGCCACGATCAGCTTCGGCTTTTCGCGCCGCGCAACTTCTTCCATCTGCTCGTAGTCGATCAGGTGCGTATCGGCCTTCACGCCGTAGGACACGACCTTGAACCACTTGCCCGACTGGTTGGCAGGCGATCCGTGGGTGAGATGGCCGCCCTGATCGAGCGCCATGCCCATGAAGGTGTCGCCGGGCTTGAGCAGCGCCATGAATACTGCCTGGTTCGCCTGCGCGCCCGAGTGCGGCTGAACGTTGGCAAAGGAGCAGTTGAACAGCCGGCAGGCGCGCTCGATGGCGAGCCGCTCGGCTTTGTCGACTTCCTCGCAGCCGCCGTAGTAGCGTCGCCCGGGATAGCCCTCGGCATATTTGTTGGTGAGCACCGAGCCTGCCGCCTCGAGCACGGCGCGGGAGACGATGTTCTCCGAGGCGATCAATTCGATCTGTTCGCGTTGGCGGGCGAGTTCACCCTTCACCGTCTCGTAAACCGCCGGATCGGCTTCGGCGAGGCTCTTGGTGAACATCGGCAGCGGCGAGTCGGACATCTTGGCAGCAGCTTGGCTCATCTCGTTCAGTCCTTCGAAAGCTTGGCAACGCGGCCAGCGTGACGACCGCCGGCCCATTCAGTATCCAGAAAAATCTTCAGCGCCTCACGCGCCGTCTCCGTTCCGATCAGGCGGGCACCAAAAGCCACGACATTGGCGTCGTTGTGCTCCCGTGACAGCCTGGCCGAGGTGACGTCGTGCACGAGTGCGGCCCGCACCTTGGGATTGCGGTTGGCGGCAATCGAAATGCCGATGCCGGTGCCGCACACCAGGACTCCCCGCCCCGCCTTGCCCGAACCGATGGCGTCCGCCATGGCCTTGCCAAAGTCGGGATAATCCACGGAGTCGGTGGAATTCGTGCCGAGGTCGAGCACGTCGTGGCCCGCCTGCTGCAGGTCACGCTTGAGCAGTTCCTTCAGGTCGAAGCCGGCATGATCCGACGCGACCGCGATGGTGGCCCCCGCCATCTCGACGATCGATCCCCTCTAGCTGTTGAGACCCCGGATACCATATACGGCGCGGCTGCGCTACCAGCCCCCAAAATCGTGGAAAGTGCGCCACAAGAGGTTGAAACAGCTAAGAAAAGCGCCTTCCCATCACAAGGATCGACGCCGCCAGGATCTGGACGACGCCGGCGATCAAGAAAGCCGCCGGATAACCCTCCGTCAGGTCACGCATCCAGCCGAAGAGTCCCGGCGCCAGCGCAAACACGGCCTGGTTGATCGCCGTTACAAGCGCCACCACCGTGCCAATATCGGCTGGCCGAAATTCTTTCTGCGCGATCAACGGCATCATCGACGTGAGATTGCCGACACCGAGGCCGAAAAGCACACAGCCAAGCGCGAGCAGTGGCGCGCCGTCGCCCAACGCCAGGGCCGTCGACCCTGCCGCCTGCATCACGAGGCTGGCCGCCATCGCCAGACGCCGGTCATGCTCGCCCAGTAGCCAGGCCAGCACGGTGCGGCCGAGAATGGCGCAAAGAGTGATGACACTGATTGACGCGGCTCCGATGACGGGGCCGAAGTCGGGCGTCAGCCGCACGATCAAGTGTGCAAAGAGACCGATCTGGGCGAACAGCCCGAGCGCAAACGCGGCCGAGATCGTGATGAAGGTCCCGCGTGCCATGAGTTCGCGGCGCCGCGTCGGCTTGGCTGCCTGCTGGGCCGCCGTGGGAGGTGCGATCCCCAGTACCAGATAGGCCAAAGGCACGATCACGACCATCATGGCCAATCCGAGCAGCACTGCCGCAAGCGACATTCCCAGCACCGCAATCAGCACTGTCCATAGCGGCGTGAACAAAACACCGCCGACGCTGGCGCCGTTGAATGCCATGCTGATCGCCTTGGGCCTGTCCTTGTCGAACCATGGCGACACGAGAGCATTCAACGCGGCGCCGCTGGTCGCCGACCAGCCGAGCGCACTCAGCAGCAACGCCGGCACGAGATGCCACGGCTCGACTGCGGTCGCCCAGGCCACGGCGCCCATGCCGGCGAATACGGCGCCGGCCATCGTGACGGGGGCAATGCCGAAGCGGCGGTAGGCTGTCGGCAAATTGGCAATCAGCACCGCACCCATCAGATAGTGTGCGGTGATCGCCGAGGAGATCAACGAGATCGACCAGCCGTGCTTGGCATGCAACACCGGCAAGTAGACGGGCGGACCATAGAATCCGAGTCCCCAGCCGAATACGGCGACGACGAAGGCGACCCATACGACGTTCCGGCCTTGCCGATTGGTTGAGGTGTTGATTGCCATGGCGACGCGCGTACCATGGCGCATGAAGACCCGCTCGCCGGATTCGGACTCCGTCGTCCTGATGCTCGATCGCGAGGAATGCGACCGCGCGCGTTTGAGGCGCGACAGCCGCTACGATGGCCGCTTCTTCACCGGCGTGCGCACGACGAAGATCTATTGTCGCCCGGTATGCCCGGTGCGGCCGGCTCAGAGCCGTAATGTCGCATTCTATCCAACGGCGGCCGCCGCGCAGGCTGCAGGTTTCCGCCCCTGCCTGCGCTGTCGACCCGAAGCCGCGCCGTTCTCGCCCGCCTGGAAGGGTTCACGCGCCACGGTGCATCGCGCAGTACGTTTGATCCGCGCCGGTGCGCTCGATCGCGACAGCGTCGACGCACTGGCCGAGCGGCTGGGCATCGGCGTGCGCCATCTCGACCGGCTGTTCGTCAAGCATATCGGCGCAAGCCCATCGCAGTTCGCCCAGGCCAACCGCCTGCACAAGGCAAAGCGGCTGCTGGACAACACCAGCCTGCCGATGACCGAGGTGGCGGCGCGCGCCGGCTTCTCGAGCCTCCGCCGCTTCAACGCCACCTTCGCCGAGATCTACAAGCGGTCGCCGACGGAGATCCGGCGTGTGCATTTCAGGGCTGCTGCGCTCACACGGCCCTGTGCCTTGGGCGTCCCGCGAAAAGAAAAGGCCCGGCTTGCGCCGGGCCCTTCCCGCAAACGAAGGTCGCTGCTTACTTGACGGTCGGGAACGACTTGCCGTCCTTCCACACGTAGATGTCGTAGACCGGATTCTTGATGTCGCCCTTCTGGTCGAACTCGAGGACGCCGACGGCCGAGTCGAACTTGCCCGAACGCAGGGCAGCGGCGACGGCGGCGGGATCGGTCGAGTTGGCCTTCTTGGCGGCGTCGGCCCATGCCTTGACGGCGGCATAGCTGAACAGCGTGTAGCCTTCCGGGTTGTACTTGGCATCGCGGAACTTCTTCACCAGCGCCGCGTTCTTCGGATCGTCCTCGGCCTTGGGCGGGAACGACATCAGCACGCCGTTGGTCGCAGCGCCGCCGAGCTGGGCGAACTCCGCCGTCTCGAGCGAATCGAAGCCCATCATCTGGGCCGCAAGACCCTGTTCACGCGCCTGCTTGATGATCAGCGCGCCCGCGGTGTGGTAGCCGCCGAGCACGATGATATCGATCTTCGCCTGCTTCATCTTGTTGATCAGCGCGGTGAAGTCCTTGTCGGTGTCGTTGTAGGCCTCGTACATCGTCTCGCGCAGGCCATTCTTGTTCAGGGCCTTCTTGGTCTCGTCGGCCACGCCTTTGCCGTAGGGCGACTTGTCGTGGAGGATCGCAACCTTGGCGCCCTTGTGGAACTTGGTGATGTAGGCGCCGACCGTGGCGCCCTGCACGTCGTCACGGCCGCAGGTGCGGAACACCGTGGAGTTTCCCTTGGCGACGGCGTCGTCGGTCAGTTTGGGATTGGTCGAGGCCGGCGTGATCTGCAGGACCTTGCCTTCCTTGTAGATGTCCGACGCGGGGATCGAAGAGCCCGAGCAGAAGTGCCCGGCCACGAACACGACCTTGTCCGACACCATCTTGTTGGCCACGGCCGTCGCCTGCTTGGGATCGCAGGCATCGTCGCCGATGATCAGCTCTACCTTCTTGCCGTTGACGCCGCCCGCCGCATTGATCTCCTCGACGGCCATCGTGGCGCCGCGCTTCAGCTGCTCGCCGAACGCTGCGTACTGTCCGGTCATCGGGCCGGCCGACCCGATCTTGATCTGCGCCAAGGCCGGCGTCGCCATCAGCGCGATGGCCGCGACGGCGAGCGTTCCGTAGGCTTTTCTCATGCGTGTCTCCCTGCTTGGCCCCCTCCACGGATGTGGAGCACTGCCATTAGATTAGTGCCGCTCCTCCCAGCCCAGCAAGCCTTTGCGCTGGCAGAGCCATGGATATTGCCGGACCATCTGGCGCGTCTGGGTCAGGCGGTAGGCGAAGGCCCCGATCGCCATCTGGACGAGCCAACCCAGCAAAAAGCCGGCCAGCGACCACAGTTCGCCTCCCGCCAGGGCAAAGTCGAGAAAACGCAGCGTCGCCGAAAGAAGTGCGGTGTAGAAGACCATCTGGCCCCAGTGGCGCCAGGTCGTGGCGACGGCATGTCCTGCCGCGAACGACGCCGGCCCGATCACCACCAAATTGAACAACAGCACGTTGAACAGCGTGTCGCCGAACCAGTCGAACATGAAGATGTCGATTGGGTTCATGGCGGCGGGCTCATGCGTGGCCGCCCTCGAGATAGGCCGCCCGGACCTCGGCATTGGCCAGCAGTTCCCGACCACCACCGCTCAGCCGAACCCTTCCGTTGGCCAGCACGTAACCGCGATCGGCCAGGCGAAGCGCGTGGTAGGCATTCTGCTCGACCAGGAAGATCGTCACTCCTTCCTCGCGCGCAATCCGGCCGATCGCCTCGAAGATCTGCCGCACGATCAACGGCGCCAGGCCCAGCGACGGCTCGTCGAGAAGCAGCAGGCGCGGCCGGCTCATCAATGCCCGGCCGATCGCCAGCATCTGCTGCTCGCCGCCCGAGAGCGTGCCACCGCGCTGGTCGCGCCGCTCGGCGAGCCGCGGGAACATCGCGAACACGCGTTCGAGATCCCGGGCGAAATGCACCGGATCGGCGAGCGTGGCGCCCATCTGGAGATTCTCGAACACGCT
The DNA here is from genome assembly GCA_016191685.1 of Rhodospirillales bacterium. Classification (GTDB taxonomy): domain Bacteria; phylum Pseudomonadota; class Alphaproteobacteria; order Reyranellales; family Reyranellaceae; genus Reyranella. Next base: position 1,491 of record JACPVT010000032.1, on the reverse strand, counting down.
CATGCGCGGGAAAATCCTTCGGCCTTCGGGCACCTGGGCCACGCCGCGCCGCACGATCTCGTGCGTCGGCAGCGCCGTGATGTCCTCGCCATCGAGGCGGATCGTGCCCGCCCGGGCGCGCGGGTTGCCGCAGATCGTCATCAGCAGCGTCGACTTGCCGGCGCCGTTGGCGCCGATCAGGGCCACGATCTCGCCCCGGGCGACCTCGAGATCGACGCCATGCAGCGCCTGGATGGCGCCATAGAAGGTCTCCACCCCCTTCACGGAGAGGATCGGCGGCTCAGCCATCGATCGCCTCGTCGTCGGTTCCGAGATAGGCGCGGATCACGGCGGGATCGCGCTGAACCTCGGCCGGCGGCCCTTCGGCAATCTTGCGGCCATAGTCGAGCACGACGACATGGTCCGAGATATTCATGACCACGCTCATGTCGTGCTCGATCAGAAGTACGCCCACGCCATCGCGTTCGCGGATCGAGACCAGAAGCCGGTTGAGCTCGGCCGACTCGTGCGGATTGAGGCCGGCGGCCGGTTCGTCCAGGCAAAGCAGGCGCGGTTCGGTGCACATGGCGCGGGCGATCTCGAGCCGGCGCTGCGCGCCATAGGGCAGTTCGCCGGCCTGCCGGTCGGCGGCGTCGATCAGGGCGATGCGCTCGAGCCAGGCGCGCGCCAACTCGACTCCGGCCTCCTCTGCCCGGCGGTAACGGCGGAGTCCAAGCAGGCCGAATACGCTCCAGCCGGAGGCGTGCATCAGCTTGTTGTGCTGCGCCACCATCAGGTTTTCCAGCACCGTCATGCCCGGGAACAGCCGGATGTTCTGGAAGGTGCGCGCGACTTTTGCCCGTTGGCCGATCTCGTGCCCCAGCATACGCTCCAGCAGATAGTCACGGTCACCGCCGCGGAGCGTCAGGCGCCCGATGGTCGGTTTGTAGAAGCCGGTGATGCAGTTGAACACCGTGGTCTTGCCGGCACCGTTGGGGCCGATGATGGCGGTGATCTCGTGTGGCCGGGCGACGAAGGAGACATCGTCGACTGCCAACAGGCCGCCGAAGCGCATGGTGAGATGCTCGACGTCGATGAGCGGCGGGCTTTGCGGCGCGTTCATCAGCCGCCGCCCGGATTGGCCGGATGCAGACGCAGCGAAGGCTCGCGATGGGCGACGAGGCCGCGCGGGCGGAACACCATGATCATCACCATGGCGAGCCCGAAGGCCAGCATGCGGTAGTTGCCGAGATCGCGGAACCATTCCGGCAGGCCGATCAACAGCACCGCCGCCAGGACGACACCGATCTGGCTGCCCATGCCACCCAGCACGACGATGGCGAGGATGATCGCCGATTCGATGAAGACGAAGCTCTCCGGACTGATGAAGCGTTGCTTGGCAGCGAAGAACGAACCGGCGAAGCCCGCGAACATGGCACCGACGGCGAAGGCCGTGAGCTTGGTATTGGTCGGGTTGATACCGAGTGCCCGACAGGCGGTTTCGTCCTCGCG
>JACPVT010000031.1 GCA_016191685.1 Rhodospirillales bacterium | reverse complement strand
TGTCGGCAAGTGCGGCCAGGTCGGGCACTCCGACATTGTGCTTCCGTGCCACGGCACGTAGCCCGAACAGACGCTCCTCGATCTTCTCCAGTCGCGCAGGGTCGAATTCCAGGGAATCGCGCGCGGCTTCGAGCTGGGCCTGCGCCTCGGTCGCCTCGCTGAGCGCGCGGTCGAGCGCGGCCAGCGGCGCGTCGAGGCGGCCGGCGGCCTTCTCGACGTTGCGCTCGATCAGCCGATGCGCAGTGCTCAGACCGGCAAGCGTGCCTCGGCCCTGCTCCAGTTCGGCCAGCGCCTGTGCCACGGCCTCGCCGAGGGCGCTGCCGGCGCGCAGCAATTGCCGCTCGGACGCCAGGGTTTCCTCGTCGTCGGCCTTGGGCGCCAGTGCTTCCAGTTCCTTCACGGCATGACGCAGGAAATCCTCGTCACGCCGCGCCGCCTGCGCCGCCGCCTCGGCATCGGCGTGCACCTGCTCGGCGGTACGCCAGTCGTGCCACGCGGCGCGAACGGAAGCCGCTGGCTTGTCCAGGCCGGCGAAGGCGTCGAGCGACGCGCGGTGCGTGGCGACGTCGAGCAGGCCGTGCTGCTCCATCTGTCCCTGGATCTCGACCAGGGTGTCGCCCAACCTGCGCAGCAACGCGACCGACGCCGGCTGGTCGTTGACGAAAGCGCGGCCGCGGCCGTCTGCGCCGACCATGCGGCGCAGCGTCAGCACGTCCTCGTCGCCCAGGCCCTGCTCGGCGAGGATCGCGTGTGCGGGATGGTCCTTGGGCAGGTCGAAGGAGGCGGCAACCGAAGCCTGCGCCGCGCCGCGGCGGACGGCGGCGGAATCGGCCCGTGCCCCCAGGGCAAGGCCGAGAGCGTCGATGAGGATGGATTTGCCGGCACCGGTTTCGCCGGTGAGGGCGCCCAGGCCGCCTTGGCCGGCGCGCGCAAATCCGAGGTCGAGCTTCTCGATCAGGACGAAGTCGCGGATCGAAAGCGAAACCAGCATGCCGCCCCGGTCAGAAGAGGCCGAAGAACCAACTACTCTTTTCGTCGGGCGGCCGCTGGCCTTCCCCGGTCATCAGAAAGTAGCTGTCCTGGTACCATTCGCTGCCCGGGAAATTGTATCCCAGGACAGCGGCGGACTCCTGTGCTTCCGACTTCACGCCAAGCGCCAGATAGCTTTCGACGAGACGATGGAGGGCCTCCGGCACATGGGTCGTGGTCTGGTAGCGCTCGATCACGACGCGATAGCGATTGATCGCACCGACGTACTGCTGGTTCCGCTGGTAGTAGCGGCCGACCGCCATCTCCTTGCCGGCGAGATGATCGATGGCGAGTTCGACCTTGAGACGCGCATCGCGCGCATAGGGAGATCCCGAGAAGCGCTTGACCACTTCAGCCAGCGCTTCGAGCGCCTGCTGCGTGGCGCGCTGATCGCGACCGACGTCGGAAATCTGCTCGTAGTAGCAGAGCGCCTTCAGATAGTAGGCGTAGGCGAGGTCGCGATGCCCGGGATGGAGCTGGATGAAGCGATCCAGCGCGATGATGGCGTCGTCGTACTTGTTCGATTCGTAGTAGGAGAAGGCGGCCATGATCTGGGCCTTGGTGGCCCACACCGAATAGGGGTGCTGGCGGTCGACTTCCTCGAAACCCTTGGCAGCCTTCTTGTATTCCTGGGCGCTCAGGTCGTCGAGCGCGCGATTGTAGAGTTGCTCCACCGGCGTTTCGACATAGTTCTTGTCGTCGTCCGAGCCGCAACTGGCCAAGCCGAGAGCCGCGCATGCCAGCGCCAGTCCCGCAACCGCCCGCCTGATCCTACCTACGCCCGCTTTCGACATTTCCCATCCGTCCGCCAATGTGCCGCCGGGTTATATCACGCGGCAGCCAAAAAAAGAGGGGCCGAACGGCCCCTCGATAGGATGCGTGGAGAACCCGAAACTCTGCGTCAGTTGGCTTGCCGACGCAGGAACGCAGGAATTTGCAGGTCGTCGTCATCTCGTGCGGGCTTGGTCCGCTCGGTGACGTCGAGGCTGATCGAGGTCTGGACGGGCGCCGCCCGTACAACGGGCTTGGGCGCGACGACCACGACGTTTTCCGGCGCCGCCGGGCGCGCCATCGGCGGCTCGGCGGGTGCCGCCGCGGCGGCGACAGGCTTGGGCGCCGAGAAAGCGCCCGTGATGCGCTGGAAGAGGTTGGGAGACCGGCTGTCGCCGCCGACCGGCCGCGCGGCCATCGGTCGCGTGGCCGGCTCGGGCGCGCGCACGGCGGCCTTCATCGGAGGACGGCTGACACGCCAGTCGTTCTCGTCGACCAGCGGACGCTGGGCCTGTGGCGCGGCGGCTGCCGGAGCAGTTGCCGCGATCGGCGGCGGGGCCGCGGGAGCTGCCACCGGTGCCGGAGCCGGAGCCGCCGCGACGGGAGCCTCGACCGGAGACGCCGTCATGATCTGCACCGGAATGGGTGCCTCGACGATCGGCGCGGCCTGGGCGACCGCGGCCATCGGCGCCGATTCCATCATCTCCGGCGCAGGCGGCGGCGCCATGGGAGCCGGCGGCGGCGCCATCGGCGCTGCCGCGACCGGAGCCGGCGGAATCGGCGCTGCCGGCATCGGCGCGGCAGGGATCGCGGTCGCCGCGGCCGGCATGGCGACCCGACCGACCGGCGCTGCCGGCCGGCTGAGTGCCGGCTGACCGGTCTGCATCGGCCGGTTCATGTCGAGCGAGAGGTAGTTCGGTGCCGGCTGCTGCGCCGCCATCGCGGCGATGCCGGTCGCAACCACCGAGACGCGCATCCGGCCCTGCATCGTGGCGTCGAACGTCGAGCCGAAGATGATGTTGGCGTCGGCGTCGACTTCCTCGCGGATGCGGTTGGCCGCCTCATCGACCTCGTGCAAGGTCATGTCGAGGCCACCGGTGATGTTGATGAGGACACCCTTGGCGCCCTTCATCGAATGATCTTCCAGCAGCGGGTTGGAAATCGCCGATTCAGCGGCGACCCGGCTGCGGTCCGGACCTTCGGCCTCGCCGGTGCCCATCATCGCCTTGCCCATCTCGCCCATCACCGTGCGGATGTCGGCGAAGTCGAGGTTGATGAGGCCAGGCATGACCATGAGATCGGTGACGCCGCGCACGCCCATGTGCAGCACGTCGTCGGCCATCTTGAAGGCGTCGGCGAAGGTCGTCTTCTCGTTGGCGATCTTGAACAGGTTCTGGTTGGGAATGACGATCAGCGTGTCGACCACCTTCTCCAGTTCCAGGATGCCCTGCTCCGCCGACTGCATGCGGCGGCGGCCTTCGAAGTGGAACGGCTTGGTCACGACGCCGATGGTGAGGATGCCCTGCTCGCGTGCCGCCGCGGCGATCACGGGAGCAGCACCTGTGCCGGTGCCGCCGCCCATGCCGGCGGTGACGAACACCATGTTGGCGCCGTCGAGCAACTGCAGGATCTCCGGCAGGGCTTCCTCGGCCGCCTGGCGGCCGACTTCGGGACGGGCGCCTGCGCCCAAGCCCTGGGTAATGGTGATGCCGAGCTGCACGCGGCGATCGGCGAGCGATTGGCCGAGCGCCTGCGCATCGGTATTCGCGACGATGAACTCCACGCCTTCCAGCGCGGCGCTGATCATGTTGTTGACGGCGTTTCCGCCCGCGCCACCGACACCAACGACGGTGATACGCGGCTTAATCTCCGACTCCTTTTGAGGGAGGCTGAGGTTGATTGTCATTCGGCTTTCTCCACGCAAACGAGGGGGGTATCTGCTCGGAGTAGCGACGCGGACCCTTTTAAGGAAAGACCCTTCACCGCCACCGGCTTTTTCTTATCGTTGACTACAGCCTGTTGGGGATTGCCACATCCCACACAACATATTGCCTAAAAGTTCTCTCTAATCCAACTGCCAATGCGACCAATCCGGCTTGCCTGGGTCTCTGCCGACGCCGGCTGGGCCTGGGTGGCGGCATGATGGTGCAATGCGAACGACAAGAGCCCCGCAGCGGCCGAAAATGCCGGCCCGCCTGTGGAATCGGCCAGCCCGGCAAGGCGCAGGGGGGCCCCGGTACGGACCTTCTTGTTGAGAATGGCAGCCGCGACCTCGGGCACGCCATCGAGCTGACAACCACCACCGACCATAACGGCCCGACCGCCGGCCAACTTAT
>JACPVT010000030.1 GCA_016191685.1 Rhodospirillales bacterium | reverse complement strand
TGGTGATGCGGATGGTACCAGTAGGTGCCGCTCGGGTGGTCCTTCGGCAGGGCGATCTCGATGTCGTACTTCTTGCCGGGCACCATCGAGCGCATCACGTTGTCGGCGATGCCGCTCGGGCTGCAGTGAGCGCCGTGGAAGTGGAAGTTCGTGTTGTTGAACTGGTGCGGCAGCGCCATGTTCTGCGGCAGCGCATCGCGGTTGGGCGGGAAATCGTTCGACATTCTGATTTTGAGCGTCTCGCCGGGCTTCATGCGCAGCGTCGGGCCATGGCTCGTACCTTCATAACTCCTGAGGTAGAGCCGCTGCCCGCCGATTTCCTTGTAGGCATAGCGGCAGGACAGCGTCGTATTAAGCACGCCGTTGGCCGAGCGTCGCACCTCGGGCTCGGCCAGCGGCTGGTCCATCGTGGCAGCCGCGGCCTGGACGATCGGGCCGGGGTCCAGGCCCATTTTCGTATGATCATGACCCTGCTGCTGCGCGCCGGCGGGACGGGGCAGGAGGAAGTAGGCGCCGAGCGCCGTGCCGGCGTTCAGCAGGCGCCGGCGTGAAAGCCCCGTGCTCACCAGTTGGGCTTCTGCGCCGGTCATGTCATTCATGGTGTCTCCAAGAATTTACAGGCTTCAGAACCTGCGCAGTGAATGCTTCCCCAAGAGGCCGGATGCTCGAAAAGCACCGCACCATGCCCGTCTTCGTCGACGAGGGCCAGCGGCGGCGGCATGTACACACGCGGTTGGCGTGGTGGAGGTTGCGAGGGCATTGTAGCCTCGAAGCCTGGACCGCTTGAAAGGGCCGCGATGGCGACTTTGCTGGTGAAGAATGCGCTCGTCGTGACGATGGATGAGGCGCGCCGGGAATTGCCCGACGCCGGCCTGTTCGCCGTCGACGGTGTCGTGCAGCAGGTCGGACCTACGGCCTCGCTGCCCGCTATCGCCGACACGGTTCTGGACCTCCGAGGACACATCGTCCTGCCGGGCCTGATCAACTGTCACCACCATCTCGACCAGACGCTCACGCGAAACCTTCCGGCGGCGCAGAACAACAACCTGTTTCGATGGCTCAAGGCCCATTACATGATCTGGGCCGCGCGCACCCCGGAGGCCAGCCGGACCTCGACCATCGTCGGCTGCGCCGAGCTTGCGCTGTCGGGCTGCACCACGGTCTTCGATCACGCCTACGTCTTCCGCAACGGCTGCCGGGTCGACGATCAGATTGCCGCTGCAGCAGAAATCGGGATCCGCTTCGCGGTGTCCCGGGGATCGATGTCGCTGGGCGAGTCGCGGGGAGGCCTGCCGCCCGATTCCTGCGTCGAGGACGAGGACGACATCATGGCCGATAGCGAGCGGGTGATCGGCCGGTACCACGACGCGCGCCCGGGCTCGATGACCCAGATCGTGCTTGCCCCGTGTTCGCCCTTTTCGGTGTCGGGCGAACTCCTGCACCAGTCCGCCGTGCTCGCCCGCCGGCACGGTGTGCGGCTGCACACCCACCTCTGCGAGACCATGGACGAGGAACGCTACACGCTGGAGCGCTATAAGCTTCGCCCGGTCGAGTACATGCGCTCGCTCGGCTGGGTCGAAAGCGACGTCTGGTACGCCCATGCGGTCCACGTCAACGACTCTGAGATCGCCGAGTTTGCCCGCGCGGGCGTGGGTGCCTGCCATTGTCCGTGTTCCAACATGCGCCTCGCCTCGGGCATCGCGCCGGTCATGAAATACCGGCAGGCCGGCGTGAAGGTCGGCATTGGCGTCGATGGTTCGGCCAGCAACGACGGCAGCCATATGCTGGGAGAAGTCCGTCAGGCGATGCTTCTGGCGCGTTTGAGGATGGGCCTGAAGCCGCCCGAGGGCCCCGATACGACGCTCTCGACCTCCGATCCCCGGCGTGACGGCGAATGGATGACCGCACGCCAGGCGCTGGAGCTGGCCACCCTGGGCGGCGCATCGTTGCTCGGCCGGGACGACATCGGATCGCTCGCCGCTGGCAAGATGTGCGATTTCTTCGCGCTCGACCTCAACTCCCTGGGGTTCGCCGGCGCTTTGAGCGACCCTGTGGCCGCCACTGTCTTCTGCGCCCCGCAGACGGCCCGCTATACCGTCGTAGGCGGCCGGCCGGTCGTCTGGGACGGGAGGATTGTCACGGTCGACATCGGCCGCGTCGTCGCGGAGCACAATGAACACGCCGCCAGACTCGCCGCAGCGTCATGAAACCCGATGCCGTTCGCGGCCTCGTCATCTGGCTGATCACCACGCTCTTCCTGATCTATGAGAACTTGCTGAACACGATGTTCGGCCTGGTTGCCCGCGACGTCGGCACGGATCTCGCGATCGATGCCGTGCAGCTTGGCGTGCTGGCCGCGGCTTTCGTTTACGCCTACGGCGCCATGCAGGTTCCCGTGGGTGTCC
>JACPVT010000035.1 GCA_016191685.1 Rhodospirillales bacterium | reverse complement strand
GGAGAGGAGCATGAAAAGAGAGACGGGATGGGACGACGGAGGAACCTAATCCTCCAGCGCGTCTTCAAGGGTGCGCAGGCCGGGACGCTTGGCGGAGACAAGGACGGCCATGTTTCCGGGCTTGTGCTGGTTCTTCCACATCTTGGTGTGGGCCTTGGGAATGTCGGCCCAGTCGAAGACCTCGCTCATGCAGGGATCGACGCGGCGTTCGATCACGAGCTGGTTGGCCTGGCTCGCCTGCAGGAGGTTGGCGAAGTGGCTGCCCTGGATGCGCTTCTGGCGCATCCACACGAAACGGGCGTCCATGGTGAGGTTGTAGCCGGTGGTGCCGGCGCAGAAGACAACCATGCCGCCGCGCTTCACCACGAAGCACGACACCGGAAAGGTCTGCTCGCCGGGATGCTCGAACACGAAGTCGACGTCGTTGCCCTTGCCGGTGTGTTCCCAGATGGCCGCGCCGAACTTGCGGCACTTCTTCATGTATTCGGCGTAGCCCTTCTGGTCGTCGACGTCGGGCAACTGGCCCCAGCAGTCGAAGTCGTTGCGGTTGACGACGCCCTTGGCGCCGAGCGACATCACGAAGTCGGTCTTCGAGGGATCGGAGATGACGCCGATGGCATTGGCGCCGGCGGCGGCGATGAGCTGCACCGCCATGGAGCCGATGCCGCCCGCTGCGCCCCACACCAGCACATTGTGGCCCGGCCGCAGGATGTGCGGGCGATGACCGAACAGCATGCGGTAGGCGGTGGCGAGCGTCAGCGTATAGGAGGCGCTCTCCTCCCAGGTGAGATGGGCCGGCCGCTTCATGAGCTGGCGCGCCTGCACCTTGCAGAACTGCGCGAAGCTGCCGTCCGGCGTCTCGTAGCCCCAGATGCGCTGGCTGGTCGAGAACATCGGATCGCCGCCGTTGCACTCCTCGTCGTCGCCATCGTCCTGGTTCCAATGGACCACGACCTCGTCGCCCACTTTCCAGCGCTTCACCTTGGCACCGACCGCCCAGACGATACCGGCGGCATCGGAGCCGGCGATGTGGAACGGCTGCTTGTGGACGTCGAACGGCGAGATCGGCAGGCCAAGGCCCGCCCACACGCCGTTGTAGTTGACGCCGGCTGCCATCACGAGGACCAGCACCTCGTCCTCGCCGATGGTGTGCGTCGGCACGACCTCGAGCTGCATGGACTGCTCGGGCGGGCCGTGACGCTCGCGCCGGATCACCCAGGCGTACATGTTCTTCGGCACGTGACCGAGCGGCGGAATTTCGCCGACCTCGTAGAGATCCTTCTGCGGCTGGTTGGCCGTCGGATGCGGACGGGCCGCGAAAGCGACAACGGACATGGGCAAAGCCTCCTGCGATGCAGCGAAGCTATTGTTGCGACCGCGAGATTGCAACGCACAAAATACGAATCAGAACGGATGCCATGGGGGAAAAACAACTAAATTACCCGCAATCTGCGGAAATCCCACATTGCACACAGGTTTGAGCCGGGGCACGCTTCCGAGGTAAACGATCGTTTACCTACAAGATCCGGGTTTAGGGAGAACGACCATGAAGCTCATGTGGTTCCACTTGATGCCCTACACGGAGCTTCCCGAGGACTTCAACCGGAAGCATCCCAGCGTGTGGGTCGACATTCATTCGTCGCTGTTCGACCCCAAGCGGGCCCATCACATGTACAACGACTTCATGGACGAGCTCGAGTATGCCGCCGAACTCGGCTACGATGCCGTCTGCGTGAACGAGCATCACTCCAACGGCTACGGCCTGATGCCCTCGCCCAATCTGATCGCCGCCTCGCTGGCACGGCGCACCACCGACACCGCGCTCTGCGTCATGGGCAATTCGCTGGCGCTCTACAATCCACCGACCCGCGTCGCCGAAGAATTCGCGATGATCGACTGCATCTCGGGCGGCCGGCTGATCGCGGGCTTCCCGGTCGGCTCGCCGATGGACACCTGCTACGCCTACGGCCAGAACCCGAGCCTGCTGCGCGAGCGCTATCTCGAGGCGCATGATCTCGTGAAGAAGGCCTGGACCGAGAAGGAGACCTTCGCCTTCAACGGCCGCTACAACCAGCAGCGCTACGTCAATATCTGGCCACGGCCGATCCAGGACGATCCCCATCCGCCGATCTGGATTCCGGGCGGCGGCTCGATCGAGACATGGCGGTGGTGCGCAGAGATGGACTACGTCTACTGCTACCTCTCCTACTACGGCTACAAGGCCGGCCTCGCCACGATGCAGGGCTTCTGGAACGAGATGGAGAAGCTCGGCAAGGACCGCAATCCCTACCGCGCCGGCTTCCTGCAGTTCGTCGGCGTCGCCGAAAGCCGCCAGCAGGCGCTCGACCTTTATACGGAGCCGGCGGAGTACTTCTACGGGCGCTGCCTGCACGTCGATGCGCGCTTCGCGACGCCGCCGGGGTATGTGACCGAGGCGACGCAGCGCTCGGGCATCCAGGGCATGATGCAGAAGGCGGCCAACGTCGCCAGTCCCGCGACCAAGGCCGCGCTCAAGGCCACCAACATGAAGGACATCGTCGATGGCGGTTACGTCCTCATCGGCTCGCCCGACGAGGTGGTGGAACAGATCCGCCATGTGGCGACGAGCTTGAACGTCGGCCATCTCATGCTGCTGCTGCAGTACGGCAACATGAGCAAGGACACGACCAAGTACAACACGCGCCTGTTCGCCGAGAAGGTGATGCCCAAGGTGAAGGACCTGTTCGGCGAGTGGGAGGACAAGTGGTGGCCCAAGCCCATGGCCAAGGGTCAGCGCGCCGCCGTCCCCGCCTTCCGCCCGCAGCTCGCCGCCGCGGAGTAAGCCTCGTGTCTGACCCAAAGACGACGACCGTCGATGTGAACGGCTTCCCCTGCCGCGTCTGGAGCAAAGGAAGCGGTCCCAAGCTGGGCTTCCTCGCAGGTCTCGGCGGCCTGCCGCGCTGGCTGCCGTTCCTCGACAGACTCGCGGAGACGCGCACGGTGATCGTGCCGTCGCTGCCGGGTTACCCCGGAGCGACGGGTCACGGCGAACTCGACACGCATCTCGACTGGGTGGTGGCGGTGCGGCAGCTGATCGACAAAGCGGGCCTCGCCGGCGCCGATCTCGTGGGCGCCTCCGTGGGTGGCGCCTTCGCCGCCGAAATGGCCGCGATCTTTCCCGGACACGTCCGACGTCTGGCGCTGATCGCCCCGTTCGGCCTGTTCGACGGCGATGACCCGGCGGCCGACCCCTGGGCGCAACGCAGGGACGCCGTGCCCGGCCTGATGTGCGCCGACGGCGATAAGTGGAACGAACTGATGGCGCCGCCGGAGGGCGTCAATTCAATCGAATGGCCGGTCGAGATGACCCGCGCCGCCGAAGCCGCCGCTCGCGCCTTTTGGCCGCTCGGCAACACCGGGCTGGAAAAGCGGCTCGGCCTGATTGCCGCGGCGACCTTGATCCTGTGGGGCGATCAGGATGCTGTCCTGCCTCCCAGCTATGCGCGGAAATTCGCTGCAGGCATCAACGGCGCAAGCCGCGTCGAGGTCATCGCCGGCGCAGGCCATCTGGCCTATCTCGACCAGCCCGAAACCGTGGCCCGCGCCGTTCTCGACCATTTCGGCTAAAGTCGGCGCGGCTTGGTGGTTGCGCGCCCGGTTCGGATCGCTATTGTCCGGCGCGTCAGGGTTTTAAGAGGTACACGCCGATGACTTTCCGTTCGATCAAGTGGGCTGCGGGCTTTTCGACGTTTGCTGCGATGCTGGCGATTGGAATCGGCCTGCCCGAGCGGCAGGCGTCGGCCCAGGTCCAGGCCGTGCCGCGCGAGGGCGTTTCCTTCAGCGACACCGTGACGGCGCGCGTGACGGTCGAGACGGTCGACGAAGACAGCCGCACCGTCGCCATCACCCTGCCCACGGGTCGGACGGTGGTCCTGCCGGTCGCGAACAGCGTGACGAATCTCGCCACGATCGACGACGGCTCGCTGGCGACCGTCACCTATTCGGAAGTGGTGACCATGCTGAACCTGCGCCAGAAGGGCCCAGGCTCCAAGGACGCGCGCCGCGATCAGATGAGTGGCAAGCCCGATCCCCTCGATGTGGCAACCGGCCGGTTCACGCTAACGGTCGTCGGCGTCGATCTCGCCAAGAACACCGTGTCGGTAATCAGCGGCGACGGCGGCGCAGTCCGTACCTATGCCGCAACCTCGATCGCCAAGCAAGACATGCTGAAGAAGATCAAGGTGGGCGATGTAGTGATCGGCATGACGACGCCGCTCACGATCACGGCGATCACCAAGTAGACAACGAAGTATTGCTCTTGCCGCTCGCACCCGGCGAGCGGGAGATGCGCACTATCTGATCTCGACGTCTTCCCAGAAGCCCATCCAGTGGTCGACGGGCTTCATCTTGGGC
>JACPVT010000034.1 GCA_016191685.1 Rhodospirillales bacterium | reverse complement strand
CGGCTTCAAGGTCGACATGCAGTCGATGGACTGGCAGACGCTGGTCACGCGCCGCACCAAGAAGGACCCAGCCGACAAGGGCGGCTGGAACGTGTTCCACACCTATTCGGTGTCGGCCGACGCACTCAATCCGATCTCCAACGCCTACTTCGCCGCCAATGGCGACAAGGCCTGGTTCGGCTGGCCCAACGATCCGGAGATGGAAAAGCTGCGTGATCAGTACGCCAAGGAGACCGACCCGGCCAAGGGCAAGGCCCTGGCAGCGAAGATCCAGACGCGGGCACTCGAGACCGGGCAGTTCGGCTGGCTTGGCCAGTGGTATGGCCCCGGCGCCACGCGCTCGAACGTCACCGGCTGGCTGAAGGCGCCCGTGCCGGTCATGTGGAACATCGAGAAGAAGTAACGACGTCGTCGTCCCGGGCAGCGGCTGCCGCCCGGGACGATCCTCCGATTGGAAGCCAATGCTCGATTTCATCGCCCGCCGTCTCATCGCCATCATCCCCGTGCTCACGGTGGTGGCGGTCTTCGTCTTTCTCATGCTGCGTCTCACGCCGGGCGACCCGGCGGCGGTGATCGCCGGCGACAATGCCACGTCTGACCAAATCGCCGACATTCGCACCAAGCTCGGCCTCGACGAGCCGATCTGGACTCAGTTCGTCATCTGGATCGGCAACATCCTCCAAGGCAATTTCGGCGAGAGCTTCTTCTTCAAGAAGACCGTGGCCGAACTGATCGCCCAGCGCGTCGAACCGACACTGGCGCTGGCCGTCTGCACCCTGGTCATTGCCGTCACCGTCGCCGTCCCGATGGGCATTCTCGCCGCCTATCGACACGGCTCGCTGATCGACCGCTTCGTCATGGCCTTTTCGGTGCTGGGCTTCTCGGTGCCGGTGTTCGTGATCGGCTATTGCCTGATCTACGTTTTCGCCATCGAGCTCGGCTGGCTGCCGGTGCAGGGATACGTCCGCATCGGCGTCAATTTCTGGGGCTTCCTCGAGCGCATGGTTCTGCCGAGCGTCACGCTTGCCGTGATCTTCGTTGCCCTGATCGCCCGCATGACGCGCGCCAGCGTGCTCGAAGTGCTGAACGAGGACTACATCCGTACCGCCCGCGCCAAGGGACTTTCCAATCGCGTCGTGCTGATGCGTCATGCGCTCAGGAACGCTGCGGTGCCGATCCTGACTGTGATCGGCCTCGGCATCGCCGGGCTGATCGGCGGCGCGGTGGTGACCGAGAGCGTCTACGGCTTGCCGGGACTCGGCCGACTCACCGTCGAAGCCGTGCTGAGCCGCGACTTCCCGACCATCCAGACCGTCATCCTGCTTTTCTCTGTGGTCTATGTCGTGATCAACCTGTTGATCGATATCAGCTACACCCTGTTCGACCCGAGGATCCGCTATTGAGCGCGATAACCGAAGAAGTCGTCGACTCCGCCTCCATCGCGGCGGCATCGACCAAGCGCAAGAGCCTGTGGGCCCTTGCCGTGCGCAACACCGCCGTCATCTTCGGCGGCTCCATCCTGCTGATCATGTTGGTCATCGCCATCCTGGCGCCGTTCCTGGGCACCGTGGATCCGACCCGCATCGATCCGGCGGCGCGCAACAAGCCACCGGGCACCGAAATCACCTTCCGCCTCGACGACGGGCAGACCGCTAAGCGGGTGGTGCTCATGGGCACCGACAGTCTGGGCCGCGATGTCTACAGCCGTGTCCTCTACGGCACGCGCGTGTCGCTGGTGATCGGCGTGGCTGTCGCACTCGCCTCGATCGCCATCGGGCTCGTGATTGGGCTCGTGTCAGGCTATGTGCGATGGGCCGACGGTATCATCATGCGGATCATGGACGGGCTGATGGCGATACCGGGCATATTGCTCGCCATCGCCCTGGTCTCGATCTGGCGCGCCGGCCTCATCACCGTGATCTTCGCCATCGTCGTGCCCGACGTGCCGCGCGTCGTGCGCCTGGTCCGGTCGGTGGTGCTGACGGTCCGTGAGGAGCCCTACGTCGAAGGCGCGATTTCGGTCGGCACGCCGACCTGGACCCTGATGTTCCGTCACATCCTGCCCAATACCGTGGCGCCGCTGATCGTGCAGGGCACCTTCATCGCCGCCGCCGCGATCATCGCCGAGGCGATCCTGTCGTTCCTCGGCATTGGCATCCCGCCGGAAATCCCGAGCTGGGGCAACATCATGGCCGAGGGCCGCACGCTGTTCCGCGTGTTCCCGCACAACATCTTCTTTCCTGGCATCTTCCTCGCGCTCACGGTGCTGGCGATCAACATCATGGGCGATGGGCTGCGCGACACGCTCGACCCGAAAATGAGTAAAAAAGTCTGATGACCGACCTCAAAAGGCCCGTCCTCGAAGTCCGCAATCTGAGCGTCACCCTGCCGGCCGGCGCCGATCGCGTTAACGCTGTCGAAAAAGTGAGCTTCACGGTCAATCCTGGCGAGATCGTCTGCCTCGTCGGCGAATCCGGCTCGGGCAAGTCGGTGATCGCCTTCACCATCATGGGGCTGCTTGCCAAGGCCCTGAAGCCCAGCTCGGGCGAGATCCTGCTTGAGGGCGAGAACATCCTGGCCGCCAACGAATCGCGGCTGCGGGAACTGCGCTGCACGCGCATGTCGATGATCTTCCAGGAGCCGATGACGGCGTTGAATCCGGTCATGACCTGTGGCCTGCAGATCGACGAAGTGCTGGCGACCCACACCCAGCTCGACGCCGCCCAGCGCAAGGCCAAGATCATCGCCATCCTCGAGCGCGTGAAGCTGCCGGAGCCGGAGCGCATCTACGCCTCCTACCCGCACCAGCTCTCGGGCGGCCAGCGCCAGCGCATCATGATCGCCATGGCACTGGTGCTCGATCCCGTTCTGCTGATCGCCGACGAACCCACCACCGCGCTCGACGTTACCACCCAGGCCGAGATCCTGAAGCTGATCGCCGAGCTGCAGGAAGGCCAGGGCACCGGTGTGCTGTTCATCACCCACGATTTCGGCGTCGTCGCCGAGATCGCCCATCGTGTCGCCGTGCTGCGCTGGGGCGAACTGGTCGAGATGGGCCCGACCGAGAAGATCCTGTCGCGGCCGGAGCACGGCTACACCAAGATGCTGATCTCCTCGGTGCCGTCGATCCACCCCGTGCACCGCGGCGTGCGCAAGGACGGCCCGACCGTGCTGCGCACCGAGAAGCTGGGCAAGACCTATTCGGCCAGTGCTTTCTTCCAGAAGACCCGCGTCGTGAAGGCCGCGGTCGATGTCGACCTCGACATCCGCAAGGGCGAGACGTTGGGTATCGTGGGCGAGTCGGGTTCGGGGAAGTCGACGGTGGCGCGCTGCATCGCCCGCCTGATCGACCCGACCGGCGGCAAGATCTTCCTGGGCGACACCGAGATCGCCACCATGCCGGCCGGCAAGTTGCGCCCGCACCGGCGGCGCGTGCAGATCGTCTTCCAGGATCCCTACCGCTCGATGAACCCGCGCATCACCGTGGGCGACTCGATCATCGAGGGGCCGATGAATTTCGGCTTGAAGCGCGACGAGGCACTGGCCCGCGCCCGCAAGCTGATGGAAACGGTGCGGCTCGATCCCAATTCGCTCGACCGCTATCCCCACCAGTTCTCTGGCGGGCAGCGCCATCGCATCTGCATCGCCCGCGCGCTTGCCATGGAGCCCGAGCTGCTGATCGCCGACGAGGCGGTCTCTGCCCTCGATGTGTCAGTGCAGAAGCAGGTGCTGGAGCTGCTCGACGAGATCCGCGTCCGGCTGAACCTCGCCGTGCTGTTCATCACCCACGACCTGCGCGTGGCGGCGCAGATTTGCGACTATGTCGCGGTGATGAGCAAGGGCCACGTCGTCGAGTACGGCTCGGCCGAGCAGGTGTTCGGCGCGCCCAAGGATGACTATACCAAGGCGCTGTTCGCCGCCGCCCCCGGTCGCAACTGGGAGTTCGGCAAGTTCGCGGCGGCGTGATAGGCTCGCTCTCACCACAAGGAAAAGGCCTGAGAGGCAGCTGCCGCCGAGCCTCCCCCTGACCCGGCGCCGGATGAAACGGCAAAACCGTGTCTAGGGAGGCTCACATGGCGGATAGCGTCTACAAGGTGATCGAGCTGGTCGGCACCAGCAGCGAGTCCTGGGAGAAGGCCGCCAAGGTGGCGGTCGAGCGGGCGGCGAAATCGCTGCGCGATCTGCGCGTCGCCGAGGTCGTCGAGCAGGATCTCGTCATCGAAAAGGGCAAGGTTGCGGCCTATCGCACCAAGGTGAAGCTCTCCTTCAAATACGGCGGCGGCAGCTGACGAACCGCACGGCCGACCATTCATCGTCCTCTCCCCCTAGCGGGGGAGAGGTGCATGAGGGACTATGCCCCATGTCCTCCGGCCTGCTCGAAGATGCGTCGTTCAACCAGTCGCCCGCCTTCGGCGATGTCGACCTGTTCGCCGCCGACCGGCCGTTGGCCGATGCCGCGGCACGCCTCGGTCTCGACGCCAAGGCGTTGTCGGCCTGCGGGCGCGACTACGGCTCGGCGGAGACCCTCGATCTCGGACGCATCGCCAACGAGAACCCGCCCAAGCTGCGCACCATGGATGGCAAGGGCAACCGCCTCGACCTGGTCGAATTCCATCCTGCCTACCACGCGCTGATGCAGAAGAGCATCGGCCACGGCATCCACGCCTCGGCCCACGACGGCAGCGACCCCCAGGGTCCGCTCGCCAGCCGCGCGGTGCGGCTCTATCTCGCGACCCAGGCCGAGAGCGGCCACCTTTGTCCCATCACCATGACGCATGCCTGCGTCGGTGCGCTGCGGGCTGAGCCCGGGCTGCTCAAGAAATGGCTGCCGAAGATTCAATCACGCCGCTACGACCCTCGGCCGTTGTCGTGGACAAAGAAGACCGGCGTCACCCTCGGTATGGGCATGACGGAGCGCCAGGGCGGCACCGACGTGCGTGCCAACATCACCCAGGCGGTGACCATCAGGACACAAGGGGGTGGCGATCATGTCGAGATCACCGGCCATAAGTGGTTCATGTCGGCGCCGATGTGCGATGCCTTCCTGGTGCTGGCCCAGGCAGAGGGCGGTCTCACCTGCTATCTGATGCCGCGCTACCGGCCCGACGGTGGCCAGAACAACCTTCGCTTCCAGCGGCTGAAGGACAAGCTCGGCAACAAGTCGAACGCCTCGTCGGAAGTCGAATTCCATGCCGCCTATGCCGAGCGTGTCGGCGCCGAGGGTGCGGGGGTGCGCACCATCATCGAAATGGTGAACCTGACGCGCCTCGATTGCGCCATCGCCTCGGCCGGCTGGGCGGCAATGGCTACACCGAGGACCTGCCGATGGCCCGCTACTATCGCGAGGCCCCGCTCAACGCCATCTGGGAAGGCTCGGGCAATGTCATGGCGCTCGACGTGCTGCGCGCCGCCGGCCGCCATCCCGAGGCCGCGATGGATACGCTCTCCCGGCTGGTGCGCACGGCCTCCCAGGCCTTCAACGTGGCGCCGCTCGCCCAGGCGCTGGAGCGCACGCTGAAATCCGCCGATGCTGAGCGCCGGGCACGCTTCCTGTGCGAGGGCCTGGCCAAGATCGCAGCTCTCGCCGCGCTGGTGGACGCCGGTTCACCGTTCGCCACGCTCTATGGCGAGACCCGACTGGGCGCCGGCCACTTCTCCCAGTTCGGTACGGCCGATCTCGGCACGGCCGAGACCGCGCTGATGGATCGCGCGCTGGCGACCTGAGCGGCTGCGGGAAATCCCTAATTGAAATGGCGCGTTTCGCGCGACATCGATTGACGTCGAATACCACCGGAAAATCCCGCTGAAACAGGCACTTGCGGTCCTCGGGCGCGACATGAGACGTTCACCTTAGTGCCCCAAAAATTGTCGCAGTGAGTACACCAGCCAGATGAAGAAGATTTTTACTGCCTGTCTCGGCACCGAAACCAATACCTTCGCCGCCATCCCGACCGGCTATCAGCTCTTCGAGGAGACCTGCCTCTACCGCAAAGGCAGCTATGGCAAGAACGTGCCAATGTTCGGTGCGCCGCTGGCCGTCTGGCGCAGCCGCGCCGAGGCCAAGGGCTGGCAGGTGGTCGAAAGCCTCTGCGCCTTCGCCCAGCCCGCTGGTAAGACGGTGAAGAAGGTCTACGAGGCCTTTCGCGACGAGATCGTGACCGACCTCAAGGCCGCGATGCCGGTCGATGGCGTATTCCTGTCCATGCACGGCGCCATGGTGGCCGAGGGCTACGACGATTGCGAAAGCGACCTGCTGGCCCATGTGCGCAAAGTCGTGGGCCCGGACATTCCCATCGGCGTCGAGTTCGATCTCCACTGCAACATCGGCGAAGGCACGATGCCTGACGCCACGGTGCTGGTGCTGTTCAAGGAGTATCCGCACGTCGATGTGTCGGACCGCGCCGACGACCTGTTCAACGTCATGGAAGGCGCCATCGAGGGCCGCACGAAGCCGGTGATGGCGGCATGGGACTGCCGCATGATCGGCGTGTTCCACACCACGCGCCAGCCGATGCGTGGCTTCGTCGACAGACTGATGGCGATGGAAGGCAAGGACGGCGTGCTCTCGCTCTCCGTCGCCCATGGCTTCCCGTGGTCGGACATCAAGGAGATGAGCAGCAAGCTGATCGCCATCACCGACGGCGACCGGCCCAAGGCCGAAAAGATCGCCAAGGAACTCGGCCAGGAATTCTTTGCCATGAGGGCGGCGACGCAGCCGCCCTATGTCACGCTGGACGCCGCCATGGCGCGCGTGAGCTCGCACAACCTGCCCAAGCCCATGGTGCTGGCGGACGTATCGGACAATGCCGGCGGCGGCGCAGCTTCGGATTCGACCTTCGTGCTGAAAGCGCTGCTCGACGGCAAGGTTAAGGACGCGGCAATCGCCATGTTCTGGGACCCCGGCGCGGTGAAACTCGCCTTCGAGGTCGGCGAAGGCGCCGAGCTCGACATTCGGCTGGGCGGCAAGCTCGGGCCGCAGTCGGGCGCACCGATCGATGCTCGCGCCAAGGTGCTGAAGCTCGAGAAGGACGTCTTCATCCAGTTTGGCGGCCAGCGCAAAGGCACCAGTCCGATCGGCGACGTGGCGGCACTGCAGATCGAGGGCGTGACAGTGATCGTCAACACCAAGCGCGGCCAGTGCCACAGCCTCGACTGCTTCACCAAGCTGGGTGTCGACCCGTCGACCAAGAAAGTGGTGGTGGTGAAGTCGATGCAGCATTTCCATGCTGCCTATGCGCCGATCGCCAGCGAAGTGGTCTATGTCGCAGCCCCCGGCGCCCTGGTGCCCGACTGGTCGCTGCTGCCCTACACCAAGGTCGACAAGGCCCAATGGCCGTTGGTGGCGGAGCCCAGGCACGCATGAAGGTCGTCGCCCTGCTCGGCGTTCTGATCGCGGCGGGACCTGCCGTCGCGCAGTCGCCAAACGGTGTGCGGACGCTCGCCCCGCCCGGCGCCATCAAGGCGGAGGGCACCTGGAGCCTCGGCGTCCGGGCCGGCGACTTCGTCTTTGTCGCCGGCATGCAGGGCGTCGATCCTGCGACCAACAAGCTGGTGCCGGATCCCGAGGCCCGCATCCGGCAGGCATTCCTCAATATCAAGCTGATCGCCCAATCCGAAGGCGCCAGTCTCCAGGATTGCGTGCGGCTCACGATCTATGTGAACGATCTTTCCAAGATCGCGCCGCTGGTCGACAAGGTCCAGGCCGAGCTCTGGGGCAAGCCACCCTATCCGCCGCGCACCATGTTCGAGGTACGGCGCCTGTTCGACGACGATGTCGTGGAGATCGACAGCGTTTTTTACGCGCCGAAGAAGCCCTGATTTCAGGCCGTTTACACGGCCCGCCCACATTGGTATGGTCCGCCGCGTCGCGGCCGGGGATGGCCGTTTTGTCGTTTCAGATCAACGACTTAGCGGGGTCCCGTCCCGGCGCGAGGGGCGCGATCCATGAAGATTCTCACCGGCAACAGCAATCGACCGCTGGCGGAGGCCATTTCCGCCAAGCTGGCGCTGCCGCTGGTCAAGGCCAACATCCGCCGCTTCTCGGACAATGAGATCTTCGTCGAGATCCTGGAAAACGTGCGCGGCGAGGACATGTTCGTTCTCCAGTCGACGAGCTCTCCGGCCAACGACCATCTGATGGAGCTGCTGATCACCATCGATGCGCTGCGTCGCAGCTCGGCGCGCCGCATCACCGCGGTGATGCCCTACTTCGGCTACGCCCGGCAGGACCGCAAGACAGGCTCACGCACGCCGATCTCGGCCAAGCTGGTCGCCAATCTGCTGACCCATGCCGGCGCCAATCGCGTGCTCACGCTCGACCTTCATGCGGCGCAGATCCAGGGCTTCTTCGACATCCCCGTCGACAATCTCTATGCCGGCCCGGTGTTCAGCAAGGACATCAAGGAAACGCTGCCCCGCAGCAACCTGACCGTCGTGTCGCCCGACACCGGCGGCGTCGTCCGCGCCCGCGCCATCGCCAAGCGCATCGACGCCGACCTCGCCATCATCGACAAGCGCCGCGAGGCGGCCGGCATCAGCGAAGTCATGAACGTGATCGGCGACGTGAACGGCCAGGACTGCATCCTGATCGACGACATCGTCGATTCGGCCGGCACGCTCTGCAACGCCGCCGTCGCCCTGATGGACCAGGGCGCCAAGTCGGTCTGCGCCT
>JACPVT010000008.1 GCA_016191685.1 Rhodospirillales bacterium | reverse complement strand
GACGCCGTCGATCACTACCTGATCGCCGACTTCCAGGCCCTTGGTCACGACGATCTTGTCGCCATCGGTGGCGCCGGTTTCGACGACGCGGATCGTCACAGTGTCGTCGGGCTTGACGAGATAAACGAAGATGCCGGGCTGGCCGCGCTGGATGGCGGCGACCGGAACGACCGTCGCGTCTTTCACCGTATCGACCAGCAGGCGGACATTCACGAACTGGTTGGGAAACAGGGTGTCGTCGTTGTTGTCGAAGATGGCGCGGAGTTTCACGGTACCGGTGGTCACGTCGATCAGGTTGTCGGTGGTATCGAGCTTGCCCGTGCCCAGTTCGACTTTCTGCGCGCGATCAAGGGCGCGTACCGCAAGCGACGCGCCGGCTCGCAGGCGCTGGCGCACCGCCGGCAGGGCATCCTCGGGAATGGTGAAGATCACCGAAATCGGCTGGATCTGGATGATGACGCAGATGCTGGTGGCATCGCCCATCGTCACGTAGTTGCCCTTGTCGACCATGCGCAGCCCGATGCGGCCGGTCAGCGGGGCGACGATTTTGGTGTAGGTGACGTTGAGCTTGGCGGCGTCGACCAGCGCCTGGTCGATGACCAGCGCCGCCTCATATTGACGGACCAGCGCCTGCTGGGTGTCGAGCTGCTGGCGGGCGAGCGAGTCCTGGGCGACCAGCTTTTTGTAGCGTTCGAGGTCGATCTGGGCGTTCTTGAGCAGGGCCTCGTCGCGCTGCATCTGGCCGATGGCCTGCTGCAGGGCGACGTCGTAGGGGCGCGGATCGACGACGGCCAGCAGGTCGCCCTGCTTCACCAGTTGGCCTTCCTTGAGATGAACCTCGGTGAGCTGGCCGGTGATCTGCGTCTTGACGTTGACGGTCGCCAGCGGCGTCACCGTGCCCAGCGCGCGAAGCACCACCGGGATGTCGCCCTTGGTCGCCGTGGCGAGCCCAACGGGCACGGCCACACCGGCCCCAGGGCGGCCCGCCTGACGCGTGGCTACGGATGTTCCGCTCTGCGAAATATACCAGCCGGCACCCGCCACCACGGCAAGCCCCAGGCCGATCCCGATCAGGGTCCGCAGCCGTTTCATCGTTCCATGCGCCTCTAATTGAAGACAGTCCGTACGTAGTACGCAGGAAGCCGTCCGAGCCTCCCCACCATAGCGCGCGAACGGGCAAATGGCCTCCCCTCGGGGGGAAGGGTGGAAGGATCGCCTCCAGCAAATCGTCACGCCGGGCTGATAAAGTCGCCCGCGGGGAAATGCGACACATGACGGATTCGAGACAGGCTGGTGGTCGACCGATGCGGTTTAGTCTCGCGGTTGCGCTGTCGGCCCTCGTCCAATCTGCCTTCGCCTTGCCGGCCCTCGCGCAGGATGTCGGTGCCGAACTCAAGCGCTTCGTGCACGACGATGCCGTCGCGACAATCCATGTCCGCAGCTATTTCCTCGACCGCACCAATCCGCAGCCGCCCAACAACGCCGCCTGGGCCGGCGGTGGCTGGGTTGGCTACGAATCGGGCTGGCTGCTGAACACGCTTCAGATCGGTGCGGTGGGATACACATCACAGCCTCTCTGGGCGCCGCCAGGCACTGATGGAACCCTCCTGCTGAAACCTGGACAGTACGGATTCTTCGTCCTTGGCCAGGCCTACGGATCGCTCAAGGCGGGCGAGCAGATGTTCACCGGCTATCGCCAGCTCATCGACGAACTCGAGGTCAATCCGCACGACAACCGGATGGTGCCCAACACCTTCGAGGCCTATGCATTGCGCGGCAAGCTGGGCGAGGTCCGCTACTTCACCGGCTACGTCGCCAGCATGAAGCCTCGCGACTATTCGACCTTCATCAATATGGCCGAACGCGCCGGCGCCCCCAACAACGTGACCTCCGGCATGTGGCTCGGCAGCGTGAAGTACGGCTCCCTCGACGACCTCAGGCTCCGGGCGTCGACCTACCACGTTCCCGACATCCTGACATCGAGCTACGGCGACGCCGTGTGGACGATCCCGATGTTCAAGGAGTTCAAGGTCCAGGTCGGCAGCAACGTCATGGTCCAGGGCAGCAATGGCCTGAACCTGCTCACCGGCAATGCGTTCAGCACCTGGTCGGCCGGCGGGAAGGCCGACATCGTGTGGGGATCGGCGGGCCTGTCGGCCACCTACACCCAGACCGGCAGCGCCGCGGCCTACCGCACGCCGTATGGCCAATGGATCGGCTATACGGCGCAGATCATCAGGGATTTCGACCGCGCCAACGAACGGGCTTTCCAGGTCGGGGCCGCCTACAACTTTACCGGCCTGAATCTTCCCGGCCTCTTCTTCGCCGCCTCCGGCACCTTCGGCAGCGGTGCGATCAACTCGACGACCGGCGCACGTCTGTCGGACAACACCGAGTACGATCTCGACCTCCTCTATCAGTTCAGGGCCAACATCTTTCCCGACTGGCTGAAACCGCTTCAGCTCCGAGCGCGCGCCGCCTACCTCGATCAGACCCTGAACGGCGCCACGACCACGATCACCGAGTACCGCCTCATCATGAACTACGAGGTGAAGTTCCCAGGCTTCAGCCGGTAGCGTGCGGCATCAATCGGCCGCCTTCTCCGGCACGTAGAGCGCGTTGCCGCCGGCGCGGAACTTCTCGCTCATCTCGTCCATGCCCTTCCTGGCGTACTCGCGGATGTCCTGGGTGATGCGCATGGAGCAGAACTTGGGCCCGCACATCGAGCAGAAATGCGCCGTCTTGTGCGCCTCCTTGGGCATGGTCTCGTCGTGGAACTTCTCCGCCGTCGCCGGATCGAGCGAGAGGTTGAACTGATCCATCCAGCGGAAGTCGAAGCGCGCCTTGCTGAGCGCATCGTCGCGCAGCCGCGCCGCGGGATGCCCCTTGGCGAGGTCGGCGGCATGGGCGGCGATCTTGTAGGTGATGACGCCTACCTTCACGTCGTCGCGGTCGGGCAGGCCGAGATGCTCCTTGGGCGTGACGTAACAGAGCATCGCCGTGCCGAACCAGCCGATCATGGCGGCGCCGATGCCCGAGGTGATGTGGTCGTAGCCCGGCGCGATGTCGGTGACGAGCGGCCCCAGGGTGTAGAACGGCGCCTCGCCGCACTCTTTCAGCTGCTTGTCCATGTTGGCCTTGATCTTGTGCATGGGCACATGGCCCGGGCCTTCGATCATGACCTGGCAGCCCTTGTCCCAGGCGACCTTGGTGAGTTCGCCCAGGGTGGTCAGCTCGGCAAACTGGGCGGCGTCATTGGCATCGGCGTTGCAGCCGGGACGCAGGCCGTCGCCCAGCGAGAACGACACGTCGTACTTGCGCATCAGGTCGCAGATGTCGCCGAAATGCTCGTAAAGGAAGCTCTCGCGGTGCTCGGTCAGGCACCATTGCGCCATCATCGAGCCGCCGCGGCTGACGATGCCGGTGACCCGCTTGGCGGTGAGCGGCACGTGCGCCAGGCGCACGCCGGCGTGGATGGTGAAATAGTCGACGCCCTGCTCGCACTGCTCGACCAGGGTGTCGCGGAAGACCTCCCAGCTGAGCTTGGTCGGGTCACCGCCCACTTTCTCCAAAGCCTGATAGATCGGCACTGTGCCGATCGGCACCGGGGCGTTGCGCACGATCCATTCGCGCGTGTCGTGGATGTTGCGGCCCGTGGACAGGTCCATGACCGTGTCGGCGCCCCAGCGGATCGCCCACACCATCTTCTCGACTTCTTCCTCCATCGAGGATGAAACCGCCGAGTTGCCGATGTTGGCGTTGATCTTCACCAGGAAGTTGCGGCCGATGATCATCGGCTCCAACTCCGTGTGGTTGATGTTGGCCGGGATGATGGCGCGGCCGGCCGCGATTTCGCTGCATACGAACTCCGGCGTGATGAAGGCCGGCAGCGCCGCGCCAAAGCTCTCGCCGTCGGCCAGGCTCTCCTCGGCGGTCGCCAGCATCTTCTGGCGGCCGAGATTCTCGCGCGCGGCGACGTAGATCATCTCCTTGGTGATGATGCCGGCGCGGGCGAACTCGAACTGGGTGATCGGCTTGCCGTCCTGGCCGCGCAGCGGGCGCTGGGTGTTGGGAAACGGTTGCAGCGCCGAGGCCTTCACGTTGCCGTTGTCGATCGGGGCGATCGGCCGACCGTCGTATTCCTCGACGCCGCCGCGTTCGAGCACCCAGGCGCGACGCTGGCGCGCGAGGCCCCTGCGCACGTCGATCGACACCGCCTGATCGCTGTAAGGTCCGGTCGTGTCATAGACCCGCACCGGCGGTTCCAGGGGACTGGAAAGCGTGATCTCGCGCAGCGGGACCTTGAGGTCGGGCGCCGCCTCGGGCGAGACGTAGATCTTGCGCGAAGACGGCAGCGGCCCGGTGGTGACCTTGGGCTCGGGTGTCGAAACGATGTTGTCCATGACGAGGATCTCCTTTGCAAAGGGCGTACGGAGATCCGGCGTTGTCGTGCAAAGGAGGTATATCCAGTCCCTTCGCCGGCATGACCCGGATCAGGTTCAAAGGGTCACCGCGCTGCCGCCATTTCGAGATCTGGCGCCCGTCGGTATCTCAGCCCCTTGTCGGGACCCCCCTTGGACGAGACCACCATAGACCGAAGCGTCGAGGTTTAAAACCCGCTTCCGGGCGCAGGGTCGAGTGTTCTAGACGACCTTGTCCGAACGCATTTCCGCCACTTCAGCCGGCGAATAACCGGCTTCCGCCAGCACCTCGTCGGTATGCTGGCCCAAGGTCGCGGGCGAACGCTCGACCGAGCCGCCGCCGTGCTCGAGCCGGAAGCCCGAACCCACGACCTTGATCGGGCCGTGCGGCGTGTCGACGGACTGCAGCACGGTGCGGTGCTGGAAGAGGTCGAGCTGGACGGTCTCGGGAATGCTCAATACCTGGCCGGCCGGGATGTCCGACTTGGCGAAGCGCGCCGTCCAGGCAGCGGAGGTCTCGCGCTTCAGCGCCTCCTCAATGATCTCGTGCAGCGCTGTGTTGTTCTCGATGCGCGTCGGCCAGTCGACGAACCGGGGATCGGCCAGGGCATCGGCGCGGCCCACTTCCTTCATCAGGCGCTGGAACTGCGGATCGGTCATGACGGCGAGCACGATCCAGCCGTCCCTGGTCTTGAAGAGATTGCCGGTGGGCTTGCGCGTCACCGAGAGGTTGGCGGACTGGCCGTGCACGCGGCCGGTCACCAGGTGTTCGGTGAATTGCTGGGCGAGATAGCCCATCACCGCGTCGATCATGGCGACGTCGACCAGCTGTCCCTTGCCGGTGTGGGTGCGCTGGAACAGCGCCGAGGCGACGCCCAGCGCTGCCGTCGCGCCCGACATCACATCGGCGCCGGCAAAACCGACGCGCGTCGGCCCGTTGTTCTCGAAGCCGGTGATCGACATCAGCCCGGACATCGCCTGGATCATGCCGTCGAAGGCCGCCGTTTTGGCCTGTGGGCCAACCTGACCAAATCCTGACACCGCGCAATAGATCAGCTTGGGATTGATGACACGCAACGTCTCGTAGCCGATGCCGAGGTTGGCCATGACGCCGGGCCGGAAATTCTCGATCACCACGTCGGCCTTGGCGGCCAGGCGCTTCACCGCCTCGATCGCCTTGGGCTTCTTGAGGTCCAAGGTGATGGAGCGCTTGCCGGCATTGACGGCGATCCAGGGGGCGGCGAGGCCGCGCTTCTCCCAGTCGTTGGCGCGGTTGCCGAAGCGCATGTCGTCGCCGTCGCGCGACTCGACCTTGATGACGTCGGCGCCCAACAGGGCGAGCTGATACGAAGCATAGGGCCCCGCCAGAACGCGCGTGAAATCGAGCACCTTCACGCCCGCAAACGGCTTACTCATGTCGACACGATCCCTAGGCGACACCCGCCTGCTTCCGTTGGCTGAGCGCCACCTGCTTCACCTTGTCGAACTCGGCGCGCCGCCTGGCGACTTCGTCCGGCGGCATGCGCGCGACGTTGTTGTAGTCGTTCTTCCAGTCGCCGTCCGCGGTCCAGCGCAGCGGCGATTGCACCGTGGTGCGCGGACCGACGGCGCTCTCGAACACTTTCAGCGCCAGGTCGAGGGTGAAGGCCTGTGTGTCCGGCTCGTGCGGCTTGCCGCAGGAGTTTCCGAGCGGGAAGTCGCTGAACAGGAAGCGCGGCACGCCGGCATATTCGACGATGTCCTTCGCCGCTCCCATGACGACCGTCGGGATGCCGTTCCGTTCGAGATATCGGGCGACCAGACTCACGGTCTGGTGGCAGACGGGTCAAGTAGGCACCAGCAGCGCGGCATCAACCTGGTCCTGCCGGCAGCGCACCAGGATTTCCGGCGCGTCGGTTTCCAGGGTCACGCGCTGGCTGCGGTTGGTCGGCGCGCCATGAAAGCGCGCGGCCAGCGTGAAGCGACCCTGTTTGGCAAACTCGCGCATCAGCGGCAGCGGGAACCAGGTGTTGCTGTCCTTGGCCGTGGTGTGCTTGCGGTCGTAGCCGATGTGGCTGATGCGCGTGTCGTGATCGACCGCGGTGTCGCCGGAATAGACCGTGTAGAACTTGGCCGCCGCATTGTAGAGGGCGCCGGGGCCCTGATCGCCCTTGTCGGGTTGATAGGGCGCCGCCGTGGTGATCAGCGCCAGCGTGCTGTCCTTCAGCGGCTTCCTGAGCGGCTGGAACGGCGCGTCGACATAGTGCGCCCAGCGATAGGGATTGTCGTAGCCAAGGGCCAGATAGTACTCGCGCGTGCGGCGCATGTACTCGAGCGGGACGTCGTATTCCGGCGCGAAATTCATGGTGTCGGTCATGACATGAAACCTGAGACGACCCTGCCGCGAAGTCAAATCTGGAGACTGCGAATCCCGATGTCGAGTTTCCCGCTGCGAACCGGCGGGCACCGGCCCGAGGCCTAGGAATCCCCGGGCCTGGGAATGATGACAAGGCGGCATCCGGTACGTAACGTCGCGACAAGCCTGCAGGGAGGGCAACAATGAATAAGATAAACCGTCGCACCGCGCTGGGTGCCGTCGCGGCGTTGGCCGTCATACCGCGAGCGTCAGCGCAAACCTGGCCCGACAAGCCGCCACATTTCCTTGTGCCCTATCCGGGAGGGGGCATCGTCGACATCGTCGCCCGCACCCTCGCCGATGGGATGCAGGCCGACCTCGGCCAGTCGATCGTCGTCGAGCCCAAACCCGGCGGCAATTCGACGATCGCAACGGCGCTCGTTGCCCAGGCGCCGGCGGACGGCAACACGTGGCTGATGGCGACCATCTCGCACGTCGTGGCGCCGCACCTGCAAAAGGTCTCCTACGATCCGATCGCCGACTTCCAACCGGCCGCTTTCGTGGCAGTCGCCACGTCGGTCGCGACGGTCCATCCCTCGGTACCGGCAAAGACGCTCAAGGAACTGGTCGAATACGGCAAGGCCAACCCGGGCAAGTTGCACTACCTCAACCCGGGCAATGGCTCGTCGATCCACCTCTCGGCGGAACTGCTGAAGAGTTATGCCAAATTCGACATGGTTTCGGTTCCCTACAAGGGAATCCCGCCGGGAATGCCGGACCTGCTGGAGGGCCGCCTGCAAGTTGGCCTGCTGCCCGGGCCGCTGGCCCATCAACACGTCGCGTCGGGCAAGCTGCGGGCACTGGCCGTCCTGGCCGAGAAGAGACTTCCGCAGCTTCCCGATGTTCCGACCTTCGCCGAGGCGGGCTTTGGCGATGCCCAGGTGACGAGCTGGTACGTCATTGCCGTTCGTGCCGGCACGCCGGCGGCGATCGTCACCCGCCTGCACGGCGCGGCGATGAAGGCGCTTCAAAGCCCGGAAACCCAGGGACGGCTCGCCAAGGCCGGTTGCAACGTTCCCGCTGTCCGCTCCCCTGCCGATGTCCTGACGATGTGGAAGACCGACTACGCGCGCTATGGCAAACTGGTCAAGGATGCGGGAATTGCGACCCAAAGCTGACAGGCCAAAGCTGACGGCGATGTAACCCGGCGGCCATAGTGCGGCCCAACTCGGCAGCGCTATATATGAGGCTGAGACCGGCTGGATTTGGGAGCGCATCGCATGGCGATCGGACGGCGCAGCATAATGGCGGGCGGCGCGGCACTCTGGGTCGGCGGATCGGGGATCGGCGGGCCGGCGATCCTGCGGGCCCAGACTTCTTCCAAGGTTAATGTCGGCCACGGCATGGCCATGCATGGCGAGCCAAAGTATCTCGCCGGCGCCACGACTCCCGACTACGTCAATCCAGCCGCGCCCAAAGGCGGCAGCGTCAAGTTCGGCACCCAAGGCACCTTCGACTCCCTGCACCCCTTCATCCTGAAGGGGGTCCCAGCCACGGGGATCAGCGCGCTATGGGAGTCGCTGTGCTGGCACGCGCGCGACGAGGCCTTCACGGTTTACGGCTTGATCGCCGAGACCATCGAATGGCCCGACGACCGCGCATGGGTCGCATTCAATCTCCGCCCGGAGGCCAAGTGGCACGACGGCACGCCGATCACGCCTGAGGACGTGATCTTCAGCCTCGAGATCCTGAAGACCAAGGGCCCGCCAAGGTACGCGTCCTATTATGCCGACGTGCTGAAGGTCGAGAAGACCGGCCCGGCCAAGGTCCTGTTCACTTTCCGCGAGGGCGTCAACCGCGAGCTTCCCCTGATCATCAGCGAGCTCCCCATCCTGCCGTCCAAATGGTGGGCCGGCCGCGATTTCGAAAAGGTCTCGTTGGAGCCGGCGCTCGGCAGCGGCGCCTACAAGGTCGACAGCTTCGACGTCGGCCGCTCGATCACCTATCGCCGCGTGGCCGATTGGTGGGCCAAGGACCTCTGGATGAATCGCGGGCGCAACAACTTCGAGATCATGCGCTACGAATACTACCGTGACGCCGAGGTCGTGTTCGAAGCTTTCAAGGCCGGCGAAACCGACGTCCGCCGCGAGAATTCCGGGCGCAACTGGATGACGCGCTACGATATTCCGGCGATCAAGGACGGCCGCATCCGCCGGGACGAGATCGAACACGAAATGCCACAACCCATGCAGGGGTTCGTCTTCAATCTGCGCAACGACATGTTCAAGGATCGCCGCGTGCGCGAGGCGATCGGCCTGATGTACGACTTCGAGTGGCAGAACAAGAACCTCTCCTACGGCTTCTTCAAGCGCACGCGCTCCTACTTCGGCAATTCGGAACTCGAGGCCAAGGGGCTGCCGTCGCCCGAAGAACTCAAGATCCTCGAGCCGCTGCGCGGCAGGATTCCCGACGAAGTCTTCACCGCCGAATACAATCCGCCGGTCACCGACGGCTCGGGCAACACGCGCGAGCAGGCGCGCAAGGCAATCGGGCTCCTGAAAGCGGCGGGCTGGGAGATCAAGGACGGCAAGATGACCGGCAAGGCGGGCAAGAAGCTCGCCTTCGAGCTTCTGCTGAACGAGGCCGGCTTCGAGCGCATGGCGCTGCCGTTCAAGCAGAATCTCGAGCGCATTGGCGTCGACATGAGCGTGCGCACCGTCGATACCTCGCAGTACCGCCGGCGCACCGACGGCTACGACTTCGAGATGATCATCGATCTGTGGGGCCAGTCGCTGTCGCCGGGCAACGAGCAGCGCGAGTTCTGGGGCTCGAAGTCCGCCGACAAGCCGGGCGGTCGCAACACCATGGGCATCAAGGACGGCGCCATCGACCAGCTCGTCGAACTGGTGATCAGCGCGCCCGACCGCGAAAGCCTGATCATGCGTACGCGCGCGCTCGACCGCGTGTTGCAGTGGCACCAGTACCTGATCCCGCAGTTCCGCTCCGGCAAGGAGCTGGTGGCCTACTGGAACCGTTTCTCGCGACCGGCGAAGATCGCCAAGTATGCGCCGCTCGCCTACGATACCTGGTGGGTCGACGAAGCCAAGGACCGCGCCTTGCAGCGTGGGGAGACGAAGTGACGGACGTCTTCGCGACGTCGTCCCGAGCCGCGCGGTAATGCTCGCCTATATCCTGCGTCGGCTGTTGCTGATCGTGCCGACACTGTTCGGCATCATGGTGCTGAATTTCTTCATCGTGCAGGCCGCTCCCGGCGGGCCGGTCGAGCAGCTGATCGCCCGCATGGAAGGCACCGCCATCAGCGCCACCGAGCGCTTCTCGGGCAGCGCCTCCGGTGGCGAGATGATGCAGCAGCCGGCCAGCGATGCCGCCGGTGGCGGCGGCGCCTATCGCGGCGCGCGCGGCCTGCCGAAGGAATTCATCCAGCGCATCGAGCGCATGTACGGTTTCGACAAGCCGATGCACGAACGCTTCTTCCTGATGATGAAGAACTTTCTCGTCCTCGACTTCGGCGACAGCTTCTTCCGCAACCGCAGCGTCGTCGACCTGGTCGTCGACAAGCTGCCGGTCTCGCTGTCGATCGGCCTGTGGACCACACTCCTGATCTATTTCGTTTCCATCCCGCTCGGCATCCGCAAGGCCGTCCGCGACGGCTCGCGCATGGATATCTCGACCTCAGCCGCGCTGGTCGTGCTGAACGCCATTCCCGGCTTCCTGTTCGCGGTCCTGCTGATCGTGCTGTTCGCCGGCTCGAGCTACTTCAAGTGGTTCCCGCTGCGCGGCCTGGTTTCCGACGACTGGAGCAGTTTCGGCGCCGTGCACAAGGTCCTCGACTATTTCTGGCACATGGCGCTGCCGATCATCGCCATGACGATCGGCGGTTTCGCCAGCCTCACCTTCCTGACCAAGAATTCCTTCGTCGAGGAGATCGGCAAGCAATACGTCCTGACGGCGCGCGCCAAGGGCCTCAGTGAACCGCGCGTGCTCTACGGCCACGTCTTTCGCAACGCCATGATGATCGTCATCGCCGGCATCCCGAGCGCCTTCATCCACGTGCTGTTCGCGGGCTCGCTGATTATCGAGGTGATCTTCTCGCTGGACGGCCTCGGCCTTCTCGCCTTCGAATCGGCGCTCAATCGCGACTACCCCGTGATGTTCGGCACGCTCTACGTCTTCGGCCTGATCGGCCTGATCATGGGCATCGTGGGCGACCTCATGTACACGGTCATCGATCCCCGCATCGACTTCGAGGCGCGCGGCCGATGACGCCGATCAACCGCCGGCGACTTGCCC
This sequence comes from Rhodospirillales bacterium, assembly GCA_016191685.1. Classification (GTDB taxonomy): domain Bacteria; phylum Pseudomonadota; class Alphaproteobacteria; order Reyranellales; family Reyranellaceae; genus Reyranella. Next base: position 11,008 of record JACPVT010000008.1, on the reverse strand, counting down.
AGTTCCGCGCCAGCCGGCGTGGCATGATCTCGCTGATCGTGTTCGGCGCGATGTTCTTCACCTCCCTGTTCGCCGAATTCCTGGCCAACAACAGGCCGATCCTCATCTACTACGACGGCGGCTTCTACTCGCCGGTGTTCCGCGACTATCCCGAGACGACATTCGGCGGCGATCTGCCGACCAACGCCGTCTACACCGACGCCGAGGTCGTCCACGCGATCGAGGCCAAGGGCTGGATGCTGTGGCCGCCGATCCCCTATCGCTACGACACCATTATCCAGGGCGAGGGCCGGAGCGCGCTGTTGCCGCCGTCGCTGCGCCATCTGCTGGGCACCGACGACCAGGCGCGCGACGTGCTGGCCCGCCTGATCTACGGCTTTCGCATCTCGGTGCTGTTCGGGCTCATCCTCACGGTGCTGAGTTCGATCGTCGGCATCGCGGCCGGCGCGGTACAGGGCTATTTTGGCGGCGTGATCGATATCGTCTTCCAGCGTTTCCTCGAGATCTGGTCGAGCATGCCGACCCTCTACCTGCTGATCATCCTCGCGAGCTTCATCCAGCCCGGCTTCTGGGTATTGCTCGGCATCATGCTGCTGTTCAGCTGGATGGCGTTGGTCGGCTATGTCAGGGCGGAATTCCTGCGCGGCCGCAATCTCGACTATGTGCGGGCGGCGCGCGCGCTCGGGATGCAGGACGCGCGCATCATGCTCCGGCACATCCTGCCCAACGCCATGACGACCAGCCTCACCTTCCTGCCCTTCATCCTGGCGGGGTCCGTCACCACCCTGACGGCGCTCGACTTCCTGGGCTTCGGCCTGCCGCCGGGCTCGCCGTCGTTCGGTGAACTGGTGCTGCAGGGCAAGAACAATCTCATCGCGCCCTGGCTCGCCTTCACCGCCTTCTTCATTATCTCGCTCATGCTGTCGTTGCTTGTGTTCATCGGCGAAGCGGTGCGCGACGCGCTCAATCCGCGCAAGGTGCTGGCATGAACGAGCCCACCCTGCTCGAGGTAAAGGACCTGTCGGTGACCTTCGGCGCCGACGACAACGCCGTCCGGGCGGTGCGGCGCGTGAGCTTCGACATTCGTCGCGGCGAGACCGTGGCGCTGGTGGGCGAATCGGGCTCGGGCAAGTCGGTGACGGCGCTGTCGGTGCTGCAGTTGTTGCCCTATCCGATGGCCCACCATCCCACGGGCAGCATCCGCTTCCAGGGCCGCGAGCTGGTGGGCGCGCCGGCGCGCGAGCTGCTGGCGGTGCGCGGCGACCGCGTGTCGATGATCTTTCAGGAGCCGATGACTTCGCTCAACCCGCTGCACACGATCGAGCGGCAGGTGAACGAGGTGCTGATCCTGCACAAGGGCCTGTCACGCGACGCCGCGCGCAACCGCACGCTCGAATTGCTCGAGCAGGTCGGCATTCCCGAGGCGGCCAAGCGGCTCGACGCCTATCCGCATCAACTGTCGGGCGGCCAGCGCCAGCGCGTGATGATCGCCATGGCGCTCGCCAACGAGCCCGACCTCTTGATCGCCGACGAACCGACCACGGCGCTCGACGTCACCATCCAGGCACAGATCCTGAAGCTCTTGAAGACCCTGCAGGCGCGCTACGGCATGGCGCTGCTGTTCATCACCCACGACCTCGGCATCGTCCGCAAGATGGCCGACCGGGTGTGCGTGATGACCCAGGGGCAGATCGTCGAGCGGGGTCCGGTCGCCCAGGTATTCGACGCCCCGCAGCATTCCTACACGCAGCATCTGCTGTCGGCCGAACCGAAGGGCAGGCCGGCGGCCGCCGATCCCGGGGCGCCGGAAATCCTGCGCCTCGACGACGTCAAGGTGCACTTCCCGATCAGGCGCGGCCTGCTGCGCCGCACCGTCGGCCACGTGAAGGCCGTCGACGGCGTCAGCCTCAGCCTGCGCCAGGGCCACACGATCGGGCTGGTGGGCGAGTCCGGCTCGGGCAAGACGACGCTCGGCCTCGCCCTGCTGCGCCTCGAGAAGAGCCAGGGTGGTATCCAGTTCGACGGCCAGGACCTGCAGAGGATCGCGCCGCGCCAGTTGAGATCGTTGCGCCGCCAGATGCAGATCGTCTTCCAGGATCCCTTCAGCTCGCTCAGCCCGCGCATGTCGGTGGCCGAGATCGTGGGCGAAGGGTTGGAGGTCCATCGCATCGGCGGCCCCGCCGAGCGCAACCGGGCGATCGACCAGGCTCTGCGCGAGGTCGGCCTGGAAGTCGCGTCCCGCGAGCGCTACCCGCACGAATTCTCGGGCGGACAGCGCCAGCGCATCGCGATCGCTCGCGCCCTGGTGCTGAAACCGCGCTTCATCGTGCTCGACGAGCCGACGTCGGCGCTCGACATGAGCGTGCAGGCCCAGATCGTCGACCTGCTGCGCGACCTGCAGGCCCGGCACGGGCTGGCATATCTTTTCATAAGCCATGACTTAAGAGTCGTTCGCGCCTTGGCCGACGAGGTCGTCGTGCTGCGCCACGGCAAGGTCGTCGAGCGTGGGCCGGCCAGTCAGGTCTTCGAGGCGCCCCGGACGCCCTATACCCAGGCGCTGATCGCTGCCGCGTTCGATCTCGAAGCGGTCGCCGCCGTCTGACTACGACGTCTGACGGTGGACTTGCGCGCCGATTCCAGCGACGCTGCGGACAAGATGAAAGGGAGGAGTCCTGATGATCGGATTCCGTCGCGGCCTGCCGGCCGTTGCCATTGCCTTTGCCGTCGCGACGTCCGCCCTCGCGCAGCCCGCCACCATGACGCTCGGCACTGCGTCGGTCGGCGGCACCTATGTCGTCTATGGCGGCGTCATCGCTGATCTCCTGGCTGACAAGGCCGGCCTGCAAGTCACGCCGCGGCAGACCCAGGGCCCGAACCAGAACGTGATTCTGGTCGACGAGAAGAAGCTCGAGCTCGGCATGACGACGATGGGTGTGGCGCTGCAGGCGGTGCAGGGCTCGGCCGCCTGGACCAAGGGAAAGAAATTCGAGAACATTCGCGCGCTGTTTCCGATGTACGACACGCCCCTGCAGTGCATGGCGCTGAAGAAGTCGGGCATCACGAGCTTCCGGCAGCTCGAGGGCAAGATGGTCGGCGCCGGGCCCAAGGCCGGCACGGCCGGCACCTACTTCCCCCTGATCTTCGAGGCGCTGGGCATGAAGGCCATGATCCGCTACGGCCAGGGCGGCGAGTTGGGCAACCAGCTCGACGATGGCATCGTCGACGCCTTCTGTTTCGGCGCCGGCGCGCCGGTCCCGATCTTCAGCCAGCTCGACCGCGAGAAGGAAGTCGTCTTCTTCACCTGGACCGACGCCGACATCGCCGCGATCCGCGGCAAGATCGCCGAGTTCTCCGCATCGACGATCGCCAAGGGCACTTACAGGCAGCAGACGGCCGACCAGAAGACCGTCGGCCTCTACAATTTCGCCATCGCCCACAAGGACATGACCAACGACATGGCCTACGCCGTCACCAGGACCGTGCTCGAGAACAACGCGCGGCTGACCAAGGGCCACCCGGCCGGCCGGGAAACCATCGCGGCCAACGCCACGCGCAATTCATTCCTGCCTTTTCATCCTGGCGCGGTACGCTATTACAAGGAGAAGGGCGTCAAGCTCGACCCGGCGACCCTGCCCAAATAGAGCGTCAAGCAGAGCGTATCGCAGAAGGATTTTCATGGCCGGCGCCATTGCCTATGTCAGCCGCGACACCGACGGCCAACTCTGGAACAAAGCATTGCAGGCGGGCCTCGGGCCAGTCGATTTCCGCACCCTCGAGACGCTGGGCGACAAGGCCGACATCGAGGTCGTGCTGGCCTGGAAGCCGCCCGCCGGCCTGATCGCCTCCTTTCCCAACGTCAGGATGATCGTCTCGCTGGGCATGGGCGTCGATCACCTGCTGGCCGACGACCGGCTGCCCGAGGGCGTGCCGATCACCCGCATCATGGACGACGGGCTGGTGGGCCAGATGAGCGAGTACGCCATCTACTGGGCGCTCCGCCACCACCGCGACATCGACAAATACGCCGCAAGCCAGCGCGCCAGGCAGTGGAAGCCCGAGGAGTTCGTCGACACCATCCATCGCCGCATCGGTATCCTGGGCCTGGGCACGATCGGCCAGGACACGGCGAACAAGATCGCCGCCCTCGGATTTCCCACCGCCGGCTGGAGCCGCACGCAGAAGACCCTGCCCGGCATCGAAACCTTCCACGGCCTGGACGGCTTCACGCGCCTGCTGGCGCGCTCCGACATCCTGATCGACGTGCTGCCGCTGACCCGCGACACCAGGGGCCTGCTCGACGCCAAGGCCTTCGCGGCCCTGCCCAAAGGCGCGTTCTTCATCAACATGGCGCGCGGCGGCCATGTCGTCGACGAGGCGCTGCTGGCGGCGCTCGACTCGGGCCATCTCGCGGGCGCCGTGCTCGACGTCTTCAACCAGGAGCCGTTGCCCCCGGAGCATCGCTACTGGACGCATCCAAAGGTGCGGGTGACGCCGCACATCGCCGGCGCCACCAACCCGCGCACCGCCTCGCCCGGGGTGATCGAGAACATCAAGCGGCTGCGGACCGGCGGCGCCACCAACCCGCGCACCGCCTCGCCCGGGGTGATCGAGAACATCAAGCGGCTGCGGACCGGCAAGCCGCTGATCCATACGGTGGACCCTAAGTCGGGTTACTGATCCGCTTTTCGCCAATCCGCTTCTCAATGGCGGCGAAGATGGCGCGCGCCGCCTGGGCCTCGCCGCCCTCGGGGCGGCCGGGCCGGCTCGCATTGTTCCAGGCCATCATGTCGAAATGCGCCCACGGCACGTCGTCGGGCACGAAGGCCTGGAGATAGAGCGCCGCCGTGATGGCGCCGCCGAAGGCCACCCCCGGCGCGTTGTTGAGATCGGCCACCCGGCTGTCGAGCAAGCGCTTGTAGCCGGCATAGAGCGGCATCCGCCACATCGGATCGGTCACCGCCTTGCCCGCCGCCAGAAGATCGTCGGCCAGCGCATCGTCGTTGCAGAACAGCGCCGGCAGGTCGGTGCCCAGCGCCACCCGCGCCGCGCCGGTGAGCGTCGCGCAATCGACCATCATGGTGGGCTTGTCCGACGCGCCCTCGTGCAGCGCGTCGCAGAGGATCAAACGCCCCTCGGCGTCGGTGTTGCCGATCTCGACCGACAGTCCCTTGCGCGTCGGCACCACGTCGAGCGGACGGAACGCATTGCCCGACACGGAATTCTCGACCGCCGGCACCAGCACCCGCAGGCGCACCGGCAACTTGGCCGCCATCACCATCGACGCCACCGCCAGCACCGTGGCCGCCCCGCCCATGTCCTTCTTCATGTTGAGCATGCCGCCCGCCGGCTTCAGATCGAGGCCGCCGGTGTCGAAGCACACGCCTTTACCTACAAGGGTGACTTTGGGATCGCTCTCCTTGCCCCACACCAGATCGATCAGCCTGGGCGCCCGCGTCGAGGCGCGGCCCACGGCATGCACCATCGGATAGTTCTGCTTCAAAAGATCGTCGCCCACGATCACCTTCACCCGGGCCTTGTGCGCCTTGCCGAGTTCCTGCGCCGCTGACGCAAGCTCGGCCGGCCCCATGTCCGACGACGGCGTGGTGATCAGGTCGCGCGCCAGCGAAATCGCCGCGATGGTCGCCGTGGCACGCGCCTTGTCGGCGCTCTCCGGCCACACGAAGCGCGGCCCCGGCCTGGCCTTCTTCGCCTTGTAGCGGTCGAACTTCCAAGTCCCGAGGCCGATCGCCACCATGGCGTCGGTCATCGACACCGGCGCCGGGTCCGAGACGAGCTTCCAGACACCGGCGGGGAGCTTGGTGAGCACGCCGAAATCCCACAAGGTCGGCTTCGCCGGAATCACCAGCACTGCACCTGCGGCCTTGCCGTCGCGTCCCGGCAGCACGACGAGATCGCCGGCGCCGCCCGACACGCCGGTCGATTCGATCCAGCCGCGGCGCGCCGCGGACTGCTCCTTCAGCCACGCCCGCCACTTCGGTTGCGCTACAAACTGCACAGGGAGAGAAGAAGAAGAGCGGTCGACGAAGGGCAACGACATGGCCATGCTCACCATTATGTAACTAACCTGTTCAAGAGTGCCGGCCAAACCGTACGGCTGGCAAGGAGGGCGTATGGCGGAATTCACGCTGGTGGTCGGCAACAAGAACTACTCGTCCTGGTCGATGCGCGGCGGGTTGATGGTCCGCATCGCCGGCATCGACTGCGACGAGATCGTGATCCCGCTCGACCTGCCGGAGACGGCGGCGGCGATCCGCAAGCACTCGCCCTCGGGCCGCGTGCCGGTGCTGCTGCACCGCGGCCTCGCGATCTGGGAGTCGCTGGCGATCGCCGAATATCTCAACGACCTGAAGCCGGAGGCCGGCTTCTGGCCGGCCGCAGTGGCGGCGCGGGCCCATGCCCGCTCGATCGCGACCGAGATGCACGCCGGCTTCACGGAGCTGCGCACCCACATGCCGATGAACATCCGCGCCTCCTTTCCCGGCAAGGGCATCACCGCCGGCGTCCGCGCCGACATCGAGCGCGTCACCTCGATCTGGCGCGACTGCCGCAAGCGCTTTGCCGGCGCCGTGCCCAAGGACGACGGCTTCCTGTTCGGCAGCTTCGGCGCCGCCGACGCCATGTACGCACCGATGGTCATGCGCTTCCGCACCTTCGGCGTGCCGCTCGATGCCGATTCGGAGGCCTATGCCAAGGCTGTGTTGACCCATCCCGCAGTCAAGGAATGGATCGATGCCGCCGCCAACGAGCCCTGGCTGATCGACCAGTACGAACTCAAGTAGGCGCGCCCGCCCCCGTATGACGGGGGAGGAGTTATGAACGCCGCTCTCTTCTCCTCCCCCGCTTGCGGGAGAGATGCCCCGAAGGGGCGGAGGGGGTCTTACGCCGACGGCACGATGAAGACCTCGACCGGTTGCGCGCGGCCCGGCACCTGGACCGGGCCGATGCGGCGGAATCGGGCGGCGTCGGCGGTCTCCAGTCCGGCCGCTTCGAGCGTCTCGGCGCTGGTCACGATCAGCGCCTCGTGCGAACGCGACAGCTGTTCGAGGCGGCTCGCGACATTTACCGTGTCGCCGACGGCTGAGTATTCGAGGCGGTTGCGGCTGCCGATGGCGCCCATCAGCACCGGCCCGACATGGACGCCGACTGAGATCCTGACCTGCGGCAGGCCGCGCATGCGGCGGACTGCGTTCCAGTCCACCACCGTCTTCACCATGTCGAGCGCGCAACCGAGCGCGCGCGCCTCATCGTCAGGCTGCGAGTCGGGCGTGCCGAAGGTCGCCATCACGCCATCGCCGATGAACTTGTCGAGCGTGCCGCCATGGCGAAAGATGCAGTCCGCCATGTGCTCGTGGAAGGCGCGCAGGAAGGTGATGGTGAGCTGCGGCGGCACGCCCTCCATCAGCCGGGTGAAGCCCACGACATCGACGAACAGCACGGTAGCCTTCTCCTCGCGCCCCACCTCGAAATCGCGCTCGGCGCCGGCCAGGCGGTCGACGAGATTTGGAGAAAAGTAGCGTGCGAGGTTATTGCGCTCGCCCTCGGCCAGCAAGGTGCGGCCGAGATGGGCGCGGGCGCGCCACACCGCGGCGGCGATGAAGGCGGTGCAGATCGTCATAAAGATGAGCTGCTGCAACACGAAGGCCTGCGGCGTGACGAAGCCCGGGCCGATCACCTGGCCCAGCAGTGCGAAGCCAAGATTCACCGGGTGGTCGACCACCAGCAGGTCGAGTTTGACGGCCTGCGCCAGCACCATGGCGGTCCAGACAGTGCTCAGCACCAGCGCCACGAGGCACACCACCCCGGTCAGGATGACGGTGCGGGCGGAGTAGCTGAGCGCGCTCGCGGCGAGATAGACGATCAGATAGAGGAAGATCGAGCGGCGGCCGAACACCTGCTCAACCCACAGGCCGGCGGTGGGCGAGCCCGGGCTCACCTCCATGGTGGCAACGACGATCACCGACACTTCCAGCACGATCACAGCCGCCTGGAGGACCCGGGCCCAGCGCGAGGCGCGCGTGCGGTAGACCAGCCACGCCGCGACGGCGAGCGCGCTGCAGGCCGCGAGGCTCACGGTGACGCGCATCGGCCCCGCCGCCAGCAGCAGCCACAGGCTGATCGCCCCCAGCGCCACGAGGCGAGCGCGGAAAGTAAAGAGCGATCCGTTCTGCTCTTCCTCGTGCAGACGAACGCGCAGGCGCGCATCGGCGCCGTCAAGGGCAAGGGCTCGCATGGCCTACCGTGAGTGATTTGGGGAGGCCGATGACTTACGCGATTTCCGCGCAACCGGTGTTCAAAGAAATGTGAGGTCCGGGATGAATGTCATCCATCCCCACATCCGGCCCTCTAGCGGCCCCGGCCACCCAGGCCGGTGGAAAACCAGCCCTTCTTGCCGGGTCGCGGCCCGTCGCGGCCGAGGCGCGGCGAGTCGAGCAGCTTGCGCACGGCCTTGCGCAGCGGCCCCAGCGGCACCGGCTTGTTCACGAACACGGCGATGCCGACTTCCTGCAGCGTCCGCTCGGACAGCCCGTCGATCTGGCCGGACATCATGATGAAGGCGGCACTCGGCAGGATCGTCCGCAGCTGCTTGGCGAGCTCGAGGCCGGTCATGTCCGGCAGGTTGAAGTCCAGCAGCACGACCCGCGGCAGATGCTGGGCCGCCTGGCGCAACGCCGAGGCGCCGTCGTACGCCATCCGCACACCGAGGTTGGAGCGGCTGAAGCAGGCCGCCAGTTCCCCGCACTGGTCGACGTCGTCCTCGACGATCAGCACATGGCACCGCGCTGGGAGGCGACGCTGGCTGGGAGACGGGGCGATCATGGCGCGGGCATTATAGCACGCCTCCTCCGCCCCGCCCTCCAAGGACGACGGTATCCCTCTAAACCTCATCCTTGTGTCTGAAGGTTGGGGTTTTTTGTTAAGGTGCGGCCATGGAGCAGCGTTCATGAACGACAAGGTCGATGTCCTGATCATCGGGTCCGGGGCATCGGGGGCGGCGGTGGCTTATAGCCTCGCGGACACCAGGATGCGGATCCTCTGCCTGGAGCAGGGCGACTGGGTGAAGCCGACCGACTATCCGACCAACGGAAGGGACTGGGAGGCGCGGCTGTTCGCCGACTTCGCCATCAACCCCAACCGCCGCGCCCGCGAGACCGACTACCCGATCAACAACGGCACCTCGCCGGTCCAGGTCGTGAACTTCAACGGCGTCGGCGGCAGCACCATCATGTACACGGCGCATTATCCGCGCCTCCACCCCAGCGACTTCCGCGTAAAGACCCTGGACGGCGTCGCCGATGATTGGCCCGTTGATTACGAAACCCTGGAACCCTTCTTCGCCGAGAACGACCGTATGATGGGCGTCTCGGGCCTGGCGGGCGATCCCGCCTATCCGCTGCACCATCCGCCGATGCCGCCGCTGCCGCTCGGCAAATCGGGCCAGGCCTTCGGCCGTGCGCTCAACAAGCTCGGCTGGCACTGGTGGCCCTCGGACTCCGCCATCGCCACCACCGAGTACGACGGACGTGCGGCCTGCATCAACCTGGGCCACTGCACGCCGGGCTGTGCGCAAGGCGCCAAGGCCAGTACCGACATCACCTACTGGCCCGCCGCCATCCGCGCCGGCGTCGAACTGCGGACGCGGGCCCGGGTGCGCGAGATCACCGTCGGCCCCGACGGCATGGCATCGGGCGCGATCTACTACGACGCCGACGGCAAGGAACATTTCCAGCCGGCCGAGATGGTGATCGTGGCCTGCAACGGCGTCGGCACGCCGCGCCTGATGCTGAACTCAGTATCGGGCAAGTTCCCCAACGGCATCGCCAACTCGAGTGGGCTCGTCGGGAAAAACCTGATGTTCCACCCCTTTGCCCTCACCTACGGCTACGTCGACGAGCCGCTGGACGGCAACATGGGCCCGCCGCTCAACCTCTGGAGCCAGGAATTCTACGAGACCGACAGGAGCCGCGGCTTCGTGCGCGGCTATACCCTGCAGCTCCACCGCGGCACCGGCTCGATCGTCGAGGCGATCGCCAGCACCGCCGCCGGCCGCCTGCCGTGGGGCGAGGAGCATCATAAGGTCTACCGCCGCCTGCTGGGCCATCGCCTCGGCATGTCGACCATCACCGAGGACCTGCCGGAGGAGCACAACCGCGTGACGCTCGACCCCGTGCTGAAGGACAGCAACGGCATCCCCGCCCCCCGCATCCACTACACGATGGGGGAGAACACGCGGAAGATGATGGACCACGGCATCGCCCGCTCGAAGGATATCCTGGCCGCGGCCGGCGCCACCGACATCGGCGGCGAGGCGCCGATCCTGAACGGCGGCTGGCATCTCATGGGCACCGCCCGCATGGGCACCGACCCCGCGCGCTCGGTCGTGAACGAATGGGGCCGCTGCCATGACGTGAAGAACCTGTTCATCGTCGACGGCAGCATCTGGGTGACATCAGGCGGCGTGAACCCCACCTCCACCATCCAGGCCCTCGCCCTCTACATCGCCGACAGCATCAAGAAGCGGTTGGCCGAAGGAACGCTGTTCGAATGATCATCTTCATCCTCTTCCGGACCGCGAGCGTCCCGCTCGCTCATGACGTCCGAGCGAGCCGGAGGCTCGCGGTCCAGAAGAACATGAGCTCGACATGACCACCCTCACCGCCGCCGAAGCCCGCGACCTGCGCGCGCTGGCCGGCCTCATGATCCCCGCCAGCGCCGCCTACAACGTCCCCGGCGCCGACGACGAAGCGATCTTCGCCGACATCCTGAAGAGCCTCGAACGCGACACCGACGACGCTCGCACCGCGCTGGCCCATCTGGCGAAGCTCGCCGGCGGCGCCTTCGCCGACCTGGCCCCCGACCGCCGCCGCGACGTGGCCGCAACCTTCAAGCAGGAAGGCGGCGCGCCGCTCGGCGCGCTCACCCGCGTGGTTCTGCTCTGCTACTACCGCGACGACCGGGTGATGCGCTCGCTGGGCCAGGAACCGCGCTC
>JACPVT010000007.1 GCA_016191685.1 Rhodospirillales bacterium | reverse complement strand
TACGCCGAGGGCCTGCGCATCGCGCCGATGAAGCTCTACGAGGCAGGCAAGATAAACAAGACCATCATGACGTTCATCGAGAAGAACGTCCGCCTGCCGGTCCAGCTGTTCGGCGACCTGCGTGCCCAACTCGCGGCCTGCCACATCGGCGAAAAGCAATTTGCCGAGATCGTCGCCAAGTACGGACCGCAGCAGACGACGTTATACCTGAAGGAAGTCATCGATTATGCCGAGCGCCTCACGCGCGCGGCGATCGCCGAGCTGCCCGACGGCGAATGGAGCTTCGAGGACTGGATCGACGACGACGGCGTCGATTACGGCAAGCCGATCCGCCTGTTCGTCACCATCCGCAAGACGGGCGGCCACATGGTGGTCGACTGGACCGGCACCAGCCCGCAGGTGAAGGGCGCGATCAACAATACCCTCTCCTTCACCAAGGCCGCCTCCTATTGCGGCATCCGCTCGGTGCTGCCCCAGGGCATTCCCAACAACGAGGGCGTGTTCCGCGCCATCGACGTCATCTGCCCGCCCGGTACCGTCGGCAACGGCGTGCTGCCGGCCGCCTGCGCTGCCCGCGGCCTGACCGGCTTCCGCATGGTCGACTGCATGTTCGGCGCGCTCGCCATGATGCTGCCGGACAAGGTCAAGGCGGCCGGCGACGGTGGCAACACCGGCGTCTCGATCGGCGGCTACGACGCCGAGCGCAAGCCGTTCATCTATGTCGACTTCACCTGCGGCGCCTGGGGTGCGCGGCCCTGGGCCGACGGGCTCGACGGCAACTCGCACATGATGGCGAACATGGCGTCGCACTCGATCGAGGTGACCGAGGCGGAGCAGCCGATCCAGTTGCTGGCCTACGAGTTCGTCGCCGACAAGGCCGGCGCCGGCAGGTACCGCGGCGGGGTGCCGTTCCGCCGCGACTACCGCTTCCTCGAGACGGAGGCGATGCTGCAGGTGCGCTCCGACCGGCGCGACCACCGGCCGTTCGGGCTCTACGGCGGCAGCCCGGGCGGACCGTCGGAGAATTACCTCAACCCGGATGGTGAGAACCGGGTCCTAACCAGCAAGCTGACCATGACGAT
>JACPVT010000046.1 GCA_016191685.1 Rhodospirillales bacterium | reverse complement strand
CATGCCGGGCTTTGCATCGACCAGCGCCGCCACCAGTTGCGAGCCCTCGTCCTGGATTTCGACCAGGCCGTTCTGGAAGGCCTCGCCCGACACCACCGAGAGGCGGCGCTTGAGCCTGAGACCGTGCGAGGCGTAGCGCATGGGCTCGGTCTCGATGCCCTCGCGGGCGAGCGCGTCCCGCGCCTGCTCCACCGTGGCTTTTAGCCGGTTGACGCGCAGGTCGACCGGCGGCGGCGTCTCGAGGGCTGCGATCTCGCGGCCCCAGCTCTCGCCGTAGGCTTCGATCAGATGCGGCGCCACCCATTCCTGCACGTTGAGACGGACCCAGTCGGGCTGCTCCGGATGCGGCAGCGAATGGCCTTCCATCTGGCGCAGCGCACGCAGCTCGGCCTCGTCGAGCGGCGGCGGGCGATAGCGGCCGCCGTCGAACATGGCGGCGAGCTGCGCCAGGTTGTTGCCCTCGACCAGGATCAGGTCGGCGGCGACGACGGCGCGGGCCGAACGATCCGGGTGGCGCGTGCGCTCCAGCCACCAGGTGAGCTGGCCGTAGCGGCGCAGCAGGCCCCAGACGCGTTCCGACACGGCGCGGCGGTCGCCGCCGCCGATGAAGCGCCTGGAGCGGAAATAGGCGTTGGCGACCAGGTCGGCCGGCCGCCCTCTTTCGCTCATGAGGCCGCGGCTGACGATCTCGTCCAGGAGTTCTATGGTGGCAGCTACCCGCGCGCCCGGTGTCACGTCGATCTCCGTTTCAAAGCATGCCGCTACGATGAATAAGCCCGACGCGCAACGTTCCAAAAGCGCCCTTATCGCCGCCCGTACCGCCCTGGTTCTCGGTTCCATCGTGGCCGGGCTGATCCTGCTCGAACTGGGCTTGAGGGCGTCGACCTGGGTCTATCTGTTCAATTGGCCCAACTTCGTGCGCGACGCCCGCACGGTCCATACCGAACGCGACACCGGCCGCCATATCCACGATGCCCGCCTCGGCCATATGCCGCGCCCCGCCTACGCCGCCTCGGGCATCACGATCGATGCCAACGGCCTTCGTGCTACGGGCGAGGCTCGGGCCGGCGAGCCGCCGATCCTCGCCGTGGGCGATTCCTTCACCTTCGGCGAGGAGGTGGCCGATGCCGAATCCTGGCCGGCCCAGCTGCAGGAGATCACAGGGCGGCGCGTGCTCAATGCCGGCGTGAGCGGCTACGGCTTCGACCAGATCGTGCTGCGCGCCGAGGCGCTGGCGCCGCTCTACAGGCCCGGCGCGATCGTGGTCGGCTTCATCGCCGACGACATCCGCCGCACCGAGATGCGCCGCCTGTGGGGCGCCGACAAGCCCTACTACGAAATCGACGGGCAGACGCTGGTGCCGCGCAACGTGCCGGTGCCGCCCCGCGCCGCGCCCCAGACCACGCTCAATTTCTGGCAGCGTACCTTGGGCTACTCCTATCTGGCCGACTTCGTCATGCGGCGGCTCGATCTGCTGTACGACTGGTATGGCGATCACCTCCGCGTTCACCCGGCCGGCACCGGCGAGCGCATCGCCTGCCTTGTGGGACGTTCCGGCCTTCGCCGCCGAGCAGCGGCGGCTGACCGTGGGGTTGCTGGCCTGCGCCCGGCAACGCGGCCTGGAAACCATCGACAGCTTCGACGTCCTGAGCCGCCACGCCGGCAACAACGGCCCGCGCGGTCTCTATGTCCAGTGGCATATGAACGCCGAAGGCAACCGGCTGATCGCGAATATGGTCGCGGCCGATCTCGCGCGGCCCTACATCCCGCCTTCGCGGTAGTTCGGCGCCTCGCGCATGATCTCGACGTCGTGGACGTGGCTTTCGCGCAAGCCGGCGCCGGTGATGCGCAGGAACCGGCAGTTCTTCTGCATCTCGGCGATCGTGCCGCTGCCGGTGTAGCCCATCGCCGCGCGCAGTCCGCCGACCAGCTGGTGGATGATGTTGCCGACCGGGCCCTTGTAGGGCACTCGGCCCTCGATGCCCTGCGGCACCAGCTTCAGCTCGTTCTTCACTTCCTCCTGGAAGTAGCGGTCGGCCGAGCCGCGCGCCATGGCGCCGATCGAGCCCATGCCGCGATACGACTTGTAGGAGCGGCCCTGGTAGAGCAGCACCTCGCCGGGCGCCTCGTCGGTGCCGGCCAGCAGCGAGCCGATCATGGCGCAGTCGGCGCCGGCGGCGATCGCCTTGGCGAGGTCGCCGGAATATTTGATGCCGCCGTCGCCGATCGCCGGCACGCCGGCGGCGCGGCAGGCCTCGACCGCCTCCATGATCGCCGTGAGCTGCGGCACGCCGACGCCCGCCACCATGCGCGTGGTGCAGATCGAGCCCGGACCGATGCCGATCTTGACGGCGTCGGCGCCGGCGTCGATCAGGGCCTGGGCGCCCTCGCGGGTGGCGACGTTGCCGGCCATGACCTGGGTGTAGTTGCTGAGCTTCTTGACGCGCGTCACGGCATCGAGCACGCCCAGCGAATGGCCGTGCGAGGTGTCGACCACGATCACGTCGACATCGGCGTCGATCAGGAGCTGGGCGCGGCGCAGTCCCTCCTCGCCGACGCCGGTGGCCGCGGCGGTGCGCAGCCGGCCCTTCTCGTCCTTGCTGGCGCCGGGAAACTTGTTGGCCTTCTCGATGTCCTTGACGGTGATCAGGCCGATGCAGCGATAGGCGCTGTCGACCACCAGCAGCTTCTCGATGCGATACTGGTGCAGGAGCCGCTTGGCCTCGTCCTTGGTGGCGCCCTCGCGGACCGTGATCAGGCGGTCCTTGGTCATGAGCGCGCTCGTCGGCGTGGAATTGTCGGTGGCGAAGCGAACGTCGCGGTTGGTGAGAATGCCGACCAGCTTGCCGCTGCCGCGCTCGACCACGGGAATGCCCGAGATCTGATGCGTGGCCATGAGGCCGAGCGCATCGGCCAGCGTCTGGTCGGGATGGATGGTGACGGGATTGATCACCATGCCCGATTCGAACTTCTTGACCTTGCGGACCTCGTTGGCCTGCGCTTCGGCATCGAAATTCTTGTGGATGACGCCGATGCCGCCGGCCTGGGCCATGGCGATCGCCATGGGCGCTTCGGTCACCGTGTCCATCGCCGCCGACATCAGCGGAATGCCGAGTTCGATGGTGCGCGTGAGCCGCGTGCGGAGGTCAGTCTGATTCGGCAGGATGGAAGAAGCGGCAGGCTTCAGGAGCACGTCATCGAACGTAAGCGCTTCCTGTATCTGCATGCCAACCTCCAAACCGGGGGTGAAAAAAACGGCGGCCCCCTGGGGGGCCGCCGGGTTGGCGATCCGTTATACACACTGGCGCGCCCAAGCCAAGGACGAATGGCCGGGTCGCCTTGTCCACAGTCTCCCTTGTGAAGGCCCTAGAGGCCGCCGATGAAATCGCGTTTCCCGATTTCGACGCCGCACTGGCGCAAGATTGCGTGGGTGGTCGTGCAATGGAAATAGAAGTTCGGCATGGCGAAATGCAGCAGGTACTGCTCGCCCGTGAGTTTCAGCGGATTGCCGGCGATGGTCAGCACGACCTCCCGGCCCTCGCTGCCATCGATCTGCTCCGGCTTGAAACCCTTGAGATAGGCCAGCACGGCCGCGATCCGCGCCCGCAATTCGGCCAGGGTCTTCTCGGCATTCTCGGGCGCCTTGGGCACCTCGACGCCGGCCAGGCGGGCGGCACTCTCCTCGGCGAAGCGGCAGGCGATCTGCACCTGGCGGGTAAGCGGCAGCATGTCGGGGATCAGGCGGGTCGCGCCGAGAACGGCTTCCTCGACCTTCCTGGCAGCGGCCCAGGCCGAGCCCTTCTCGAGGATCTTCGAAATCGCGCCGAGCTGGCGCTGATAGACAGGAATAGACGCGGCATACATACCGATGGCCATCAAGAGTTCCTCGAGGTTGACGTGAAGGCCGGGAACTTAGCCGCGAAAGCCCGTGCCGACGACATACATTTCGGCTGAATCGGCGCGACTCGCCTCCGGTTTCACGTGACGGACCTTGGCGAAGTCCTTCTTCAGCCGATCGAGCAGCGACCTTTCGGTACCGCCGCGCAGCACCTTGGCAACGAAGGTGCCGCCGGGCTTCAGCACCTGGCAGGCAAAATCGTGGGCCGCCTCGGCCAGCCCCATGATGCGCAGATGATCGGTCTGCGGATCGCCGGTCGCCGACGCCGCCATGTCGCTCAGCACGACATCGGCCGGTCCGGCCAGCAATTCGATCAGCACCGCAGGAGCGTCGTCGTCGTAAAAGTCCTTGGCCAGCACCGTCGCGCCGGGCACGGGCTCCACGGGCGTGATGTCGAGGCCGATGACGATGCCGCCGGCGCGGCCGGGCTTGGCCCGCTCGACGGAGACCTGGGTCCAGCCCCCAGGCGCGGCACCGAGGTCGACGATGCGTGCGCCGGGCTTCAGGAAGCGAAACTGGTCGTCGATCTGCAGCAGCTTGAAGGCGGCACGCGAGCGATAGCCGCGCTTCTTGGCTTCGGTGACATAGGGATCGTTGAGCTGACGCTGCAGCCAGCGCTGCGAGGAAACCGTGCGACCGCGCGCCGTCTTCACGCGGACGGTCGCGCGCCTGCCGGCCGGCAGGCTTCCCGTTGGGCGCCCGCCTTTGACCTTCTTCGCCATGGTCTTCAGCCCGGCCGGCAGAGCGGATCGGCGTCGCGATCGGCCTGGCGCATCAGATCCATCAGCACGCCTTCGCGCAGGCCACGATCGGCTACGCGTACCACGGGGGCCGGCCACTGCCGGCAAACCGCCTCGAGAATCGCCCCACCCGCCAGCGCGAGGTCGGCGCGATCGTCGCCGATGCACGGCAGGTGCGTCAGCTCGGCAACCGACAGGCCCGAAAGCTGGTCGCAGATTTTCAGGATCGCGTCACGATCGATGCGCGAGCCGTCGACCAGGGTGCGGTTGTAGCGCTTGAGGCCGAGATTGTGGGCGCTGACCGTCGTCACCGTTCCCGACACACCGACCATCTGGACGTCGCCGCGGGCGATGGCCGGGCCGATGCCATGCCTGGCACAGAACGGGCGGAGGTCGGCCCGGATGCGCTCGACCATGTCGTCGTAGCAGGCGCGCGTCACCGCCCGCTCGCGCGGCTGGCCGCCGACGCAGGATTCGGTGAGCGTGACGACGCCCCACGGCACCGACGTCATACCGATCAGCTCGGTCGCCACGCACCCCAGGCGACCGTCGCGTGGCACGACACGCAGCCAGCTCACCTCGGTAGAGCCGCCGCCGATATCGATCAACAAGCCGTAGGGGATCTCCGGATCGAGCAGATCCTCGCAACTGGCGAGCGCAAGCCGGGCCTCTTCCGACGGCGGGATGACATCGAAGCGAAGGCCGGTGCGTTGTTCCACCATCGACAGGAAATCCTCGCCGTTGCAGGCGCGGCGGCAGGCCTCGGTGGCGATATGGCGGGCCCGGGTCACGCGGTTGCGGCCGATCTTGGCCGCGCACACGTCGAGCGCGCTCAAGGTGCGCTCGATCGCGTCTCCGCACAGTACGCCGCTCAGCGCCACTCCTTCTCCCAACCTGACCGGCCGGGAATAGGCATCGATCACCTCAAATCCGTCGATCGACGCCTTGGCCACCAGCAGCCGGCAATTATTGGTGCCGAGATCGATGGCCGCGAAAGTGTGCGCAAAACGACCACTGTGCCAGCCCCCCTTAGGCGTGGATTCCCCGGCCATTTTGAACTCTTTCTTTGTCCGATGGTAACCGACGGCGGCCCCCGATGCGAGGCCTGCTTGCCAAGTCGCCCCGCCGTCGTTAAATCCACCCGCCGGCCCGTTTGGGGGATAGTTTAACGGTAGAACAATCGGCTCTGACCCGATTAGTCTAGGTTCGAATCCTGGTCCCCCAGCCAGCCCTTCCCCGCTTTTCACCCTATCCGCCGGCTGCCGGAACCCTCTCCGCGAGCCGGGCGGCCAGCGCCAGCAGGGTCAGGGTCGGGTTGGAATGGCCTCCGGTGGGGAATACCGCGGCGCTGCATATGAAGAGATTGGGTACACCCCAAAGCCGCATCTGATCGTCGACCACGCCGTCGGCCGGCGAGGCGCTCATCCGCGCACCGCCCATGTGATGGTTAACGTCGCTGAGGCGACCCTCCCAATCCGGCGCCCCAGCACGCACCCCGTCGTCGAGCCGGACACGCCCCAGCCCCAGCCTCTGCATTTCCTCGCCGACGGTCTCGGTGAAACGGCACATCGTCGCCCAGGTAGAGGCACCGATCCGCCAATGCAGCCGTGCCTTGCGGGCGCCGAAGCGATCCTTCTCGTCGCCGAGCGCGATGTAGCTGTCGCGCGACGGCTCCTGTTCGCACATCAGCGATAGTCTGGCCCCCGCTCCCGGCTTGTAGATCAATCCGGCCCGCGCGATGGCCCACAGGCCCTGCGCGAGCTGACTGCTGCTTTTCATCATCTTGAGCGCGCTGGCCGGCCGCGGGCTGCGGACGAAGGTCTTCAATTCGGTCAGGGGGCCGACCTCGCCGCCGTCATAGAGCCACATCAGGCTGGCTGAGACGTTGAGGAGACGGTTGCTCGCCTGCCATTGCGGGCCGGCGCTCAGGCGCACCGAGTAACGGCGCCTTCGCCGGATCCTGGTCCCGAAATGCTCCTGGAGTTTCACCATGTCGTCCGCCTCGACCTGGCCGGCATCGAGGCAGGGATGCTCCATGAAGGCCTTGCCGAGCCAGCCCGAGCCACTGCCGAGCCCGCCTTTTTGCTGGTGATCGTTCAGCAGCAGAATGCGATTGGTCTCGATGCCGCCGCAGGCAAGCACCAGGGTGGCGACGGGAATCGTCTGGCGCCGACCGTGAAAATCGCCGACCTCGATCGTGCCGACACGGCTGTTCTCGGCAAGATCGATGCGCAGCAGGTGGGCGTTGTAGAGAACCGTCACGTCCCGCTGCAGAGCCGATCGATGGCGCTTGAGGAAGTTCGGCTGCCGCGCCCACTTTGAATAATGATAGTGCAGCACCTCGGGATCGAAGCCGGGATCTCGCCGATTCAGCAGGTCGAGGATGTCGGAATCGTAGTTGAGCTCGTCCACACCCATGAACCGGTTGGCGGCGGCGTAGTACGGCTGCAGGGTGTCGTACGAAATCGGCCAGCCGCTGTGAGCAACCCAGTCGCGCTTCTCGAAGTCGAGCGGCGCGAAGGGCAGCGACTGGCCGCCCCATGCCACCGTCGTGCCCCCGATGGCCCGCTTGCGGTTCCAGATGGCGTCGGACATCGACTTGGCGGTCTGTTCGATGTCGTTCAGGCTTTGCCGGTCGTCGTCGATCTCGAAGTGGCCGCTCTCGATCAGCAGCACGCGCCGGCCCCGGCGAGCCAGGGAAACAGCGAGGAGAATCCCCGCCGCGCCCGCGCCCACAATGGTCGCGTCGAAGCCCGTCCAGTTGCCGTCGGTCAGCGCCTTGTTGGCATCGATAAAGGGCATGGCGCTCGGTCAGGTTCCCAGCATTTGAATATTGTCGCGGACGTGCGCCAGCCTGGTCGAGGAAAACAGCACCCGGCCCGACGGATTGGCCGACAGGCACCGGGCGAGGACCTGGCCTGGCGCCTGGCCGGTGCCGACGACGCCCTTGAGACAGCTATGGAAAATATGCGTCTTGGCTGGAAACAAATCCGGCAGGCCGGCGTGCGCGGGCCAACCCGGCCCGAATTCGTACTGCAGGACGTCCCAGTCGGCCACGTCGAGCGGTGTCAGGCCGAGGTAGCGGCTCCCATTCGCCGCCAGCCCGAGCTGGCGCACGCGCCCCGACGCCCGGAGTTCCAGCAGGAAGTCGAGGGCGGCGGACTCGAGCGACGACGGCAGGTGCTCATGAAGCAGATAGAGATCGATGTAGTCGGTCCCGAGCGACCGGCGGCTCGCATCGAAGGCGGACTGCAGCTCTGCCCGTCCGATCCTGTGCAATGGTGCCGCCTCCACTGAGGGTGTCGCCGCCTCAGCCGCGGCGGGAGCGCCATTTGATGGGCGCGCGGGCGGCGGGCGCACCAGCCGTCGCAGGGCGTTGAGACCCATCGCCACGCCGACCGGAAGCCGCGGCGCGCGCGAGGGCGAAAGGCCGAACTTGGTGGCCACGCTCACCCGGTCGCGTTTGCCGCGGAGGAACTCGCCCAGCAGGCGTTCCGAATAGCCCTGGCCGTAGACTGGTGCCGTATCGAAATGGTGCAGGCCCAGTTCGAAGACCCCTTCCAGAAGGTCGCGAGACGCCCGCGGCCCGGCGAGCGTCGTCAGAGCAACGCAGCCAAAGCCCAGACGGTCCAGGACAGCCATCACACCACCGTCAGTCGTGATCGACGACACGCAACCATATCGAACTGGGAAAGTGCTTGCCCGTCCCCGTGCCCAACCCGTCGACCTGTCCATCCGGCGTGTATTTGGGGATCAGGCGGCGAAGCTCTTCGGGGCAGGCGTAGTGGATC
This sequence comes from Rhodospirillales bacterium, assembly GCA_016191685.1. Taxonomy (GTDB): domain Bacteria; phylum Pseudomonadota; class Alphaproteobacteria; order Reyranellales; family Reyranellaceae; genus Reyranella. Next base: position 5,749 of record JACPVT010000046.1, on the reverse strand, counting down.
TGGCTCAGGCTGATTTCCACGCGATAGCCCGCATTGCCGGTCAGGAATGCGTAGAGAAGCGCAGTTTCCTGGGCGAAGAACAGATCGTCGCTCGGTGTATGGCGGCTGTAGTCGTAGGGAAAGTAGATGTCGTGGAAATGCACCCATACGCCGGCGGCCAGGCGGGGCAACACCTCGTGAACCAGATAGTTCACTTCGCTCCCCGGTTTGACCGCATGGGTCGAGTCGATGAACAGCAGGTCGCCCGCCGCCAGGTCGGTGAGGACGGAGAGTTCGACAATCTGTGCCGGCTTGTCGATCAGTCGGATCAGGCCGTCCCTGCCAGCCTCGATCAGGTAGGCGCTCGGATAAGGCTCAACGCAGACGATGTCGGGCTTGTAGCCCGCCTGCCTGGCCGCCCGCAGCATGATCGCGGTGCTGACGCCGCAACCGATCTGCACGATCCGCTTCGGTCTGTTCGTCGCGACGAAGCCAAACAGGACATCGGCCTCAATCTCGCCGTATCCGCCGTCGGCTCCGCCACCCACGATCGAGTCCTCGAGGACGGACCGGCCCCTCAGGAAATCGAAATGAGGCGAGAGCATTGCCGCCAGAATGGCGATCTGCCGATCGGGATCGTTGGCGGTGATGCCATGCATGCTGCGCGGCCGGCGCCAATCGGTCCGGCGCTCGAGGTCGGCGATGTCAGGAATGCCAGAGTAGAAGTGCTGGGGAACGACATTGACGCCGAAACGCTGGAGGAGGCGGAATGCCCGCTGCCACCAACGCTTAATCAGTGTCTTGAATGTTCTCGTGTTCATGCCGGTGGCCGCGTCTTGTCGGCCTACAGCCGCCACAGCGTGACACCGGCTGGCGTTGTCGCACGGTCGAGTACGGCGGGAATGTCGGCGACAAAGCCGCCCTCGGGCTTCAGGAGCGATCGCACCAGATTCCAGCCGCCGTCGCGATAGCTGCGGTGGGCAACCGACACGACGACGGCGTCGGCAGGCTGCAGCCTGTCGAGCGCGGTCAGCGACAGCCCGTACTCCTGCTTCAGGAGATCGCCGTCGGCCATCGGGTCGTGCAGCTGGACCGAGATTCCAAAATCCTTCAGCTCGCTTACGATGTCGACGACCCGGGTATTGCGGATGTCGGGCACGTTCTCCTTGAAGGTCACCCCGAGCAGGGTCACGACAGGCCGGCCGTTGCCGGAGCTCCGCATGACGCTGCGGGCCACCCGGTTGGCGACGTAGAATCCCATGCTGTCGTTGACCCGCCGGCCCGACTGGATCACGTGTGGATGGTAGCCGACCGCTTCGGCCTTGTGGGCGATGTAGAACGGATCGACCCCGATGCAGTGGCCACCGACCAGACCCGGCCGGAAGGGCAGGAAATTCCACTTGGTGCCAGCCGCCTGCAGCACGTCCTGGGTGTCGATGCCGAGCCGGTCGCAGATCAGGGCGACCTCGTTGATCAGGGCGATGTTGACGTCGCGCTGCGTGTTCTCGAGCACCTTGGCGAACTCGGCAATCCTGATCGACGGTGCCCGATGGGTGCCTGCCTGGACGACACTGCGATAGGTGCTATCGACGATGTCGAGCGCCCCGGGAGTATCGGCTGAGACGATCTTCAGAATGTTGTCGAAGCGGCGTTCGCGATCACCGGGATTGATGCGCTCGGGCGAGTAGCCGACATTGAAATCTGCCTTCCACTTGAGCCCCGAGACCTCCTCGAGCACGGGAATGCAGATATCCTCGGTGACGCCGGGATAGACGGTCGATTCATATACCACGATGTCGCCACGCTTGAGCACCCCGGCGATCGTGGCAGACGCGCGCTTCAGCGGCTCGAGGTCAGGCGTCTTGCTGGCGTCGATCGGGGTCGGCACGGTGACGATGTGGAAGTCGGCATCACGCAGATCTTCCGCCGTCGAGGAGAAGCGCAGTCCGGGTGCGCGCAGCGCGTCACTTTCGACCTCTCGGGTCCGGTCGTGCCCTCGCGACAACTCCGCGACGCGCCTGGCATCGATGTCGAAGCCAACGACCTGGAATCCTGCCCGGCCGAAGGCCGTTGCGACCGGCAGGCCAACGTAGCCCAGGCCGAGGACGGAGATGCGTCGAAGCATGGCGCTCACTTCTGACAGGTCACCGGGACAGCGGCATCCATTTTCTCGTCAGAGCGCTACCGCCTCGTCGCTCGTGCCACCGACGCCGGCCTACTTGTTGGACGCCAGCTTCAGGGCCGGGCGCGACGGATCGTTCTTGGGCGGCCCGCCGTCGGTTTGCCCGTAGTAGCCGCGGTAGCGTGAGTAGTAGTCGCCGTGGTCGCCGTAGCCGTAGCGGCCGTGCTTGAACAGGTTCACCCGGTTGATGACGATGCCGACGTGGCTGGTCACCTCCAGCAGCGCGGCCACCGCCGTCTTGACGACTTCGCGGTGGGTCTTCGCCCACTGGATGATGAACACGGTGTAATCCGCCAGGCGGGCGATGATACGGGCATCTGAGACCGCGAGCACCGGCGGGGCATCGAGGATCACCAGATCGTAGTTGTCGGAGAAGACATCGACCGCCGCCTTCATGGCATGCGACTCGAGGATTTCCGGAGCGTTCGGCGTGTTGCGCCGGGCGCAGATGTAATAGACGCCGGACTGCTCGTGACGCCGCGTGCATTCGGCCAGCGTCTTGGTGCCCATCAGGTATTCGTCGATCGTACCGCCACGTTCATTGAGTCCGAGTGCGACGGACAGCTTGGCCTGGCGCAAATCGAGGTCGACGATCAGCACCCGACGCGAGGTATTCATCTTGGTCAGAAGACCGCCCAGCGCGGCAACGAAGGTCGTCTTCCCTTCGCTCGGCGTCGAGGACGTAACGGCAACGACACGCGGCAGATGGTCGAGGCTTGCGAGGCTGATGGCGGTGAAGACGGCCCGCACCGCTTCGGCAGCCGGCGAAGTCGTGTTCTCGAGGATGTTGGAGACCACGTTGGACCGCGCAGCCGCGGTGCCTTTGACCTCGGGAACCATCGCCAGGACGCTGACGCCCGTTGCTTCCTCGACCTGGGGAGCGGAGCGGAAGACGCGGTCCAGCTTCTCGGCAGCGATTGCGCCCGCCATGCCGAGCAGACAGCCGATCACGAAGGCGCCCATCAGGCCGGTCTTGAAGTTCGGCGACGACGGAGAGCCGGACGGACGGGCGTAAGCCAGGATGCGCGCATCGGCCCGCTGGATATCCTGCTGCTCGCGCAGTTCCTTGAAGCGATTGAGGAAGCTCTCGTAGAGAGTGCGGTTGGATTGTGCCTCGCGCTCGAGCTGCTTCTGCTCGGCCTCGTACTGGCTGGCGGTGCCCGAAACGATCGACGCCTTGTCGACCAGTTCCTTGAGCTCTTCTTCTTCGGAAGTCGCCGCGTCGAGTTCGGCCCGGACCGCGAGCGTGATGCGCTGGGTCTCGATATTGAAGCGGGCGCGCACGGCGGCGAGCTCGTTGCGGACCTGGACCATTTTGGGATGGCTGTCGCCCAGTTGCGACGCCAGCTCCGCCGACTTGCGGGTCAGTTCGACGTCCTGGATACGCAGCGCCGCGAGGCTGGTGTTGCCGGCGACCTCGGGAATGTTGGCAAGCTCACCGGGATTGAGGCTGGCCTTGCTGAGCGCGACCAGGCGCGCCTCTTTCTCGATGCGGCGGCCGCGCGCGGCGGTGTACCTGGCGTTGAGTTCCGAGAGCGTCTGGCTGGAGATTGCCCCCTCGGGGCTGCCGGCCAGGCCCTTGTCGCGCCGGTAGTTGGCGACCGCCTCTTCGGCGACCTGGAGGTTTCGCCTGAGTTCGGCCAGGCGCTGTTCGAGCCATTCCGTCGCCCGTCGATTCGCCTCGTTCTTCGTGTCGATCTGGTCGGCCAGGTAGGCTTCCGCGACGGCATTGGCGATGCGCGCCGACATCGTCCCATCCGGACTCTCGGCGGTGATGAGGATGACGAAGGTACGGCCGAGGAGGCTGACGCTGAGATGTCCGGCCACGGCGCCGATGGCGGCCTGACGCCGCGGGTCGCTGGCATCGGCCGATCGATCGGCACGCGCCGCGGGCTTGGCCTGGGCGGGTGCCGGCTGCGGCGCCGGCGCGAGCAACGACGAGATACCGCTGCCCCAGAGTTCGCGAATCGGGTCGAGCGCCGAGTCGAGCACGCTGGGCGGCTTGGTGCCGTTGAAGTCGGGATTGTTGGCCAAGCCGAGCTTGTCGACGACACGGCCGATCACGAATTCCGAGGAGATGACTTCGAGTTCGCTCTGAATGGCGCCGAAATTGAGCGTATCGACGCCGGACAAGGCGCCTTCCGTGCTCAGGACCTTGAACGTGCGCGTGTCGAGAATGAGACGCGACGACGCCTTGTAGAGCGGCGTCTGCTGCGCGATCACAAGGGCCATCATCACGACCGCGACAAGGCCGCAGCCGACGATCAACGCCTTGTGGCGATTGAGCAGCCGTAGCCAGCCCCAGAGTTCGCTGGACGCGTCCTCCGGGCCGGCGGCTCCCTGGCGCGGCAAAGCCGGCAGAGGCGGGCTACGGGTGATCGCTGGCTCGTCCGCGATCTCACTGGCTCTAGACATCGATCCCATCCAACCACGCTCCGCACATAAAGTGCATCGGAGGACACCCAATGACACTGACCGGCCCATCCCAAGCCAGCCAATACCTGCCGTACAGCGACGTAACCTTGAGCTGGGTCAACTGACCAAGCCGGCCAACGCCTGCTGCCTCACGCGTCACGCAGTCCCACACTGCGTTCCGGGAACACATTTACGCTACGCGACTAAAACCAGCGCTCGGGGACGTAGATGACGTCTCCCGGGCCGATCGGACTATCCTCTGTAACGGTCTCTTCCTCACCTGCCGGCGAATTGAAGCGCTTCACGGTGATGCGCGTCTTGGAGGCCCTGCGGGTGTACCCACCGGCAATCGCGATGGCCTGAACAACGTTGATTCCGTTCACATATGGGAACGACCCGGGCTTGGTGATTTCACCCAGTATGTAGAACGGCCGACGCGCGACGAGGTCGACGGTCAGCTTGGGGTTCCGCAGCAGGCCATCGGCGCGGTAACGGTCCTTCAGCATCGCCTCGATCTCGACCGTGGTCATGCCGACAACGGGGACACGAGTGGCCATGCGTGGCGAAATCACTCCCGTCGAATCCACCTCGTAATCGCCGGAAAGCTCGGTATCCGACAACACCACGACACGGAGCCTGTCGCCGGGCGCCACACGGTATTCGCCCATGCGGATCGTCTGCGTGACCTGGGACGGCTGCTGCAGCGTCTTGGTGGTCATCGGCGGCTGCGTTTCGCAGGCGGCGAGGCCGAGAGCGGCGCCGAAAAGACAGGCCCACGCGGCGAACAACGGACGGGCGACCGATCGACGCCAGGCTGTCTGCTGCCAACGGGAAAGAGCGGCACGGATATTCACAACATCACCGCTTCGCCGTCAGGCGGATGGAGATCTGGTTGCGGGTGTACGCAGGCCCGCCCGCAGCGACGTCGGTCGACCAGCCCTGGGTATATTCGTACAGGGGGCCGATCTGGATCTGTGGGCGGAGCGAATACATCACGCCGAGAGATCCCTTGAAGAAGTAGTCGGTGCGCGGATTCACGTTCCCTACCCTCATTTGACGTGTATTTAAAGAGATAAAATATCTAAATTTTATAAAATTCAGATCAACAAATTTGTTAGTTCACGTATTAATATACATGAATTCTTTGATTTTTGCTTTAATATTTTTGGTTTC
>JACPVT010000045.1 GCA_016191685.1 Rhodospirillales bacterium | reverse complement strand
GGCGCCTGTAGCATCCCAGCGCTCGGCGGCGGCGCCGAAGTTGACGCCGAAGACGAAGGGCACGCCCAACTGGCGCAGGCGATCGACGACGCCGGCGCCGACGCCGCCCTCGTCGACGAAGACGGCGCGCACATTCTCGGCGGCGGCGCGTTCGGCGACGCGGCCGGCGAGCGTCATCAGGTCGAGACCCTGGTGCTTCTCGATCGGCCACGACCGGGCATCGCGCCCCCGGCGCAGGAAGATCACACTACGGTCATCGCCGAAGCGGGCCACGTCGACCCCCATCAGCAGCGGCTGGCGGCTGTCGGCGGCGGGATCGTGGATGCGGGTCATGGCGGCCTCGACCCGTTCGGAGTCGATGAACTGCATGGTGCCGGCACGCGGGAACTGGCCCCGCACGCGCACGCGCACGAAGTCGGAGTCCTCGCCGTAGTCGGCGACCCAGCGCGCGAGCTGCTGCTTGTCGGTGAGCGAGACGGTGCGCGAATCGACCTGCCGGCAAAGCCAGCGGTTGCGGAAACGACCGAAACAGTCGTGGAATCGGCCCGCGGTGCGCGTGGGATTGCCGAAGGCGACCCATATGATTTCCGTGTCGGCGTCGGTCAGCGCACCCTCGGCGGTGTCACAGATCACCTCGGGGATGGCCGATGCCTCGTCGAAGACGATGAGGATGCGGCTGCCCTTGTTGTGCAGGCCGGCGAAGGCTTCGGGGTTGGTGGCGGACCACGGCACCAGATCGATACGGCCCGCTCCTTCGGGTACCGGCAGGCGCGAAGTAAGCGACGTTGCAGCCAACTCATGGAAATCGTGCGTTGCTGCGAGGCCGTGCCACTTCCCGAGTTCGGTCCAGGTCTTTGTCTTGAGCTGGGTCTCGGTGTTGGCGGTGACGACACCGCGCGTGGAAGGCATGGTCGCCGACGCCCACAGGATCAGCCAGGCGACCAGCGCCGACTTGCCGACGCCGTGCCCCGAAGCGACGGCGATGCGGACCGGCCCTCCTCCCTCCCCGCCATGCGCCGCCAGACCGTCGCGAATGTCCGCCAGCACGGCGGCTTGCCACGGTTCCGGGCCGGTCTGGCCGGCCAACGGGCCATCGGGTGCCTCCCAGGGGAATGCCCATTCGACGAACTCCAGCGGATCGCAGCGGCTGCGTTCGAGCAGAATCAGCCGCCGACGCTGGATTTCAGCTTCCTTGTTTGTTGCTCTGGCCACGCTGCTTCTCCCCGGCCGACTTCTCCTGGTTCTCCTGGACACTCCGTTGCCCAGCGCGTCGGCGTGACTGATAGGCGTCGGCACGGCGCTGACCAGCGGCGAGGCGCTTGGCGAGATCGAACGGCAACGGCGGCGGCCCCGCCTGCTTCCGGTCGCCGTAGATTTCGGGGCGGTGGGAGCGCAGCAGAAACTGGAGCAGGCGGTTGTCGTATTGCTGCACGGTTCCGACCTGCTCGCCGTTGCGCCACACCGGCCGCTCGACGCCGTCGAGGGCGCGACGCATGGCGTCGTCCTGCAGACGCTCGACGCCAAGGTCGAGCGCGCGCTGCCAACGCGTCGCGATCCAATCGTCGTTGGCGCGCAGCTTGTAGAGGGTGGGCCGGCGCAGGCCCGACCGTTCGGCCGCGAGCGTCACCGAGCCGGTACGGCCCAGGTGATGAAAGAATTCGTCGAGCTTCACTTTCGCGAGGCGCGTGCTGGCGCGCCGTGGCTTGTCGGTCACGGTTGGTCTCCCTCTTGCTTGGACAGGCGGTGGCGGCCGGCCAGCGGGCCGCCGGCCGGAATTCACATGTTTGCAGTCAAGGTGCTGCCGATTGTCATATGGCCGTCAGGACCAGCGCCCCTAATGTCTCCACGGTGATCCTCAACCTCAATCTCCTGCATCTGGTGCTCTTCCTCGGCGCGTTGGCGTCGGTGGGGCTGGCGCTGCGCGAGATCCGCGGCCGGGCGATGCGGCGCTGGCAGCTCTTCACCCTGCCGCTGGTGGCGACGCTGATGGCGCTGATCCTGCTGCTGTTCCAGCTCGCGGCGCGGCAGCCGCCGTGGATGTTCGGCGCCGCCTTCGCCCTCGGCCTGGCGGCCGGCGCGGCGCGCGGCGCCATCCTGAAGCTCGAGGTCGACCAGAACTGGCGCCTGGTGCGGCCGCCCACCCGGCGCGCCCTGTTCTGGGTGGCGCTGGCCCTCGCCGTCGCGGCCGGGTTCGAGATCGGCGGCGCCCTGGCCGGCCCGCCGGGGGCGCTGTGGCGGCTGGCCGGCGCCGGGATCGCCATGCTGTGCGCCGGCCTGCTGGTCGGCCGCGCCGCCGCCTTCGCCGTCCGCCTCGGCCAGGCGCCGCACGTCGATTTGCGCCGCCGCTAAGCGGCGGGTGATCTCCGCCGCCGGTAGGACCGGGCCCCGATCCGTGGGAATGTCCGGCGATGAGCGCAAGCCTCTACCTCGCCCAGGTCGTGATCGTCGCGGCGGCGGTGGCCTCGGCCCTCTCCGCCGTGCCCGAGAGCCGCCGGCGGCCGATCCGGCGCTGGCGCCTGCTGCTGCCCGCCGGCCTGGCGGCGTTCACTTTCGTGGCCGAGATGATTCACCCCTCGCTCGAGGAGCTGGACCAGCCGGAGGTGTGGCTGGTGGCCGTGGCGGCGGGTGTCGCGGGTTTCGCCCGCGGGCATTTCATGGCCCTGAAGGTCGACCAGATCTGGAACGTGATCCGCCTGCCGCGGGCACGCGACGGCCTGTGGCCGGCCGTCGTGCTGGCGCTGCTGGCGATCGCCGAGGCCGTCGAGGTCGCCCTGGCCGCGGCGGATGCCGACGACCTCGCCTTCCGGCCGCTCGTCGAATTCGGCATGGCCCTGGTCGCGGGGTTCATGGTCGGCCGGGCCGCCACGGCCTGGTTCCGCATCCCCCATGTGCCGCATTCCGAACTGGTCGAACCGCCGCGCTGACCCGGTCCCGCCGCCCGATCGTCCGTCCGAATGCTCTTCCGGCATCCTAGCTGTTTTTTTAGCTGAAACCTGCTGAACCTGCAACTCTTTTTTTAACTTTTTTTTCCGCGCCTTCGCCGCCCGCCCATTCTTGCGCGATTGCCACTCCCGGGAGCAGAATTGGGCGGTGGAAACGCAGCCCAGCCTGATCATGGTCCAGTTCCTCGAATGGGTGGCCGCCCGGCCGCGCCGCCGCGAGGACGTGCTGGACGCCTGGCAGAGTTCCTGCCCACGCTTCCCGGTGTGGGAGGACGCGCGCGCCGAGGGCTATGTCCGCCAATGTGGCGGCGAGCGGGGCGAGCATCGCGTCGAACTGACCGCGCGCGGCCGCAAGGCGCTTTCCCGTGCGGCGGCCCGGAACAGCAGCCCCGATGCAAGCGGGCCGAGTCCAGACGGGGCGTCGGCGCGCGACAGGGCGTCGGCGCCGTTGCGCGGACCCGCCGTTCCCGGCTGACCCGCCGCCGGACGCCTCAGATCAACGCTCAGGCCAGCGACGGGGCCAGCGGATCGGGCCCGTAGGTGTTGGGCCCGACCGTGCCGCGCAGGAAGCCGCACTCGATCAGGAACCACAGGCCGCCGATCACCGGCACCAGGCTGATCAGGATCCACCAGCCCGACTTGTTGCGGTCGTGCCAGCGCTTCACCGAGATGGCGAGGCCGATCCAGACCAGCGGAATGCACAATAGCGTCGCAATCACGCCGGTCGTGCCCGCGGCGGCGGCGATGGCGTCCGGGTCGCCCGACAGGGCGGCGGTGCCGAAGCCGATTCCCATCAGGATGATGAAAATGACATCCATCGCGATATGAACGAGCCAGAACTTGGCGCGGTTGATCCGACCCTGGAAGCTGAACAAGAGGCTTTGCATTGCATCCCCCACAAGCATCGATTGGGCCCGGACTTGAGTCGTCGCTGGGCCGGTCAAAGCTACTCTCCCCACCCCCGGCGGTACATTCTATAGTGTGCACATGACTCTCCAACGTGCCGCCCTGTGGGCGATCGTGATCGCCGCCACGATTTACCTGCTGGTGGCGGGCCGCGGCCTCTTGATGCCGATCATCCTGGGGCTGGTGCTCTGGTACATGGTCGACGCCCTGGCCGACGCCATCGAGCAGCCGCGGCTCGCACACGTCCACCTGCCGCGGCCGATCGCGCTGCTGGCCGCCGTCCTGGTCATCGGCGGCCTGTTCTGGGTGCTGGGCCGCACGATCGGCGCCAACGTCACCGCCGTCATCGCCGCCGCGCCCAACTATGAGAAGCGCCTGCAGCACCTGGTCACCGCCGGGGCCAAGCTGATCGGCGTCGAGCAGGCGCCGACGCTCGGCGAACTGTTCGAGCGCATCAGCCTGGCCGACACGCTGGGCAACGTCGCCGGCGCCGCCGCCTCGGTCGTGAGCATCGCCGGCATCGTGCTGATCTATGCCGGCTTCCTGTTCGTCGAGCAGGCCCATTTCGGCCGCAAGCTCGCGATCGTCTTCGGCCCGGACGCCCACCAGGCGCGGGTGCGGGCAGTGCTGGAACGGATCGACCGCGACATCCGCAGTTACATCCGCATCAAGACTACGCTTGCCACCGCGACGTCGATCCTTGGCTACGTCGTGATGGCCTGGGTCGGCGTCGACTTCGCCGGCTTCTGGGCGGTGATGCTGTTCTTCCTCTATTACATCCCGACGGTGGGCTCGATCCTGGCCATCGCGGCGCCGGCCATCCTCACCCTGGTGCAGTTCGACCACCTGACGCCGTTCCTGATCGTGCTGCTGGTGATCGGCACGGTGCAGATCGTGACGGCGAACGTGCTCGAGCCCGCCCTGCTCGGCCGCTCGCTCAACCTCTCGCCGCTGGTCGTGATCCTTTCCCTGATCGTGTGGGGCACGATCTGGGGCGTGGTCGGCATGTTCCTCTGCGTGCCGATCATGGTGGTCGCCCTGATCATCCTGGCGCAGTTCGAAACGACCCGCCCCGTCGCGGTGTTGCTGTCAGCCGACGGCGAAATTCCGGAGCAGGCGCCATGACGAAAAGCCTCATGACAGTCGCGCTGCTGTTCGTCGCCGCCGGCACCGCGATGGCCCAAAACCCACCATCGACCCCGCCGTCTTCGACGCCACCGGGCACGCCCCGCGAAGGCCAACCGCCCGGCGCCGACGTCAGGTATGTCTGCCCCGGCGGCCCCGACTTCGCCGCCGTCTTCTCGCCAGACGGCGAGCTCGCCACGCTGACGGTGCCGGGCCAGCCCGAGATCGAGTTGACGCGCCAACGCTCCGGGTCGGGTTTCGCCTACAGCGACTCCTACTACGAACTGCGCGGCCGCGGCCGCGAGGCGACCCTGACGGCCGCCGGACGGTCGATGCGCTGCCACGCCGCCGGCCGGCCCGGCGAGCCGCCGCGCACCTTCGCCGGCCCCGGACTCACCGTCACGCTGTTCCCCGACGGAACGTTCCGTCTGCGCCAGCAGCGCGAAGGCAGCGACGAGCCCGTCCTCGATCTCGGCCAATGGACCCAGGAAGTGGACGGCGGCGTCCGGCTGGTCCTGCGCGGCAGCGGCGGCAGCCGGCGCGCCTTCCGCCAGGCCGACGGCGGCCGCCTGATTGCCGACAACGGCACCGAGCTGGTGCAGACCGCCTCTCCCGACAAGATCGACGGCCGCTTCCAACTCGAAGGCCTCTACCGCGACGCTCAGGACGGCGGGCTGTTCGCCGAGTGTTTCACCGGCCGCACCTTCCCGGTCATGCCCGGACGTGCCGAGCCGGACCTCGAACGTGCCTGGGTCGAAGCAGCGCCGTCGCGGGATGCCCAGCTCTTTTTCCAGATCATCGGCCGGTTCATCGACGACGGACAGATCGAGGTCGAGCGCGTCCTCAACCTCAAGCCCAACGCGACTTGCCCGCCGCCGGCGCCGCGAAGTGCTGCGCTCCGCGGCACCGAATGGCGCGCCCTCGAAATCGACGGTGAGCGGCTGGCGTTCAGCGACGGGCGGCGGCGGCCGACGCTGACGCTCGACGACGACGGGAAATTCATGGCCTCGACCGGGTGCAACAGCCTGGGCGGCAACTACGCGCTCGACCCCAATGGCCTGCGCTTCATCGCCGGCCCCGTGACCCTCGCGGCCTGCCCGCCGCCGTCCGATGCCGTCGAGCGGCGCTTCATCGACGCCCTTGGCGCCGTTACGAGCGCGCAGATCGCCGCAACGACACTCGATCTCAAGGATGTCAGCGGCAAGCTCCGCCTGCGCCTGGAAGCACGCGGACGCTAGTCGGGGGCCGCTGGCCGAGGGCGGTCAGGGCTCCGCCGTCGAATCGGCCTGAAGGACAAGCGTCTTTCCCCCGGCGTCGAGGGTGATGCGCAGAAACGCCAGGCCTGACGGCATCACCCGATCGAATTCGCGATCGATCTCGTCGAACAGGCGGACATAGAGTTTCCACTCGACCATGCCGGCTTCGATCGGCACGCGCGCCGGCTCGCGCCAATCGAGAGCCCGGATGCCACTCTGCAGGATCTGCTCGACCGGCCGATCACGTACGAGGGTTGCCTCGAATCGTCCGATCGTGGCGGTCCGCGCTGCCTTTGTGACCGGCTGTGCAATCACGACGATGCATATCTGGTTGGGATCCTCCTCAGCCGCAAATTCGACCGAGCCGTTGTTGAGCGTCGAATCTGCGACATCGTCGAGCCAGCCCAGTCGCTCGACGATGACCACGCGCCGTCTCTCCTTGTCGAAGCGCCACCCTGCGGGGGGATCGAAGCAGCGGCGAACCGTGCGCGTCTCGCCGGCCGGCGCCCGCGACAGAATCTCGGGCGACACCAATGTCTTGGCTTCAAGCTCCGTCGTGCGAACTCGCTGGTCGAGGGCAAACGATCCCGGGCGATCGGGAAGAACCGTGAACAGGAGCTGGAACGACATCGTCCGGGAACCACGGCGGACAAACAAAGACCCGGATGCGAAGGTCGTGCGCGCCGCGTCGTTGGCGAAGGCGCTGCGCGGCACGGAAAAACGCAGCCGCTCCGGCGCAATGGCGGCGACGCCACGCCATGTCCCGATCGCCAGGACCGGCGGCGGCCCACTACCGGAGCCGAGAAAGACGCCGACGACTTCGACCTCGACCGACGGATCCTCGTCCCTCGAGGCCGCGAAGTCCGGTGCATAACGCGGCACGGTGGGAACCGCGGAAGGCACCGTCGGAGCCGCCGCCGGCCCCGACGGCACATCGAGCCGCAGCGCATTCTCCGGTGGCGTCGAACCGGTGGAGCCTGGTCCCAGGGTGAGTTCGCCGGTGGCGAGGCGAGGCGGCACGAAGCGTGGTGTGTAGGCCAGGACCAGCGGCGCATCGCCCAGGCCCGCGAGCCGGTCCAGTTGAGTCGCTGCCTGATCGGCGGCTTTGCGGGCGGCGCCACGCGCACCTTCCCCGGGCCGGTCGAGAGCGTCCCTGATGGCAGCGTTCAGGCGGTCGACTTCGGCGAAGGGCTGGCGGCGGGCATCCGGGAGGCGGTCGAAGATGCGCTCGCCGTTGGATTCGTAACGGACGGCAAGTGCATCGGTCATCAGGCCGGCGACACGGAACGCCTGAAGCAGGCCGACCCTCGCTTCACCATCGGCCCGGGCCTGAAGGCTGGCGCGCTCGGCCCTGAGCGCCGCAAGCTTCTCGCCGATCGAAGCACCACTTCCTGGAGCCTCGGCGCGGTCGAACAATACGACGAGACCGGCAGCGGCGGCACACAGGAAGATCACCACGATGCCGATCGTACGCAGGCGCTTGCCACTCTTGGGCGGTTTCGGACCAGCCGTCATGCGGCGGGTTCTACCACGGCCGATCGTCAAGGTACCGGCGACGGATCGTCAGTACGAGAAGAGCCGGTCAATACGAGAAGAGTACTGGCAGCGGCGAACTGAGGATGAGGTGGCGGGTCATGCCACCGAAGATCATCTGGCGCAAACGACTTTGCGTGTAGGCCCCTTTCACGATCAGGTCGGCACCGACCTCGATCGCGGTGTCGACGATCGTCTGGCCCGCCGAGCGCGAGCCCGGCTTGACGTGCTGGCTGGTGACGTTGAGTCCGTGACTCTTGAGAGACTCGGCGATCTCCGCCGACGTCGGTCCCGGTACCATGGCGCCATCGACGCTCAGCACCACGATCGCCTCGGCGCCGCTTAGTACCGGCATTGCCAGGGAAATAGCTCGAGCGCTCTCCGTCGATCCATTCCAGGCAAACAGAATCCGCTTGCCCACCAGCCCGTCGGCGCCGGTCGGCACGACCAGGACCGGGCGGCCCGAATCGAACAACGCCGTTTCAAAAACGCTTTCCGGCATCCTCGGCAGCGCGCCCGGCTGAGGCAGGACAATCAGATCATAGGCCCGCCCGATCGTGCCGATCGCGGTCGGACCGCTGTCGTCGGCCGAGCGCCATTCGGACCTGAGGCCCGCCGCGCGCTGGTCGAAGGCCTGCTTCACCGCGGCGACGCGCTGGCGTTCCTCCGCATCCTCGGCCAGGCCGCCGCCGATCGGCGCGCCCATGCCGGCATCCGCCCACGCCATACTCATCACGCCGTACGACGGCGGCTCGAGCCCGACCAGCCGAGCGTCGAACTTCCGCGCAATCTTCGCCGCCAGATCAAATGCGGACGGATCTTCTGCCGTCCAGG
>JACPVT010000044.1 GCA_016191685.1 Rhodospirillales bacterium | reverse complement strand
ATACTTCTTCAACGAGAACAGCACCAGGCCACGGAACTCATGCACGGCGGTGTCGTTCGGCATCGTCTTCAGCGCTGTGTCGAGCAGCTTCAACGCCTTCGCGGAATCTCCGTCATAGAACGCCGCGCGAGCTTTCTTCATGGTGCGGTTGCAAGAGTCGCCGCAGACGCACGGCAACGCAAACGTCCAATTCTGAACGCCCCGGCGGCACGCGACGCTAGAGGCCGACGCGGCGCTCGCTGGTGGCGAGCAGGCGGTCGAGCGTCCGCGCCGTGAGCGTTCTGATCCACGGCATGGCGCGCAGATGCAGGAGCGTACCGCGATGGCAACGCCGCTTCGGCTGCTTGTCGGGATCGGTGACGCGGTTGCCGTCGAGCAGGAACGCGAGCGTGCCGACCGGGATCCGTCCGGCGCGCGCCGCACCGCGCAGGCTGAGGTTCGAGCGGTTCATGTCGCGCGTGATCAGGCGCTGAACGACGCTGAGGACGCGGACATAATCGTGCCGGCGCCCAGGGGCGAGCAGCCGTCCCCCCTTGGTCCTCCGCGGCGGGCGCCGTGGCATGCATGGATCGACGGGTTGATCGGCTTCATGATCCGAACTCGGTGGCATGGCTCTCGCGACGCGGCTCACTGGCGAGCGCGGGTACAAATTCGGTAAGTAAGTCAGCATCTGCCTACGCCGGATAGCGTCAAGGCATTCAGTTCTGAACATGTTCGCCGCCCCGCCAAACGCGGCTACATCCCACGCGTTCGATCATGTGTCGGGGCGCGCGCGAACAAAAGCTTCGATGTGTTGCAAATGTAAGTCTTCACATCGCGCCGGCAAGAAGTTTTGGATGACGACGAACGTGAGGTAGGCTGCCGGCAACAACGAACTTCGAGGAAACGACATGAAGAGACGTACCCTGCTCATTGGCGCGCTTGTCGCGCCCGCCGTTGTCCGTGGATCGGACGCGTTGGCGCAGGCCGCCTGGCCCAACAAGACCGTGCGCTTCATCTGCCCCTTCGCGCCGGGCGGCGGCACCGACACGGTGAGCCGCCTGATCTGCGACCAGCTCTCCAAGAGTCTGGGTCAGACCTTCGTGGTCGAGAACAAGGGCGGGGCGGGTGGCAACATCGGCATGGCCGAACTCGCGCGCGCGGCGCCCGACGGCTACACCTTCGGCCTGATCTCGGTGGCCAGCCACACGCTGAACCCGATGCTCTATTCGAAACTGCCCTACAATCCCGACAAGGACATCGTCGGCGTGTCGCGGCTGGCGACGCTCGCCAATCTCCTGGGCGTCACGCCCTCGTTGCCGGCCGAGAACGTGGCTGAGCTGATCGCGCTCTGCAAAAAAGAGCCAGGCAAGTACTCCTTCGCCTCCTCCGGTCCCGGCACGTCGCTGCACTTGAGCGGCGAACTGTTCAAGAGCATGGCCGGCGTCGATATCATCCATGTGCCCTACAAGGGCGCGGGACCGGTCTACAACGATCTCATGGCCGGCACGGTGAACATGATGTTCGCCAACATGCCCTCGATGCTGCCGCACGTGCGGGCCAAGAAGCTGAAGGGGTTGGGCGTGACCTCGGCCCAGCGCTCCAAGTCGGCGCCCGAGATCCCGGCCATCGCCGAGACCCTGCCGGGCTACGTCGCGACCTCGTGGTACGGCGTCGGCGCGCCGGCCGGCACGCCCGAGCCGGTTCTGGCGAAGCTCGAGGCCGCCATCACCGAGGTGCTGTATTCGCCCGACATCCAGAAGCGCTGGACCAACGACCTCGGCCTCGACATGCCGCCGCCCGGCCGCAAGGGCTTCGACGAGTTCGTCGCCCAGGACCGCAAGCTCTGGGCGCCGGCGGTGAAGGCCTCGGGGGTCAAACTCGACTGAGACCGCGGAGTCTGGCGCCCGGTTGATCCAGATCATGGGGACCGCCACGGAACGGTCCAAATTGCCTCCCACGTGGGGAGGACATGGTCATGCGGACCCTCTTGAACATCGGACGATCCGGCCTGGCGGCGCTGGCGCTGTCGGCCGTCGTTGCCGGCACCAGCCTGGCGACGGCGGCGGGCGGCTGGCGCCTCGAGGAGGGTGTGAAGGTGCCGAGCTACGCCGTCGCCGAACCGACCGCCAGCAACCTCAACATCGACGTCGTGGCGCTGGTCTGCGAGGAAGCCGGGACCGAGCGCGGCCTGCAGCTCCAGATCTACCTTTCGAGCCCGGGGCCGCTGCTGCCGATCGGCACGCCGCCGAATCGCCTGAAGGATACGGCGCGGGCCGAAATTGCAATCGACGGCCAGATCTTCGCCACCGACATTCTCTTCGCCGGTAGCCATGTGGTTCTGGCCGACGCGCGCCGCCAGCAGACGCCGGTGCTGTCGGATCGTCTTGTCGAGGCGATGCAGGCGGGCCGGGCAATGCTGCTGCGCTTCGATCTCGTGAGCGATCGTTCCAATGCACCCGCGGCATTCGACGGCGAGGCGGAAATCGACCTCCGCGGCGGACTCGGCGGTAAGGCCGTGGCCGCCGTGCGGCGCTGCGCCGAGCCGGCCAGCGATCGCATGGCGAGCGTCGCCGTCACGTCGCCCTGATCGGCCCGCTTAGACGAACTGCCGCAGCGCCGCGATCACGACCAGCGCGCCGATCGCCATCAGCGCGCTGCCGAGCGAGATCACGTAGAGCGCGCGGCCCGGCGAGAGCTTGCCCATCGCGGCCGCAATCCAGAAGAACGGATCGTTCACATGGCAGACCGCCATCGAACCGGCGCCGACCGCTGCGGCGGCAAGCGCGCGGCCCGAGGCGCTGTCGAGACCTAGGGCCGGCAGCATCGGCTCGACCATGCCCATCGCCGTGAGCACCGCCGTCAGCGAATTGCCCTGCATGGTCTTCACGATGGCCGCGGCCAGGAACGGCGTCAGTACGCCGTAGCGCGGATGCAGTGCGTGTTCGGCCAGCAGCTCGGCCATGCCGGTCTCGTCGAACACGCGGCCCAAGCCGCCCGAGGCGCCGACCGCGAGCAGCAATGGCGCCCAGGAGCGGCCGATCAGCATCGATGGTTCCCAGCGTCGCGCCAGCACGACGGCCAGCGTGATCGCGATCGCGGTCAGCATCAGCGGCTTGGAGATGCCGATGTAGAACTCGCGCGCACCCCCTTTGCCCAGCGGCTCGCTCGGCATCTGGGCGATCGATTGGATGACCAGCAGCGCCACCGGAATGCCGATGCAGAGCCACGCCCACGAGATCCGGCCCGGCGTCGGCGTGGGCGGTACCTGCCGTGCCACATGCCACCAGCCGAGCGCCACGGCGACCACCGCGATCGGCACGGCGACCATCATCATGGTGCGGATGTCGGCCTTCATCACCGACGCCGCGGCAACGGCAAGCGGCGAGGGCGCGACGAGGGCCGCCACCGCCAGCAGCGTGAGCGCCATCCCGAGCGCGCGCCGCGGCGCCTCCTGGCCGGCCGGCTGCAGCAGCGCGAGGCCACCCGCCGCCGAGCCGCCGAGGCCTGCCAGCGCACCCGCCGCCGCGGCCGTGCCGGTGCCGAGCGGTGTGCGCAGCAGCACCGCGCCCACCAGCGACCCGGCCACCACCAGAAGGCCGACCTGTTCGAGGGCCGATGTGAAGCCGAGGCCAAAGGCCTTGCCGACGGACTGGAAGGTCATGTCGGCCGCGATCCCGTAGACCACCACGGTGGCCATCATGGCGAGGAAGGCCGGCAGATGGACGCGCTGGACCAGAAGCACGATCGCGGCGACCGCAATCGGCACGAGAAGGGAGGCGAGAAGCATGGGACGAAGCTTAGTCGGCTGTTACAGTGCCGTCATGCGTCTGCTGGCAGCCCTTCTGTTGATGCCCGTGCTGTCGATCCTGGGTCTTGCTGCGCCCGCCGCCGCGCAGGGCGGGCTCGTCCGCATCGAGGGCAAGATCTTTATCGCCCCCGACGGCGGCATCCTCCACCTGAAAGGCATCAGCCTCGGCAACTGGCTGATGCCAGAGGGCTACATGTTCAAGTTCGAGGTCGCCAAGGCGCCGCGCCAGATCTTTGGCGCCTTCGACCGGCTGCTCGGGCCGGAGCGCGCCGCGGCCTTCTGGAAACAGTACCGCGACAGCTACATCACCCGGGACGACATCGAATTCATAAAGTCGGCCGGCTTCAACATGGTGCGCATCCCGCTGCACTACCGCCTCTTCATGACCGGCGACGGCACCATGACCGGCGACGGGTGGATGCTGCTCGACCGCGTGCTGGGCTGGGTGAAGGACGCCGGCCTCTACGCCATCGTCGACATCCATGCCGCTCCCGGCGGCCAGACCGGCATCAATCATGACGACGGGCCGGGCTATCCGCTGATGTTCTACGTGCCACGCGACCGCGATCTCACGGTGCGGCTGTGGCGCGCCATCGCCGAGCGTTACCGCGGCCGTCCGGAGATTTTGGGCTACGATCTCCTGAACGAGCCGATCGCGCCCTATCACGATGTCGCGACGCTCAACCAGCGGCTCGAACCCTTTTATAAGCGCACGACTGAGGCGATCCGCGAGGTCGATCCCGACCGCATCGTGATCCTGGCCGGCGGCCAGTGGAGTTCCAGCTTCGAGATGTTCGGTCCGCCCTTCGCCAGCAACCTCGCCTACACCTATCATTCGTTCTGGGCCTCGACGAAGCGCGACTCGATCCAGCGGCACCTGAACTTCGCCAACCGCCATAATGTGCCGCTGTTTCTGGGCGAAACCGGCGAACTCACCGACGAATGGAACGCCCGCTTCCGCACCCTGCACGAGCTGCACGGCATCGGCTGGTCGTTCTGGACCTACAAGAACCTCGACACGCCCTCGACCGTGGTTTCCATCCCGCGACCCGCGGGCTGGGACCAGATCGTGGCCTATGCCGACGGCAAGCGTGCCGACAGGCCCGATGCCGCGTTGGTCGACCGCGCCGTCGCGGAATATCTCGAAGGCATCAAGTTCAGGAACGGCACGATCCGCTGGAGTTATCTGGCATCGCTCGGCCTCAAGAGTGCGCCATAGTCTCATCCTCAACGGAACTCCGACGATGCGTTATGGTTTCTATCTCCCCACCCGCGGCCCAACCGCCACGCGCGATGGCGTCCTCGCCCTGGCGCGTGAAGGCGAGCGCCTGGGGTTGCATTCCGCCATGATCGCCGACCACGTCGTCTTCCCGGTGGAGAGCCAGTCCGCCTATCCCTACACCGTCGACCGCAAGCATCCCGGCGGCGGCGATGCGCTCGAAACCTTCTCCATCCTGGGCGTCGTGGCCGGCGCCACGGAGCGGCTGCGTCTCGTCACTTCGGTGCTGGTGCTGCCCTATCGCAACCCGGTGCTGACGGCGAAGATGGTGGCCTCGCTCGATGTCCTGTCCGGCGGCAGGGTCACGCTGGGCGTCGGCGTCGGCTGGCTGAAGGAGGAGTTCGAGGCATTGGACAGCCCCGATTTCGACAAGCGCGGCACCGTGACCGATGAGTGGATCGCGATTTTCAAGCAACTCTGGACCCGATCGCCCGCCAGCTTCGCCGGCCAGTTCTACAAATATGCCGACATCCGCTCGGAACCCTTCCCGCTGCAGAAGCCGCATCCGCCGATCTGGGTCGGCGGTCACTCACGCGCCGCGCTGCGGCGCACCGCGCGGCATGGTGACGGCTGGCACCCGGTCGGCGCGATCGCCGCCTCGCCGCTGCCGCCCGATGAAATGAAGGCGCATCTCGAGACGCTGAAGCGGATGATGGACACCGAGGGCCGCGATTTCTCCGCCCTCACCATCTCCTACAAGGCGCCGCTCTACGACACCGGCATTCCCGATCGCGACGGGACCCGCCGCAGCTTCTCCGGCACCGCCGACGAGATCGCGGGCGACATAAGGTCATTCGCAGCCATCGGCGTCCACGAACTGATCTTCGATTTTCGCGGCGAGAGCACCGCAGGCAGCATCGAGCGCCTGCAACGTTTCGCCGCCGAGGTGATGCCGCAGGTGGGTGATTGAAGGCGCGCCCCGGCCTAGATGAACATGTCGAGCCGGTTATAGTTCTTCAACACCGTCTCGCGCGCCGTCTCGTTGAAACGGTTCTCGCCCTCGCGGCCGGCCAGCGGCTTGTAGACGTAGGGCGTCTCCTGTGGGAACCGCTGCTGCCGTGCGTCGATGGCGAGCTGCAGGATGCGGCACCTTTCGTCGATGCGCGCCTGGTCGTAGGTCTCGACCGCCCCATGCAGCCGCCGCGCCGTCACGCCCAGCACGCGCTTCCTGGGAAAGAAGCCTTCGTTCAGCGTGATGCGCCGGTCGGGCGAGGAGTTGGCGAACGAGCCGTGCAGCAGCTGCCGGTTGGTGACGATCGTGTCGCCCGCCTGGCACAGCATCGGCACCGCGCCCTCGATCCGGTCGGAACCGCTCCTGGCCACCAGCCGCTTGATGTCGGCCTTGCCGAGCTTGTGGCTGCCCGGCAGCACCCACACGCCGTTGCCCGCGGTCGAAGGATAGAGCTGCGTCATGAAGTTGAAGCCGTGCGCGCCCTGGTCCCAGTCGGGCGCGTCCCAGTGCGTCGTGCCGTCCTGGTGCCACGCCACCGATGGGCCGAGGCCTGCTTCCTTGACGAACGTCACTTCGTTGTAGGGTACGAAATCCTCGCCCAGGATTCCCGCCGCCACGCCCAGCAGTCCGGGATGGCCGTAGAGCCGGAGCGCCGCATCCATCAGGTGCAGATTGCCGTCGAGCAGTTCGACGGTCCACGCCGGGCCGCCGTCGCCCAGCGTCGGCTGCAGCATGGCGACCGGATGCCGCCCGTTGTTGGCGTCGGTGCCGCCTACCGGATCGCTGAGCGGCCTGGCCCAGCGGTAGGGTGGCTTCAGGATCCCGTCCTGGCGATCGCGGTCGGCCTCGGGCGAAGCGGGCGCGCGCGCCAGTACGGCGTCGACATCGGCGCGTAGTTCGGCGAGTTCCTCGGGCCCGGCCACACCTTCCAGCACGTAGAAGCCGTGCGCCCAGTAGGCGTCGAGGATCGCCGGGTCGAGCCGGCCGTCGGCGTCGAACCGGATCGGTCCGCGGTTGCCGAGCGCTCGGGCGCGCGCCTCTCCGGCGCGGCTGTAGTCGGCCATCGCCCGCGCGTGATCCCAGGCGGTGAGCGGTGCGGGCGTTTGGATCGGGGTGGCTTCGGTCATCGCCATCGGGAACTCTCCGGGATGCGGGACTCCAGTGACGATACCCCTTCCGTGCCCACGCGGCCAAACGCCGTCGCCCGCTCTGCGGCTGAGGCCTGCAGGCGGCTAGCCCGACGCCGCTGACTGAACGGGCGGAGCGGGCTTGCGGCCCAGCACGTGCCAGACTTCGACGAGGTCGGCGCCTTTGACCTTGATCGCGCCCCGGGGCTCGCACACGAACGCGTCCTTGATCAGCTCGTAGGTGCTGCGCGTGATCTGGATGGTATGGCGCTCGCCGTGCGATTCCATGCGGCTCGCCATGTTCACGGCCTCGCCCCACAAGTCGTAGATGAACTTCTTGCGGCCGATGACGCCGGCCACCACCGGGCCGGAGTTGATGCCGATGCGGAAGGCGAGCTGGCGGCCGCCGAAGCTGCGCTGGACCACCGCCGCCTGCATGTCGAGGGCGGCGTTGACGATCGCCGTGGCATGGTCGGCGCGCGGCCGCGGCACGCCCGAGGCCGCCATGTAGCAGTCGCCGATGGTCTTGATCTTCTCCAGGCCGTAGGTCTCGACGACGTCGTCGAAGCACTGGAAGACGTCGTTCAGCAGATCGACCAGCCGGAGCGGCGTCATGGTGGCCGCCATCGGCGTGAAATCGACGACGTCGGCGAACAGGATGCTGGCGGCGTCGCACTGCTCGGCGATGGTGCGTGGCCCGGCCTTGAGCGCCTCCGAGATTTCCTTGGGCAGGATGTTGAGCAGCAGCATCTCGGAACGATCCTGGAAGAAGTTCCGCTGGCCCACGAAGTAGTAGAGCAGCACGAAGGCGATGGTGATGACGGCACCGACGTTCAACGCGAACAGCCAGGTGACGAAGGCCTCGGGCAGCCCGACGGGGGTGAGATAAGGTTGCAGGATGGCGCTCGCGACCAGCAGCACGACGAAGCCCGCGATCCAGAACACGGTCTGGCGCAACTCCTCGATCAGCAGCGAAGCGAGCGGGCAGAGCGCCGCCCAGATGATCACCACGCTCGATTCGCGGAACCCGCCCAGGCTCATCATCAGGAGCCACGGCAGGACGAGGAACATGAAGAGCTGGACGAAGCGGTAGACCCCGAGGTTGCGGCTCCAGGCGAAGACCAGCGTGTTCAGCGGGCAGACCAGCGTGTAGAGCGCCGGCACGGCGGCGGAGAGCGGCGCGCCGGCGGCGAGATAGATGGCGCTCCACAACAGCGTGAACGGCAGCAATCCGACGGAGAGCAGCACGGTCAGCCGCTTCTGCAGCGCGATGTCGCTGCTGTCGCCCGGCGCGACGCCGATGCGGCCGGCCCAGCGCATCAGGCTGTCGAAGGCGCTCAGGACGGCATCCCGCTGTCGCCGGCCGCGCCGTGGCGGACCTGATGCCGCGTGCAGAACCCTCGATCCGACATCGGACGAATGACCAGCCTGTTTGGCCAAGACTGCCGTACGCGCCAACTTCAGACAAGTTCCGTCGATTTCCCATGGCGGCGTAAGGCGGCCGCTACGGCGTCACCTTCTGGCAGCCGCCGCCCTGCCAGCGGTAGCCACGTGCCGTGCCGCTCGCCATCGTCCATTCGACGATGCAGCTCTGGCGCACCAGCGTCGGCGGGAACCCGCCCATCGGGGTCCACCAGCCGCCGCCCCATCCCCAGCTCCAGCCACCGAAGCGCTGGTAGATCGGCGGCGTGCCGGGATCGATGTAGGAGGTGTCCCAGCGCCACTGCAGGATCCTGGTTCCGTCCTCGAGCTGGTAGGTATTGTCGGGGATGCGGCCCATGCTGTTCAGCAGCCCGGCCTCCGGCGCGCCGGCCATCTCGCGCAGCTGGTTGTCGAACACCGCCTCGCGTTCCGCCCGGGTCGAGCAGCCGGGCAGGGAGCAGAGGACGAGCAGGGGCAAGAGGGCGGGAAGCTTTCGCGGCATGGTCACCTCCGCAAATGTGGGCGCAGCGTCGCATGTCGCGGCCGCGACACCAACGGGCCGGCCGCCTATTCCCGCACCGCGAGCGCCGCCTCGATCGCGCGCTCGAGCTTCGGCCCCATGCCGCCTGCTGCCGAGAACCAGTCGATGATCCTGCCGTCGCGGCCGATCAGGATCTTGTGGAAGTTCCATGACGGCGTGCCGAGCGTGCCGGTCTGCGACGCGGCCCACTTGTAGAGCGGGTGCGCGTCGGGGCCGCTCACGACCTGCTTGTCGGCGAGCGGAAAGGTGACGTCGAATGTGGCCTCGCAGAAGCGCTTGATCTCTTCGTTGCTGCCGGGTTCCTGGCCGCCGAAATCGTTCGACGGCACGCCCAGCACGACCAGGCCTTTGTGCTTGTAGCGGTGCCACAGTTCCTGCAGGCCGGCGTATTGCCCGGTGAAGCCGCACAACGACGCCGTGTTGACCAGCAGGACCACCTGGCCCTTGAAGTCGGCGGTCGGCAGCGGCCCGCCGCCGATCGACTCGAGCGACACGGCAGCCCAGTCGACCGGCTGGCGCCCGGCCTGCGCCCACACCATGCCGGCCGCCGAGAGGATCGCGCCGAGGGCGGCGAAGACCAGCATGCGCAGGAGGTTCATGGCCAACCTTTAGCGGCAAAAGGACCGGCAGTGCAAAGTCATGCGCGGGGTTTCCAGTTCGTCGTGGCTTTCACCGTCATCCCGGCAATTCGAACCGCACCCCCGCGCGCGCCAGGCCGCCGCCCATTGCCGCCGCCGCGCCGTCGGCCCGCCAGCAGGCCGCGCCCGTCATGCCGCCGTCGTCGTGGAATTCGATGGCGTTCATGCCGCCGGCCACGGTCGGCATCACAACCGGCCTGTGGCCGCGCGCTTCGAGGCCGAGCCGCGTCGCCGGTGCAATACCGTGCTCGACTTCCAGGAACGGCCCCTCGGTCCAGACGCGCGGCGCCTCGACCGCCTCCTGCAGCGCCATGCCGTGATCAATCAGGTTGATCAGCGCCTGCCAGGCCGAGGCGAAGATCT
>JACPVT010000095.1 GCA_016191685.1 Rhodospirillales bacterium | reverse complement strand
CGAAGCCGCGCGCGAACGTGACATAGCCGTCGATCTCCGGTGTCGAGAGCATGGCGACGCCGGGCTTCAGCCCGGCCAGCGCCTCGTCGGCGGCGCGATGCAGCATCACCGCCGCGCGTGGGCCCGACTGCGCCATGGCGCGCTCGGAGTCCGCGGACTCGCCATCCTGCAGCACGCAGCCCAGCGCAAACGCAGTAGCCTTTAGGTCACCCATCGCGTGTCCCGCCTTGCGCCAGTCCTCGCGCATCGCCTCGATCTCGCGGATGCCGGTCTCGACATTGCCGACGAAGTCGATCCAGCCGGCTTTCAGCCGGGCGGTGAGGGCGCGGGTGCGCGGGCCGAAGGCCGAGAGGTGGAGGGCGATGGGATCACGGGTGTTGAAGAGATCCAGCTCGGGATTGAGAAAGCGGATCTTGCGGCTCTGGCCTTCCATCTCGAACTCGACGGTCTTGCCGCCGAGCAGGCCGTAGACCTGATGGATGTAGGATTCCATGTCCTTGATCCTGATGGCGCCGAAGCCCATGGCGCGCCGCGCCGTAAAGCCGGTGCCGACGCCGAAGTCGATGCGGCCGGGCGCCAGGCTATTGAGCGTCGCCAAGGCATTGGCGGCGACTGGCGCGATGCGGTTGGAGGGCACCAGCACGCCGGTGCCGAGACGGATGCGGCGCGTGTTGACGGCGGCAGCGCCCATGGCGACGAAGCAGTCGGCGCTCAGCATCTGGGTGTCGTAGAACCAGGCATGGGTAAACCCCAGCTCCTCGGCCCGTTTCGCCTGCTTCCAGGAATCCGCCGCCGTGGGGAGCGCAATGCCGAAATCCATCGTCGTCTCCCTCAGGTGTCGGCGAGCGCCGCCAGCATGCGATCGCGCGCCGCAAAGTCTCCATCGTCGTGGACCGGCTGCAGGCAGACGTGGGTGGCGCCGGCTTCGAAATGTGCCCTGAGGCCCTTCTTTATCGTGGCCGCGTCGCCCCACAGGACCATGGCGTCGATGAAGCGGTCGCTGCCACCATCGGCCAGCTCGGCCTCGCTAAATCCCTCTCTCAGCCAGTTGTTGCGGTAGTTCGGCAGCACCATGTAGCGGGCCAGTTCCTTGCGGCCGAGCGCCCGCGCCTTTGCGGGGTCGGTCTCCAGCGTGACCTTCTGCTCGACGGCGAGCGCCTTCTTCGGCCCCAGGATGGCGGCGGCCTTGGCGGTGTGCCTGGGCGTCACGTTGTAGGGCACGGCGCCCATCGACTTCTCGGCGCTGAGCGCCAGCATCTTTGGTCCCAGCGCGGCCACCATCACCGGCGGTTCCTCGCCGGCAGGCAGGCCCTTATGGATGCCCTCGAGATAAGCGCGCATGGCGCCGAGAGGTTTGTCATAGCGATGGCCACGCAGGCCTTCGACCATCGGGATGTGACTGACGCCGAGGCCCAGGATGAAACGGCCGCCGTACAGATTGTTCAGCGACACCATGGCTCGCTGTGCCGTGAAGGGATCGCGGGCGTAAATGTTGGCGATCGAGCTGCCGACCATCAGCTTGCTGCTCTTCGACAGCAGGTAGGCCGCCAGCGACATCGATTCGTAGCCGCGCGATTCCGGATACCAGAACGCCGAGTAGCCGGCGCCCTCGACGACGCGCAGCAAGTCGGGGAGCTGGGCTCCATTCAGCTTGTCCGTCGAGTACCAGACTCCCAGGCGTCCCAGTTTCATGGCTTGGCTCCATCGGATTGGATGTCTTTTGCGAGCCCGCGCAGGATTTCGCGGTCGGCGTCGCTCTTGACCGCTATCGAGAACTCGCAGTGGGTGACGACCTTGCCGAAGCGGTCCAAGAGCCTGCGGGCAATGGTGTCGTAGGTGCCGATGGTGACGAAGGTCTCGAGGATGTCGTCGCCGATATGCTGCGGCATCTCTTCCCAACGCTGGGCCCGCGACAGCAGTTTCAGCCGGTCGGCGAGGTCGCCCAGGCCGAGATGCTCGAAGGCGGCGCGATACTGCGGCGTCGAGGCGTAGAAGGCAACGCGCGCCCGCACGTCGCGAATCTTGGCGGCAAGCTCGGGGCATGCACATACTCACGCATCCACGGTCCGGCCGGCGTCCACGGCATGCCGTAGCGGCGTTCGATGTGCGCCTTCACCTGCGTGCCGAGGCCCAAGGTGAAGCGACCACGCGACAGCTTCTGGACCGTCCAAGCGCTGAGCGCTGTCACGGTCGGGCTGCGCGGAAAGGCGATGGCGACCGACGTTCCGAGCTTCAGCTTGCTGGTCGCCTGGGCGGCGAGCGCCATGACGATGAACGGGTCGTCCTTGGTCTCCTCGACGACCAGCCCGTCGTAGCCGATGTCTTCCAGCAGGCGCGCGTTCTCGCCGATGCTGTCGAGATCGAAGGGCACTTCCGGTGCGCGAAGGCCGGGATCGACCTTGCCGAGAGGCAGAAGAGTTTCTAACAGCACGTGTCTGCTCGATGATGGAAGGGGTTTCCGGTGGCCGGGAGCCTAGCACCGGAGGGTGCGTGGGCAAGCCGCCTCCTCCCGCGATGCGAGCCGGCAGCGAGCCGGAAAGGAAAAGGCGATGATCGTTGTCGTCATGGGTGTGTCGGGATCGGGCAAGACCACTGTCTCGGCCCTGCTCGCCGCCAAGCTCGGCTGGCGTTACCGCGAGGGCGACGACCTGCATCCTGGTGAGAACGTCGAGAAGATGCGTGGCGGCACACCGCTCACCGATGCCGACCGCCTGCCGTGGCTGCGGAAGATCGCGCGGGAAATCGATAACTGGCAGCAACAGGGCGAGCAGGGCGTGCTTACCTGCTCGGCGTTGAAGCGGGCCTACCGCGACATCATCATCGGCGACCGGACCGGCGTGGCGCTGGTCTATCTCAAGGGGTCGTACGATCTCATCGCCCGGCGCATGGCCGCCCGGCACGAGCACTTCATGCCGACCGCCCTGCTCGACAGCCAGTTCGCGACGCTGCAGGAGCCGACCTCAGACGAGAGGCCGATCATCATGGATGTCGGCCGGCCGCCCGGCGAGATCGCGGACGCCATCGCGCGTGAACTCGAATTCCGCTCCGATGCAGCTGGCACGGCTTCGAGGTTGCGGCACGGCCCCGAAATCCCATAGCCTCCGGCAAACGGCGACGAAGATCGCCTTTCCGGAGGAAACCATGCACCCGATCGTTCGGTCCGTCGCCGCGTTCGTGTTCGCGTTCGGCATTGCCTCTCCGCTCGCCGCCCAGACCAATTGGCCGGACAAGCCGGTCAAGCTCGTCGTCGGCTTCACGGCGGGCAGCGCGACCGACGTCACGGCGCGCATGTTCGCGCAGAAATTCACCGAGGCCTGGGGCCAGGCGGTGGTGGTAGAGAACGTCACCGGCAACTCGGGCGCCATCGGCGTCGACAAGGTCGCCAAGGCGGCGCCCGACGGCTACACGCTGATGTGGTCGGGCAACGCCGCCATCACCATCCTGCCCAGCCTGCAGACCTTGCCGTTCGATCCGCTGAAGGACCTGGCGCCGATCTCGACCTCGCTGTCCATGCCGTCGATCGTCTTCGTCAACAACGACCTGCCGGTGAAGTCGATCGCCGACCTGATCGCCTATGCCAAGGCGAACCCCGGCAAGCTCTCCTTTGGCACGCCGGGTGTCGGCACGCCGCAGCACATCGCGGGCGAACTATTCTGCCGTCTCGCCGGCATCAAGATGGAGCACATCCCCTACCGTGGCGCCAACATGGCCGACGTGATGAGCGGCGTCGTGCCGGTCGGCATCCAGAACGCAGGGGCGGCGATGCCGCTGGTACGCGATGGCCGCCTGCGCGGCATCGCCATCACCTCGCTCAAGCGCTCGCCCAACGCACCCGACCTGCCGACCCTGGCCGAGCAGGGATTCCCCGGCTTCGAGGCGACATCGTGGTTCGCCCTGATGGCGCCGGTCGGCACGCCCAAGCCGATTCTCGACAAGGTGCGTGCCGAGTCGCTCAAGGTCCTGGCCGATCCCGAGATGAAGAAGAAGTTCGCCAACATCGGCCTCGACCTGGTCGGCAGCACGCCAGAGGAGACGCGCGCCGCCATCGCCGCCGATATCCCGAAATGGGCCAAGGTCATCAAGGAGGCGGGCATCCAGCCTTCGAAGTAGTCTCTGCCAGTCGCCATCGCAACGAACCGTCACACTTGAGGAATCCTCCATGAATTACCCCGACCGTCTGCGTGCCCTGTTGGCCGAGCCTGGCCTCGTCCTGATGCCGGCCGTGTGGGATGGGTTGAGCGCCAAGCTGGCGGCGGGTGCTGGCTTCAAGACGGCCTTCCTCTCCGGCTCCTGTGTGGCGGCGAGCCGGCTGGGCGGGCCGGACCTCGACCTGATCTCGTTCGGGGAAATGTTCGATTCCTTCAACATGGCGCATGCCGCCGCACCGCAGACGCTGATCCTGGCCGATGGCGATCATGGCTATGGCAATGCAATGAACGTCCAGCGCACGGTGCGTGCTTACGGCCGGGCCGGTGCCGCCGCCGTGCTGATCGAGGACAAGATCACGCCGCGGGCGCTCACCGCGGCGGGCAAGCCCTGCCTGTCGCGCGACGAGGCGCGCATGAAGATCCGTGCAGCCGTCGAAGCCGCCAAGGAGTCGGGCATCCTGGTCCTGGCACGCACCGATTGCCGGCCGACCCAGGGCATCGACGAGGCGGTCGCCCGGATCGAGATGTACGTGAAGGAGGGCGCCGACATCCTGTTCCTGGACTCTCCCGCCGACGACGCAGAGATCCGTCGCGCCGTCGCGGCGGCCGGCGGTCGGCCGTCGTTCGCGGTGCTCTCGCCGGGCGCGCCGCGCGCGACACCATCGCAGAAGGAGGCGGCAGCGCTCGGCTTCAAGATCGGCACCTATCCGACCGGCATGCTCTCGCCAGCCACTGCCGGCATGAAGGCCGGGCTGGCCGCGCTGGTCGCCGGCGGCGCCGAGGCCGCGAGCGCACTTCCGCCGCCGGAGCTACGCGCGACGCTGGGCTACGCCGACTACGATGCCGCGGCGAAGCCCTTCATCCTGCCGGCCTGAAATTGTGCGGTGAGATTGCGCGATGGCGGAAGGCCGTTCCGCGTCGCAGGGCGGCCCCTTCGCATTGACCGACCTTGCTCGCGGGCTATAGGCTGAGTGCAAATTGGTAGCGTTACCAGAAGCTTAAAACTCAAGAAACATTCGTCGCTGGAGGAAGACATGCCGATTAGTCGCCGCCAAGTCTTGGCCGGATCCGCCGTCAGCGCCGCCGCGCTGTCCTCGGGTTTCCCCGCCCCAGCCATCGCGCAAAACGAGCCGATCAAGATCGGCTACCTGCCGGCGCTGACCGGCCCCAGTTCGTCGACCGGTGTCGGCATCAACCGCGGCACGCAGCTCGCGGTCGAGCTGATCAACAAGGAAGGCGGCATCAAGGGCCGCAAAATCGAGCTGATCAGCCGTGACACGCAAAGCGATCCGACCAAGGCGGTCAACGCCGTGGCCGAACTCACGCAGCGCGCCAAGGCCGCCATGATCTGGGGGCCGCTCAACTCGGGCGAGGCGCTGGCTGCGACGCGGCTTATCGCGCGCGACAAGGTGCCGATGCTGCACCCGTGCTGGGTCGACGAGCTGATCGACGTCAAGAAGTACCCGATGTCCTTCCGTATCGCGCCGACCAACACCCAGGTCGGCGCCGGCGCCCACTATTACGTCGTCGACGTGCTCAAGTTGAAGAAGGTCGCGGTGGTCAGCGACACCACCGGCTACGGCACGGCGTCGGTCAATACCTATGTGCCGATGCTCAAGGCCAAGGGCGCCGAGGTGGTCTACCAAAACCACATCGACGCGGCGAACCCCGACCTCAAGCCCGAGTTGCTGCGCATGCAGGCCGCCGGCGCCCAGGCGATCATGCCGTGGAGCGTCAACGCGGGCTTCCTGTCGCGCATCTGCAACACGCGCGGCCAGATGGGCTGGGACGTGCCGATCGTCGGCCAGACCACGCTCGGCTCCGGCCAGACCAAGGCGCTGCTCGAGAAGCCCGAGTACTGGAACAAGGTGTACTCGAACAACTTCCGCAACGTCTGCTATGCCAACGGCAAGCTGCCGCCACGCGCCCAGGAGTTCGTCGACCGCCTGAAGGCGGCCAAGATCGAATTCGGCGACACGCTGCTGTGGTGGGTGGCGCTGGGTTGGGACGGCGCCATGATGATG
Organism: Rhodospirillales bacterium; assembly: GCA_016191685.1. Taxonomy (GTDB): domain Bacteria; phylum Pseudomonadota; class Alphaproteobacteria; order Reyranellales; family Reyranellaceae; genus Reyranella. Next base: position 4,533 of record JACPVT010000095.1, on the reverse strand, counting down.
GGCGACGTGCTCAAGGCCGCCGGCCCCAAAGCCGACGACATCGTCGCCTACATGAACAAGGTCAAGGCCTGGCCGGGTATCTACGGCACGGTCACCTGGACGCCGCAGCAGCACAACGGCTTCCCCGACCAGGAGGTCGTGATGTGCGAGGTCAACTCGCTGAAGGATGGCGCCTTCAATCTGGCACCGGGCTATAGCGCCTAGACGATGTTCGCATCGATCGTCTCCTACGGCCTTGCGGTAGGAGCCGTCTACGCACTGATCGGCATCACCTACAATGTGATGTTCTCGGCGTCGCGCGTGTTCAGCTTCACCGCCGGCATGCTGGGAATGCTGGGCGGCGTGCTGGGCGCGCTCTTCATCAACAAGATGGGCATGAACGCCGCCTTGGCGTTCGTGCTCGTGATGGCGGCCGGCGCCGTATTCGGTGTGGTTACCGAGATCCTGACCGTGCGGCCGGTGCTGAAGAGCATCGAGCAGCATCTCTACGTGCTGTCGACGCTGGCCTTCGCGCTAATGGTGCAGCAGGTCACGGCCATCGAATGGGGCACCGAGGCGCAGCCGTTCCCGGTTCTCGTTCCGATCGATCCCAATTCGGCGCTGGGCCTGATCGACCAGAAATTCTGGCTGCCGGTGCTCGCCTGCATCGTCACCATCGTCGGCCTCGAGCTGCTCTACCGCAGGACGCTGATCGGCCGCGCTTTCCTCGCCATCGCCGAGGACAGCTACGCCGCCCGTGCCCTCGGCTTGCCCGAGACGCGGCTGAGACTTGCGAGCTACGCCATCGCGGGCATGATCGGCGCGCTCGCGGGCTTCACCGGCGCGCAGATGCTGCTCGCCTACTTCGGCAACCAGGCGATCCTGAATTTCTACGGCTTCGTGCCGGTGGCGCTAGGCGGCATGGGTTCGAACCGCGGCGCCGTGATCGGCGGCCTGGCGCTGGGTCTTTTCCAGCAGGCGGCCAACTTCCTGGTCGGCGGCATCTTCGCCTCGGTCGCCGTGTTCGCGGTCTTCATCGTGGTGCTGCTGCTCCGGCCCGAAGGCCTGGCGGGCGCAGCGGCGGCCAGAAGGGTATGAGGCTGCGCGTATGACGGACGCGACCGCTCCGGCATCGACGGCCAAGGCGCCTGCCGGATTGCTTGGCAGGCTCGAAGGCAGCTGGTCGTGGATCGCCCTCGGGTTGGCCGGCCTGCTCCTGCCGTTGCTCGACGACTCCTATTTCGGCGTCATCGCCCAGCGTGCCTACATCTACTGGATCCTGGGCGCCGGGCTGAACCTGGTGGTGGGTTACGCCGGCCAGATCGCCATTGGCTGGGTGGCGATGCTGACGCTGGGCGCCTACACCACGGCGGCGTTGGCCGCCGGCCGGGTGGGTGGTGTGGAGTGGCATCCCTATCTCGCCCTGATCGCCGGCGGTGCGATGGGCGCGGTGTTCGGCGTGATCGTGGGCCTGCCGGCGCTCAGGCTGCGTACCTTCTACTTCGCCATGACCACGTTGGGTTTCGCCACCATCGTCACTCAGGTGGCGCTCGCCTGGAAGGATGTTACCGGCGGCGGCGTCGGCACGCCCGGGCCGGTGTTTCCGTGGCCGTTCGAGCCGGGCTGGGGCTTCTACTATTTCTGCTTCATCCTGGCGGCACTCGCGACCTGGATCACGGCCAACATCGGCTCGAGCCGCTACGGCAGGGCGCTGGTCGCGATCCGCGACGCCGAAGTCGCGGCCGAAGCCTCGGGCATCGCCAAGCCGAAGCTCCTGGTCCTGATCTTCCTGCTCGCCGGCGCGCTGGGCGGCATCGCGGGCGGGCTGTTCTCCTCGCTGCAGTCCTACATCACGCCCGATGCCTTCACCTTCGAGATGTCGGTATTGTTCTTCATCGGCATCCTGATCGGCGGGCGCGGATCGATCCTGGGGCCGGCGCTCGGCACCATCATCCTGACGGTACTGCCGGAGTTTGCGGCGCCGTTGGTGCAGTGGTCGACGTTCCTTTACGCTGCGCTCCTGCTGGTGATCGTGCTGGTGATTCCAGGCGGCATCGCCGACCTGCTCGACTACAAGAACCGCCGGCCGCTCGAGCAGCATCGCGAGATCGTGCCGCGGGTGGAGCTGCTGTCGCGGGTGCTGGATGCCAAAGGTGGGCCGAGCATCATCACGCTCGCCAAAATCGCGCTTCACTTCGGCGGCGTACGGGCGATCGACGGACTCGACCTGGAAATCAGGTCGGGCGAGGTGCATGGCCTGATCGGTCCCAATGGCAGCGGCAAGACCACCACTCTCAACGTGATCTCGGGCTACTACCGGCCGAACGCGGGCCAGCTCAAGCTGAACGGAGTCGACCTGCCGTTCGACAGGCCGCACGCACGCGCGGGCTATCGCATCGCCCGAACCTTCCAGACGCCGCGCCTCGTCGGCGGTGCTTCGGTGCTGGAAAACGTCATGATCGGCGGAACGATCGACGGCAGCGGCAGTTTTGCCGAATCGATGCTGGCGCTGCCGCGTCACCGTCGCGACGAGAAGCGACTGAAGGAGGCGGCCACGCGGTCGCTGGCCACGGTCGGCCTCGAATCTCTGGCCGACGTGCGCGCCGACCGCCTGCAGCACAGCGAGCTCAGGTTCATGGAGATCGCCCGCGCCCTGATGCTGCGGCCGGCCTTCCTGCTGCTCGACGAGCCGGCGGCCGGCCTGTCGGCGGAGGAAATCCGGCGGCTGGGCGCGCTGATCAAGGCGATCAGCCGCGAGGGCACAGGCGTCCTGCTGGTCGAGCACCATGCCGACCTGATCTTCGACATCTGCGATCGCGTGACCGTGCTCAATCTCGGCAAGACACTGGCTGCCGGAACACCGGCGGAGATCCGCTCGCATCGGGAGGTGGTCAGTGCCTACCTCGGCGCCTAGATCTCGGACCCACGAACCGCTGCTCCAGGTGCGCGGCCTGTCGGCCGGCTACGGCAAGATCGGCGTGCTGAACGGCATCGATTTCACGGTCGGCGCCGGCGAGGTCGTGGCCCTGCTGGGCCCCAACGGCGCCGGCAAGAGCACCCTGCTCAAGGCTGTCTCCGGCCTGCTGCCGCGCAGCGGCAGCATCACCTTCGCCGGCCAGGACATGAGCAAAGCCGACCCTGGCGACACGGTCCGGGCCGGGCTGGTGCACGTGGTCGAAGGTCATCGCGTGTTCACCCAGCTTTCGGTGATCGACAATGTCATGCTGGCCGGCTACGGCCTGCCGCGCGAGAAGCGTGCGATCCAGGTCGAGGAGGCGCTGGCCTTCTTTCCCGACATCGCCGCCAAGCGACATGACCGCGCGGTGACGCTGTCGGGCGGACAGCAGCAGATGCTGGCGGTCGCCCAGGGCCTGGTGCGGCGGCCTCGCCTGCTGATGCTGGACGAACCGTCGGCCGGGCTGTCGCCGGTGCTGGTGGATCGCGTGCTGGCCGCCGTCGCGCGGCTGCGCGAAGGCGGCACGGCGGTGTTGCTGGTCGAGCAGCTGATCGAGAAGGCGCTGGCGGCGTCCGACCGGGTCTATGCACTGGCGCGTGGCTCGATCGTATTGGAAGCTTCGACCGGCGAAGACGATTTGCCGAACCGGCTGGAACGGGCGTATTTCGGTCAGGACGCCCACGCACCATTGGCGTGAGTGACCGAAGGAGGCAGGCGATGAACAAGCAGTACGATCGTAGCGCCGAGGATCTCGGCAATATCGTGGGGCTGGAGCACGTCAATCTGCAGATCGAGGACCAGGGCCTGGCGACGCTTTTCTACATCAGCGGGCTCGGTCTGACGCGCGATCCCTTCATGATGACCAGCATCGACAACATGTGGGTTAATGTCGGGCGCAGCCAGTTCCATCTCGTCACTTCCATCTCATCACGGGTATGCCACAGCACTTGCGCGGCCGGGTCGGTCTCGTCGTGCCCGATCGCGCGGGCCTCCTGCGCCGGTTGGAGAACCTGCGCAAACCACTCAAGGGAACCAAGTTCGACTTCACCGAGCACGACGATCATGTCGAGGCGATCTGCCCGTGGGGCAACCACTTCCTCTGCCACGATCCGGCGCCGCGGTTCGGCCGCATCAATCTCGGCATGCCCTATGTCGAGTTCGACGTTCCGGTCGGCGCGGCGAAGGGCATCGCGGACTTCTACGGCCGTGTCTTTGGCGCCGCGACGGAGGTCGATGGTGCGGCGGCGCGGGTTTCGGCCGGCATGGATCAGGAGCTGGTCTTCCGCGAGACCAAGGCGAAGCTGGCGACCTACGATGGCCATCACATCCAGGTCTATGTCGCGAACTTTTCGGGACCACATCGCGAGCTGCTCGAGCGCGGCCTGATCACCGAGGAGAGCAACCAGCACCAGTACCGTTTCGACAGCATCGTCGATCTGAAGAATGGCAAGCCGTTGATCCAGATCGAGCACGAGGTGCGTAGCATGCGCCATCCGCTCTATGCGCGGCCGCTGGTCAATCGCAACGCCCAGCAGACCAACCGCAACTACGCGCTGGTGCAATCTCCCTATTGGGTATAATCCCCGTTGCTATCAATA
>JACPVT010000094.1 GCA_016191685.1 Rhodospirillales bacterium | reverse complement strand
CCTCGGATGCTGCCCGTGCAACGGTGGCGGGGCGATCGCCGGACAGCATTTCGACCGGCAAGTTGGCAGCGCCGAGTGCCGCAATAGCGACCGCCGCGTCGGCGCGCAAGCGGTCGTCGAAGGCAAAGCGCACGGGCGCTTGGCCGGGTTGCGTCAGCCAGAGTTCGGAACGACTATCATCGGTGGCATGGTCAATCCCGCAGAATCGGGCCGACCCCAGCCGAACATCGCCCTTTTGCAGACCTTGCCCCGCGTGCTCCTGAACGTCGGGCACTGTCGTGATGTTGGGCGCAGCGCGGACGAGCGCCTGGGCCAGCGGATGGCGCGAATTTGCGGCCATGCCGGCGGCGGTCCGCAGAGCCTCGGCGTTGTGGTCGCCCGCGACCAGTTCGGGGCGGCCGAGCGTCAGCGTTCCGGTTTTGTCGAGCACGATATGGTTCACCCCGGCGAAGCGCTCCAGCGCCGTGGGTGAGAGCAGCAGAACGCCGGCGCCTAGCAGGCGGGTGCTGGCGACGACCTGGACCACCGGGACGGCGAGCGCCAGGGCGCAGGGGCAGGTGATGATCAGGACGGCCGTGGCGATCACCAGGGCGCGGTCCCAGGGTAGGCCACCTAGCAGCATCCAGCCGAGGAACGTGAGCAACGCCGTCAGGTGCACGACCGGCGCATAGGCGCGCGCTACCCGGTCGGCGATCGCAATGAAACGCGAGCGCCCGCGCTCGGCCGCCTCGACCAGGCGCACGATTTCCGACAGCAGAGTGTGCTCGCCCGCGGCCGTGACACGCACGCGGATCGGGGCGCCGAGATTGATCATGCCGGCGAAGACCTTGGTACCGGGTGAGACGTTGACCGGCACGCTCTCGCCACTCACCAGCGCTGCATCGAGCGCCGAAGTTCCGTCGCTCACGACGCCATCCGCACCCAAGCGCTCGCCCGCGGCAACCAGCAGAATCTCATCCGGCCGCAGCGTGTCGACGCGGCGCGAGGCGGCTGAGCCATCAGCCGCGACGACCGTGACGCTGCGACTGGCCAGCGCCAGCAAGGCACGCACCGACTGGCGGGCACGACCGCGCGCCCGGCGATCTAGATAGCGGCCGATCAGCAGGAAGAAGACCAGCGTGATAGCCGAATCGAAGAAGGTGTGCCGCTCACCGACCCAGGCTTCGTGCAGGCTGATGACGCAGGCGAGCGTCACGCCGATCGGGATCGGCACGTCCATGTTGGTCCGCCCGGCCTTGAGGGCGGCAAGAGCCGACCGGAAAAACGGCCGGCCGGCGTAAGCGACGGCCGGCAGGGCGATGGCGGCCGACAGCCAGTGGAACAGGGCGCGCGTCGCCTCGCCCATCGAGCCGTCCTCGCCCGACCAGACGGCGACCGACAGCAGCATGACATTGGCGGCGGCGAAGCCCGCCACGGCGAGACAGCGCAGCAGCTCGCGCGTGGCGCGATCGTCGTCGTCAGCGGCGGCAATCGCCTCATAGGGCGCCAGCCGGAACCCCAGCGCCGCCACCAGTCCGGCATGGCTGTTGGCATCGGCGGTCGCTCCCCTCCAGCGCAGGGAGAGGCGGCGGGTCGACAGGCTGACGCGGGCACGCAGCACGGCCGGGTTGCGCGCCAGCAGGCTCTCGATCAGCCAGACGCAGGCGGCGCAGTCGAGGCCGTCGATCAGCAGGTCGAGTTCGGCCTCATCCGGCTCCGCCTGCCGGGCATATGTGGAAAAATCGATGTCGAGCGGCACGGGCTTGTGGGCGCGGATGTCCTCGAGGCGGCGGTAGAAGGAGCCGAGACCTGCCGCGCCGATGATGGCATGGGCGCTGGCGCAGCCGGCACAGCAGAAGGCAGCATCGCCTGCGCCGCGGATCGTCTCGCCGCAATGCACGCACGTGCGCGTTGCCGGGGCGGCTGCGGACGTGGCGAAGAGGACGGCGTCGGTCATTTCAGGAAGACTCGCCGGGTTTGGGCGAAGCGGTTGCCGTCGCGCTCGATGATGACGTCGAGATCCCAGTTGCCGCGAACCGGCAGTTCGATGAAACCTGCGAATTTGCCCGGGTCGGTCATGGCCAGTGTCACACCGACCGGCGGCCGCTTCTCGGCGGGCCGGACCAGTTCGGCGGATACGCGCGCGCCCGCAAGCGGCTGCCCGGCTGCATCGGACACGGCGAGCTCCAGGCGGCCAGTCTCGGCCCGCCAGGTCGTATCGATCCGCCAGCCCAGCGTGTCGCGAACCTTCTGCTCGGCTACGACGGCATTGTAATGCAATCCCCGTTCGCGCGGCTTGGGCGTGTAGAGCCCAGAGAACGAGCCGACCGCAAAAGTAATCATGATCGCATTCACGCCTACGACGATGGCGAATCCGCCAACGAAGAGCCAGGGAATGTAACGGCCGCGGGAAGCAAGGGCGGTGGTCATCAGGTGTCTCCTAGCGTGCCGGGCCGACGAAAACCGACTCATGCGAGGCGTGTGTCTGGCTGGTCGTATCGCTCACAGAAAACTGGATCGACTTTGAGCCTGACGGCGCCGAGCCGGCGGGAACGGTGAGAAAGATGCGGAAGGTGCCAACGCTGTCAGGGTGCACGAAGAGACGCGTTCCGGCGGTGCCGCCCTGGATGTCGACGCCGACGAAGCCGATGGCGGCTCCGGGCAGACCTTGGACGGCGAGTTGCAAGTGCTGTTCGTCGCGGCTCTTGTTCAGAATCTTCACGGCATAGGAGTTGCGGATGTCACCGTTCGACAGCCGCACGAAATTCGGGCTGCGGTCGCGCTGGACGGTGAGTTCGATGTCGGTGCGCAGCCAGAACGCACCAAGCATCACCGCGGAGACGACGACAAGCAGCGTCGCGTACAGCAGGGTCCGTGGCCGCAGCGGCCGCCAGGCGGCACCGCCGACCCCCTTTTCCTTGGCTTGCTGGTTCGCAAGCGTGTCCCAGAGAATCAGGTTGGGTGGCCGGTTAACCTTGCTCATGGTCTGATTGCAGGCATCGATGCAGAGACCGCAGCCGATGCATTCGATCTGCTGACCGTCACGGATATCGATTCCAGTCGGGCATACGGCAACGCATAGGTTGCAGTCGACACAATCACCGCGTCCGTCCCAGCTCGCGCCAGCCTTGTGTTTGCCGCGCGGTTCGCCGCGCCATTTCTGATAAGTGACGATGACGCTCTGTTCGTCGAGCATCGCGGCCTGAAACCGGGGCCATGGGCACATGTAGGTGCAGACCTGCTCGCGCGCCCAGCCGGCGAGCGTATAGGTTGTTGCGGTCAGGAGGCCGATGAAGACGTAGACTTCGAGCGAGGCTTCACCGCGAAAGATCTTTACCAGCGTGCTGGGTGCGTCGACATAATAAAAGACCCAAGCACCGCCCGTGGCGGCCGCGATGGCGAGCCACACTATATGCTTCAAGCCCTTGCGTGCGGCCTTGCTGGCCGACATCGGCAGCCGGTCGAGCCGCATGCGTTCGTTGCGATCCCCCTCGATCAGGCGTTCGACCAGCATGAAGAGGTCGGTCCAGACCGTCTGCGGACAGGCGAAGCCGCACCAGACTCGACCAAACAGTGCCGTCGCGAAGAACAGGCCGAAGGCGCCGAGGATCAGCAGGCCGGTGACGAAGTAGATTTCCTGCGGCCAGATGACGATATCGAAGAGCCAGCCGCGCCGACCGTCGAGGTCGAGCAGGATGGCTTGGTCGGGGGCGTTAGGGCCGCGGTCCCAGCGCAACCACGGCACAACATAGTAGAGGCCGAGCAGAACGACGAGCACCACCCATTTGACGCGACGCCACAGACCCTTGATCGCGCGCGGATAAACCTTGATGCGCGAGATGTAGAGCGGCAGCTCCGCCTTACGGGTCCGCAGCGAGACGGCATCTTCGTTCTGGAGCCTGGCGTCCATTTCATTCTCGCCGAGGCCTAGCGTCCGCCACCGAGTGAATGAACGTAGATCGCGAGCATCTTCATTGTCGCGTCATCGAGCCGCGTATCCCACGCCGGCATGCTGCCGTTGCGGGCATAGAAGATGGTCCGATAGATCGTGTCTCGGTCGCCGCCATAGAGCCAGATGCCGTCGGTGAGGTTGGGTGCGCCGAGTTCCTGGTTACCCTTGCCGTCGGCCTTGTGACAGGCGACGCATTGTTCCTGCCAGATCTTGGCGCCCTCCGGCGTTGCTTTTCCGCGACCGGACAGGCTCAGCACGTAGTCCGTCACCGCCGCGACCTGGGCGGCAGTCAGCACGCCGTCGACGCCGAAGCGCGGCATCAGCGATTGACGCGACTTGTCGTCGGCATTGCGGATACCGTGCTGAATGGTCGTATAGATCTGGTCGATCGTGCCACCCCAGAGCCACTCATCGTCGACGAGGTTGGGGAAGCCAGGGCTTCCCGCGCCGCCCGAGCCGTGACACTGCAGACAATTGGTCTGGAAGGCGGAGCGTCCGCCGGCCAGGGCAAAATTGAACAGTTCGGGTTCCTTGCGGATGTCGGCGAGGGGGGTTGCCCGAATCTTGTCGACGAACTTCGACCGTGCCTTTGCCTGCTCTGCAAGTACAACCGACAGTTCGGTACGACTAGAGTAACCCAGCAAACCCTGTGTGTGACCCGTGAGCCAGGGCCAGGACGGATATAGGGCGGAATAGACGACGGCGAACGCGATCGTCGCGTAAAATGTGTAGACCCACCAAGTCGGCAGCGGTGTATTGAGCTCCTTCACGCCGTCCCATTCGTGGCCGGTGGTGTCCTGGCCCGACACAGTGTCCTTTTCGATCTTCGTCGGCATGACCAGCCCCTCAATCTTCGTCGTTCAGTGGAATGCGCGCGTCCTTCTCGAAGCGCTTGCGGTTGGCAGGCCGCCACGTCCAGAAGAAGATTCCGGCGAAGATCAAGACAGCCCACACCGTCCAGACCGAGGTGAGAATGGCGTTGACGGTTTCGAGGTTCATAACCGCCCCCTATTGCCGCAGTCGGTCGGGCGGAAGGTCGCCGAAGCGCACCAACGTGCCCAGCATTTGAAGGTAAGCCACCAGTGCGTCGAGTTCGGTGATCTCGGTGGACCCGCTGTTGAACTTGCCGATGACAGCGCGCGGATATCGCTTTTCGAGCGCAGTTGGGTCGGCATCGGGGTTTACCTGGGCCTCGACGTCGGCCCTGGCATTGGCGATCATCTCATCAGTGTAGGGCGTACCGACGGCGCGGAGCGCCTTGAGGTGCTGGGCGATGTCGTCGAACTCGAGCTTGCGCGTGGCAAGGAATGGATAGGCCGGCATAACGCTTTCCGGTACGACGGCCCGTGGCGAGACCATGTGCGCCACATGCCAGTCATTCGAGTAGCGGCCGCCGACCCTGGCGAGGTCGGGGCCGGTACGCTTGGAGCCCCACTGAAAGGGCTTGTCGTACATGCTCTCGGCCGCGAGGCTGTAATGACCATAGCGCTCAACCTCGTCCTTGAACGGACGGATTTGCTGGCTATGGCAGAGATAGCATCCCTCGCGGATGTAGACGTTGCGGCCCAGCACCTCGAGCGGCGTGTAGGGGCGCACACCATCGACGCGCTCGATCGTGCTTTCGATCGTGAACAGCGGGATGATCTGGACCAGGCCGCCGATCGACACGGTGATCAGGGTCAGCACGACCATCAGGATGACGTTCTTCTCGATCGTCGAGTGGCGGATGAACATTGCGCGTCTCCTAGGCCGCGAGTGCAGGGCTAGGACGCGCGGCAGCCACTTCGGGTTCGCCGCGAATCGTGCGCCACATGTTGTAGGCCATGATCAGGCCGCCGCTTAGGAAGAACACACCACCCAGCAGGCGGATCGCGTAGAACGGCCTCATGGCGGCTACCGTCTCGACAAACGAGTACTGGAGGAAGCCAAGCTCGTCGTAGGCGCGCCACATCAGGCCCTGCATGATGCCGCTCACCCACATCGCGGTGATGTAGAGAACGATGCCGATCGTCGCGATCCAATAGTGCCAGCCGATCAGGCGTGTCGACCACATCGCGGGTCGGTTCCACATCTTTGGCACGAGATAGTACATCGTTCCGAATACGATGAACGCTACCCAGCCCAAGGCGCCTGAATGCACATGGCCGATGGTCCAGTCGGTATAGTGGCTGAGCGAGTTGACGGCCTTGATCGACATGACAGGCCCCTCAAAGGTGGACATGCCATAGAAGCCGACGGCGGTGACGGAGAAGCGCAGGCCGGGATCGGTGCGCAGCTTGTCCCACGCGCCGGACAGCGTCATCAGGCCGTTGATCATGCCGCCCCAGCTCGGCATCCAAAGCATGACCGAGAACACCATGCCGAGCGTCTGCGCCCAGTCGGGCAGTGACGTGTAGTGCAGATGATGCGGTCCGGCCCAGATGTACATGAACACCAGCGACCAGAAGTGCACGATCGACAGCCGGTAGGAGTAGACGGGCCGGTTCGCCGCCTTGGGGATGTAGTAGTACATCATGCCGAGGAAGGCTGCGGTCAGGAAGAAGCCCACCGCGTTGTGGCCGTACCACCACTGG
>JACPVT010000093.1 GCA_016191685.1 Rhodospirillales bacterium | reverse complement strand
CCTCGCGCAAGGGCGTCGGCCGCTTCACCCTCACCGTGAAGGGCAAGGCAGCGCACGCCGGCGTGCGCCACCAGGATGGCCGCAGCGCCATCCTCGAAATGGCCAGGCAGATCCTGCGCATCGAGGGCAAGACCGACTATGCCCGCGGCATCACCTGCAATGTCGGCCAGATCCAGGGCGGCAGCGGCGTGAACGTGACGCCGGCGGAATGCGTGATCGACGTCGACCTGCGCGTGCCCAGCATGCAGCTCGCCGAGGAGATGACGCATTGGTTCCTCGGCCTCGAGCCGATCGGTCACGAAGTCGAACTCACAGTCGAGGGCGGTATGAACCGGCCGCCCTACCAGAAGGACGCCGGCATCGCCGACCTCTTCGGCAGGGCACAGGCGATCTACCGCGAGATCGGCAAGGAACTCGCCGACGTGCCGCTGACCGGCGGCGGCAGCGACGGCAACTTCACCGCCGCGCTCGGCATCCCGACGCTCGACGGTCTCGGGGCCGACGGCAAGGGTGCACACGCCATCGACGAGCAGATCTACTATTCGTCGCTGGTGCCGCGGACCTACCTCTGCGCGCGGCTGCTGGAAACGCTCGACTGATGGCCACGCTCTACCATGTGCCCACTTCGCGCTCGCTGCGCGTGCTGTGGACGCTGGAAGAGATCGGCGCCACGGTCGAGTTGAAGTCGCTGGGCACCCGCCCGCGGCTGCAGGAGCCCGAGTATCTCTCGATCAATCCGGCCGGCACGCTGCCGGCCATGATCGACGGCGACCGGACGATCTATGAATCGCTGGCCATCTGCGAATACCTGGCGGCCCGGCATGGCTCCGACCTGATCGTGGGGCCGGACGAGCCGGAGCGGCCGGAATTCGTGCAATGGCTGCTGTACGGCGAAGCAACGCTGCAGGCGCCGCTCTCGGTGATGGCGCGCGTCGGGCGCATCCGGAACAAGACGCCGGAGATGCAGGCGGGCATCGACGCCGTGCTGTCCGATGCGCGCCATTCGCTCTCGATGCGGATCAAGCTGCTCGAGCAGCGACTGGAAGGTCGTGACTTCCTCGCGGCGGGACGGTTGACGCTCGCCGACATCTCGGTCGGCTATCCACTCAACACCCTGGGCAAGCCGGACTTCGCCTCGCTGCTAGGCCCCCGCACCAGGGCCTATCGCGAGCGCCTGATTGCGCGGCCAGCATTCCAGCGCGCCGCGGCCGTTACCTAGCCTCATCTAGCTAAGCTGGGCGGCGACGCCTGGGAAATCGACTTCACGCCCGGCGGCGTTTTCGTGCGACTGCGGAGGGGCGCTGCTGCGCAGATTGATATTGTATATATACAATTTATAAAACCTCTGTACAATTATTGACGGCTGGACGAATGTCGCGGCCATGACGAGCCTCACGGCCTACACGAGCTATGCCGACGCCCAGGCGCACTTCTCCGGTGCGAAGCTCTGGGAACTGTTCGACGGCGATCGCGAAAGCCTGAACATCGCGCACGAATGCATCGATCGGCACGCCGGCGGCGAGCGCATCGCGGTGATCGTCGTCCATGCCGACGGCCGGGACGAGACGCTGAGCTTCCGGCAGATCGCGGAGGATTCGTCGCGCTTCGCCCACTGGGTCGCCGCGCAGGGAATCAAGGCGGGCGACCGCGTCGCCATCATGCTGGAACCGTCGCGCGCCTTTTACGCCACGGTGTTCGGCACCATGAAGCTGGGCGCCATCGCGGTGCCGCTGTTCACCTTGTTTGGGCCCGATGGCGTCAAACTGCGGCTCGACGATTGCACGCCGAAGCTGCTCGTCACCAACGCCGAGAAGGCAGCCGTCGTCGCGGCGACGACCGGGACGCGCGTCGTTGTCGCCGACGAGGCCTTCATGGCGAGTCTGGCGCCGTTGCCACCGTCGTTCACGCCGGCCACCCGGTCCGATGCGCTGGCGATCTTCCAATACACGTCGGGGACGACCCGAGAATTGCCGGAGGCCGTGAGGCATAGCCATCGCGCGATCGTCACCCTGATGGTGGCAGCGCTGTACGGCACCGGCCTGCGACCGGGCGACCGGTTCATCTGCCCGTCGTCGCCGGCCTGGGGCCACGGGCTGTGGCATGGCACGCTGGCGCCGCTCGCGCTCGGCATCACCATCGGCGCCTATGCCGGCAGGTTCGATGCCGAACGGCTCCTGAAGGCGCTTCAGGATCATCGCTTCACCAACATCTCCGCGGCGGCGACGCACTACCGCATGATGCGGAACTCCGGCGCGGCGGGGCGCTACCGGTATTTCCTCGAGAAGACGTCCTTCACTGGCGAGCCGATCGACAGCGAGACGGCGGCGTTCGCGGAAGCGACGTTCGGGCACCCGGTCTGCAGCATGTATGGCACGACCGAAATCGGCGTCATCCTGGTGAGCTATCCAGGCGCCAAGGACTTCACCGTCAAGCCGGGATCGCTCGGCAAGCCGATCCCTGGCGGCAAGGTCGAAATCCACGACGCCGACGGCAAGCCGTGCCCGCCCGGCGTGATGGGCGAGATGAAGGTATGGCGGCGCGATCGCTGGATCGCCACCAAGGACCTCGGCCGCACCGACGAGGACGGCTACTTCTTCCACGGCGGACGGGCCGACGACGTCATCATCTCTGCCGGCTGGACGATGAGCGCCATCGAGATCGAGGACGCGGTGCTGAAGCACCCCGATGTGCACGAGGTCGGCGCCATCGGCGTTCCCGACAGCCTGCGCGGCCAGGTCGTGAAGGCCTTCGTGGTCGCCGCACGCGCCGGCGATGAAGCGTTCGTTCGCGAGATCCAGGATTTGGTGCGGCAGCGGCTGAGCCAGCACGAGTATCCGCGCCTCGTCGAGTTCGTCGCCGAGCTGCCCAAGACGCCGGCCGGCAAGGTCAATCGCAAGATTCTTCGCACCAAGGAAATGACAAGGGAAAAGGCAAATGTCGACTAAGACGATCGAGCGTAGCTTTCCGAAGATCACCGAAGAGGGCCTCGATGCGCTGCGTGAGCGCATCGGCGTCAAGATCGGCGTGACCGCCGAGCCGTGGTGCCACGAGGCGACGCGCGACAACATCCGCCACTATGCCCACGGCATCGGCGACGACAACCCGCTGTGGTGCGTTCCCGAGTACGCGCAGAAGACCAAGTTCGGCGACGTGATCGCGCTGCCGAGTTTCCTGTTCACGACCAGCCGCATCATCTCGGGTTATGTCGGCGGCCTGCCCGGCATCCATGCCATGTGGTCCGGCTCCGACTGGAACTGGCACAAGACCGTCAATCGCAACGACACGATCACGACCGAGGCCTGGCTGAAAGACCTCGTCGTGCACAACACGAAGTTCGCCGGCCGTGCAGTCCAGCAGACCTATCATGTCGATTTCTTCAATCAGAAAGGCGATCTGGTCGCCGACGCCGACAGCTGGTGCTTCCGCACCGAGCGCGATCATGCCCGCGAGCAGGGCACCAAGTACAAGGACGTGAAGGCCCGCCAGCCGCGCCGCTACACCGACCAGGAACTGGCCGACGCCTACCGGCTCTACGCCGAGGAGAAGATCCGCGGCGCCGAGACGCGCTACTGGCAGGACGTCAAGGAAGGCGAGGCGTTGCCGACCATGCTGAAGGGCCCGATGACGGTGACGGGCTTCATCGCCTACGCGCAGGGCTGGGGCGGGCTCTACATCCGCGCCAACAAGCTCGCCTGGAAGCTGGCCGACTCGCATCCGGGCCTCGGCATCAAGAACCGCTTCGGCATTCCCGATTGTCCCGAGCGCGTGCATTGGGAGGAGGAGTTCGCCCTCGAGGTCGGCGCCCCCGGCGCCTACGACTACGGCCCCGAGCGCGCCT